>DATFZT010000143.1:0-9033 GCA_035314185.1 Terriglobales bacterium
GCCCCCTTTTTCCGTTTAGCAATTTTTATAGTAGAGACGGGGCTTGCCCCGTCTCGGGCAGCGAGGCACTGCCGAGGCGCGGCAAGCCGCGTCTCTACCAGGGAGGGTTAGGTTCCCTTTTCGCGCTCGTAGGGCTTTTGCATGTATTTGCGCGCTTCGTCGAGAGCGCCCTGGGTATTGTCGTTGGTCTGGATGGCCTGGCGGTATTCATTGACGGCGCGTTCGCGTTGGCCGGTTACATCAAAAATCTTCCCCAGCTGCAAGTGGCTCCAAACTTCGGTCCATCGCGGCTCTCCGTCGCCATTCAGCGATTCGCGATAGGCGTTCGCCGACGCCTGATAATTCCTTTGCATGTAAAATACTTCGGCGATCCGGTAGTGAGCGTACGAGCTGTTCTTGTTGACTTCGAGCGCTTTGTTGAATTCGCTGAGCGCTCCTGCCAGGTCGCCTTGCTGGATCAGGCCCTGTCCGCGCACGATGGAGGAACGCAGCTTGATGTCCTTGGAGTTGGTCAGTACACGGTTTTCGGGATCAACCGCGATCCGCCGCGGGCGTCCAAAGGTTTCAACCGAAAACGGGGAATCGGTGCCCACCACCTCAATGCGCTTTTCTTCCGTTTTTCCATCGGTATCGATTTTCAAATTTACCGGCATGCGGAACAGATCGAGATCCTGCGAGATTGCCCCGACGATCCGGAAGCCCTTGTTGTTACCCAGCCGGTAGATTGTGTACTTGGCCTTGAACTCAGGGGCGCTGGTCGAATCCATCCATTGGGAGTAGAACCATGTGAGTTTTTGTCCAGATAACTGCTCGCTGAGTTCTCGGAAATCGTCGGTGCTGGCGGATTTGCCCGCATATTTGGTGGCGAAGTCGCGCATGATCTTCAAATAATCTTTCTCGCCGACCACCCAGCGCAGCATATGCAGGATCATGGCGCCCTTGTCGGTCACCAGCGATTGAAATTCGGGAGAAAAATAGTCCAGCTTGTTGGCGCTCGAAAGCGGCACGCTGTCATAGGCGAGCGCTCCCACTGACATGTCCTTGATCATTTCCTCAAGTCCCGCTTCGCCCGCCGCGCTCTCCACATAGCGAGCTTCGGAGTAGCGCGAGAAGCCGTCGCTGATCCACCAGTCTTCTTTCGATGCCGGACTCACCGAGACGCCCCACCACTGATGGGCAATGGTATTGGCCAGCAGCCGGTAGTTGGTCTTCTCCGTAATCGCTCGGCTCGAAAGGGCAGCGATTTCAGGCGCCCAGGCCGTGGGCACGGTGTCATCGGGGAGTTCCACGATCTTTAACCGCGTCGAGGGTGCGACTCCATACTGGGTCACGAAGTAGGTGAATGCCTTGACCGCCGTCGATGCGTACTCCGCGCCCAGGTCCTGTTTATTGGGCTTGAAGAACACATGCAGGTCGATGCCCGCTTCATCGAGTTTGAACTCCTGGAACGTGCCGGCAATGATCGTGCCGGGGAAACTCGGCTTATCCCAGGCGAAGGAGAAAGTCTTGGAGTTCGCAATCACGGTCGCGGGCTTTTTGGTGGGCGCCGCAGCCGCTCCGGACGATTCCTTCCCGCTACCGATCACCACCATGTGCGCCGGGACGGTAACGTTAATGGTCGAAGTAAAACGGTTGACGCCGTACCCCGCAACCGGAAACCATAATCCGGAGTAAAACAAGTAGCTGGTCTCCGGGCCGACGTAAGCGAGCTTCAATCCCTCAACCGGGCTCTCCTCGGCGCTCTCCAGCGTGCCTTCGTATTCGAAGGTGAAGTTGGTGGTCGTATTCTTTGCCAGGTTGCTGTTGAGCGCGAAGCGCACGGTTGATTCCTGCGTGTTGCGCTCGGGAGTGAGCGGCTTGTTGTTCGCGTCCGTGAGCTTGGTAATGCGTAGCGCGTTGTTCAACTGAAACGTGGCTACGGTGACGTCGTCGATGGCCGTCACTTTGACGGTGGCGCGTGCGGTGAGCTTGTGAGTCTGCGGCAGGAGTTCGACGTCGATCTGGTAATCGTCAACGCGCAGGCGCGTCTTCTCGGCCGCCAGCGCCGGCCGGTGCGCGACCGAGGCAAGAAAAACAACCAGAAAAACGACAACCGTTGAACCGAGCGCCCGGCGCGCCGGTCGAGAGTAGCAAAGCTTCAAGTAGAGTCTCCTGGCAGGACAACAGTCTCTAAGATGTTAATTTTCCCGCAAAAGATGCTGTGAGGACAAGGGTTAGAGAAATTTGTTTGCTGAAAATTTACATCATCGTGTTCAGGCTGATCTCCTTCAATATGATCTCCGCTGCCTTTTCTGAAGGAAGTGTGGCGGTGCCGCTTCCCTGCTTCAGTCTTGCTCGTATCGCCGCCAAGCGTTCGATCATGCGCGCCCGGGGCTCGCCATCGGGGATGATGTTGTTCAGTTCCGTGACGATGTTTTGCGCCGTGAATTTGTGCTGCACTAGCTCCGGGACGATTTCCTCCCCCGCGATCAGGTTGACCATCGCAAAGTAAGGAACCTTCACGCGCGGCTTGCCTAGCGCATACGTCAGCCGGGACACGCGGTACACCATGACAAAAGGAGTGCCCATGATGGCAGCTTCGACCGTGGCCGTACCGCTGGCAACGATTCCCGCGCGCGAGTGAAACAAGGCAGGCAGCGCCTCAGGGACCAGGTGAATGCTGGGTAGAGACGCGGCTTGCCGCGTCTCTGTTGGCGGCGCCCCGATCAATTCCCGGAGAAATGAAGCGTCCAGCGTGCGTGCGACAGGCAGCAGAAATTCATAACCGCCGCCGGGCCGACCTTTGTCCAGCAGATCTTTTTGCAGCGGATCGTGCTCCAGCAGATCCGCCGCCGCAAGAATCGTGGGCAGGTTCATGCGCACTTCTTTGCGGCGGCTGCCTGGCATCAGCGTGATCCAAGATTTTGCAGTGTCGAGCTGATTCTCGGCCGCATATGCTTCGCGAGTAATTGCGGGCGCGGGCAAATCGGCCAGTGGATGGCCGACGAACGTCGCGTCCACTCCGCGGTCGCGATAGAACTTTTCTTCGAAGGGAAAAATCACCAGCGCCTTGTTGGCGTACTTGCGCAGCAGCTTGACGCGTCCCTGCCGCCACGCCCAGAACTGCGGGCAGACGTAATAAACCACCGGAATGCCACGCTTGCGCATTTGCCGCGCCACACGCCAGTTGAAAGCTGGCGAGTCGATGACGACGGCAAGCGCCGGACGTTTTTCATCGGCCGCTCGAATCAATTTCCGATAGAGGCCGAGAATCTCCGGCAGATGGCTAAGAATCTCAGTAATGCCGACAACCGCAAGGTCTTTCGCGTCGACGATGATTTCGCACCCGGCAGCCCGCATGCGCTCCCCGCCCGCGCCGAAAAATTCAAGCTGCAGGGCTTGTGTGGTGGCGGGGCTTTGCCCCGCCGGGACGGGACGAAGTCCCGTCTCCACACAGGCGGAGATGGATGCGCGCCGTCGCAGAGCTTCCATCAGTTGCGCGCCATACATTTCGCCAGAGGCTTCACCGGCGGAGATGAGAACTTGCACGGGTCACATTGTAACGGGATCGATGGACCAGCGTTCAGTCGTCCGCGTTCGCGGTGACCGGGGGAGCCCCGGTCGGCATCTCCTGATCCTTATACTGCAGTTGGTAGAGCTTGTAGTAAATTCCGCGCTGGGCCAGCAGTTGCTGGTGCGATCCCATTTCGCGGACCTGCCCTTTGTGCATCACGATGATCTTGTCGGCACGCTGGATGGTCGACAACCGGTGCGCGATGATCAGCGCCGTTCGCCCTTCCACCATGTGGTTGAGCGCGTCGCGCACACGGAACTCGGTCTCCGTGTCCACACTTGAAGTCGCCTCATCCAGAATCAGAATCTTCGGATTGTGCGCCAGCGCGCGCGCGAAACTGATCAACTGCTTCTGGCCGGTCGAGAGCGTCGAGCCGCGTTCGCGCACTTCTTCCTTGAATCCCCCCGGCAGGGTTCGGATGAAATCGGCGAGGTTGACATCCTCCGCCGCCTGTTCCACGTCCTGGTCCTGAATGCGCGCCGTTCCCAGGCGGATGTTGCCCTCGACCGTACCGCTGAATAGAAAGGGATCCTGCAAGACAACGCCGAAGCGACTGCGCAAGTCGTCGAGATTCATCTCCTTGATATCCACGCCGTCGATGCGAATCGCTCCCCGCTGCACGTCATAGAAGCGCATCAGCAAAGAGATCAGCGTAGTCTTGCCCGCTCCGGTGTGGCCGACGACGGCGATCGTCTCGCCCGGCTCAAGTGCAAAGTTAACGTCGCGCAGCACCCAGTCAGGCTCTCCACTCGTGTTGTAGGCGAACCATACATGATCGAATTCAATCCGCCCCGGGCCCTGCGGTTGTTTCGCGATCGCGGGCGACGTGACTTCAATCTTGGTATCCAGCAGCTTGAACACGCGCTCGCCCGCGGCCATCGCCGATTGCAGGATGTTGTACTTCTCGCTCAGATCCTGAATCGGGCGGAAGAACCGCTGCGCGTACTGCATGAACGCCACCAGCACGCCGAGCGTCATTACGCTGCTCACCATGTGAAAGGTGAGAAGGCTTTTCCTGGAAAATCCAATGGCCACGCTGGAAACGCTGGCGTTTTGGAGGATTCCATTCCCACCGAACCAGATGATACTGGCGACCGCAATCGACGCCAGGATTTCGACCACCGGGTAGTAAACCGAGTAGGCCATGATGGCGTCTTTGAACGCCTCCATGTGCGAGGCGTTGATGTCGGAAAATCTATTGAAGGCACGCTTCTCGCGATTGAAAAGCTGCAAGACTAGCATTCCCGAGACCGCTTCTTGCAGGAAGGAATTAATCCGGGCAATCGCCGTGCGAATGCGCCGGTAGGAATCGCGCACTTTGTCGCGAAAAATCTTGGTCGCGTAAAAGATCAGCGGAAGCACGGCAAACGTGATGAGCGCCAGTTTCCAGTTCATCTCCATCATGATGGCGATAATGCCGGCCAGCACGAAGACATCTTCGAAAATGGAGACCACGCCCGCCGTAAACATTTCATTGAGCGCGTCGACGTCGGTGGTCACCCGCGTCACCAGCCGCCCCACCGGATTCTTGTCGAAAAACCCGACGTGAATGTGCTGCAAGTGGCGGAAAATCTGCCGGCGCAGATCGAACATCACCTTCTGCCCCGTCCACTGCATTAGGTAGGTCTGGATAAACTCCAGCGCGAAGGTGAGGACGAGAATTCCGACATACAGGCCGCCAATCTGAGCGATGCCGGTCAGCGGAGCGCTGCTCAGGCGGTCGCCAATCCATGAATGCGAGTTGGGCGACTTGGCCAGGTATTTATCGATGGCGATCTTGGTGAGGAACGGTCCCAGCACGTCCAGGACCGACTTCAGGATGATGGCTGCGAGCGCCACCACCACGTGCCATTTATAGGGACGCAGATACGTAAGCAGCCGCCGCATCAGCCGGCCGTCGTACGCTTTGCCTAATACTTCTTCTTCCTGATTGGAGGCCATCGGTGGCGCAAGAGAACCCTAAAATCTAAAGACTACCTTAATAAAGACTACCCCAACAACACCACTCCAGATAGATGGTCGAGCCGGCGCGCAGGATGGAAAAAGGTTCTCGCCATAGAGTGGGGAGCGTCTTGGCAGCAGGTCAGAATCAGGAGCGTTCTACGGCTGCGAGCAAGTCTGCCTCCGCGCATATCTATCTAACTTACTCAAAAGCAAGGGCAATCGCGCGCAGACGGGCGGACCGAATCCGGGGAGGTAATCCAGCCATAAGGTTACGCGACTTTCCGGAAGTGAGCGGGTTTCCATATCCGTATGACAGATCGTTTCTCCCCACCAATTCTTTACCTGGAGACCGGCATGAAAAAGTTCCGTGCATTGAAATTGACCGTCGCTGCCTTGCTCGCAACCCTCACGCTCGTTGGTTGCAGCTCTAACTCCTCAAACTCCACTCCGCCGGCACAACAGTCCGGCAACGTGTTCGTCACTGGCGAAGATGCGCCCTTGGCCTCGGTAGTGGGCTTTGACGTTACCATCAACTCCATCACCCTGACCGGCAAGAACAATTCGCCACAGGTGCTATCGGCTCCAACAACCGTAGATTTCGCGCGCCTTTTGGGCCTGCGCTCGCCGCTCGCGTTCAACTCTGTTCCTGCGGATACTTACAGCAGCGCGACCTTCGTGCTGGCGAACCCGGTCATTTCTTTTGTCGACATGACCCAGGATCCGCCGGCGCTGAACACCATCAACGGCACGCTGCCCCAGTCTCCTTACTCAATGACGGTCAATTTCCCCACTCCAATGGTTGTGGGGAGCAACGGTCTGGCCGGCCTGAAGGTGGAATTCGATATCCGGCAATCGCTGGTCGTCACTAACGGGCAAGTTACCGGCACCGTGAATCCGGTTATCTATGTCAAAGCCACGAGGGCGAGCGATCCTGATGCCAAGGTTACGGATCTGACCGGCGGACTGGCCTCGGTGGATCAAGCCAATAGCTCATTTGTCATTCAAGGGCCCTATGGCCGCCAGTTAACGGTCTACGTCAACGACAGCACCCAGTTCAACAGCGGCTGGAACATGAACGATCTTGCGGTTCCGGCAATTGTTGGGGTCGAAGGTTCATTTCAGGCGGATGGCAGCCTGATGGCCGACAGCGTGGAGGTCATCACCACGGCGCATTCGTTCCTCTCCGGGCGCGTTCTGCAGGTCACTAACAACAGCTCTGGCCAGGCGCAGTCAGTAACCATGTGGATCGGTGAGACGGGCGCAGACCTGGACAGCGACTCGCGCACTATCCAGACCATCGACATCAGCGCGGTGACCGATTACGAAATCTGTTTCCTCGACGGGCCGCTTACCAATGCGCTGTTCAGTAACACATCCATCGAAGTTGGCCAGAGAGTCTTCATCGGCGGCAGTTTCGTGAACCCCACGTTTACCCCGCAGATGATTTCGCTGCGTCGTCAGGGCGTTTACGGCACGCTGGTGCCGGGAAGCGTCACCGTAACCAACGACAACGCCGGATCCTTCAAGCTTTCAAACAATGGCTTGGTGGGCTACGCTGCCGGTGGGCCGGTGACCGTTTATACCGGCAACACTACGCTGTTCCTTAACCTGAACGGCCTCAGCGCACTGTCCGCCGATACTACGGCGGTGCCGCTGATCACGCGCGGTCTCCTGCTCCAGGATCCCGGCAACCCCGGCACTCTGGCGTTCTTTGCCGGGTTTGTGGCAGAACTACCGCAGGCGAACTAGCTCGGCAAAGTAAGACTGTGAATCGGGCGGCCGCAAAGCCGCCCGCATTTTTTGCCAGCAAAAAAATGCAAGACGAAATGGGTAGAGAAAGAACAGCAACTCTCTAGATAGTCTTCTTGACCGACCGAGCTCCCGCAACCTTCTTGGTAGCTTTCGCAGGCTTGCAGTCAGGGCTCTCGCGGCAATCAGGGCATACGACCTTGGCATTCTGGTCGGCCATTTCGTGCAGAAAGGCGGAAAATGTCTTGCCGCAGTGATTGCACAAAAGTTCAATCGAGTCATTGCTCACATTTGCGTTATTCATGTTTGCGCCATTCATGGCCACCTCTGACCTGTTCCGCCCATTCTTGACGGGGCCCGAGTTTCTATTTTAAGCCACTGTCCGGCCGGGCGTATCCCATAGAATGAACAACAGCAACAGCATGTCCCTTGGCCTCTACATCTCGGTTCCCTTCTGCCGGACCAAGTGCAGCTACTGCAACTTTGCCTCCGACGTGTTTTCGAAGTCCGCCTACGAGAACTACGTTGCCCGCTTGCTCGAAGATGTCGCCGACTCGCGCCAGCTTGCGTCGGACCTAGGCTGCGCACTCGAAGAAAGTGCCGACTCCATCTATCTCGGGGGAGGCACTCCTTCCATCCTCGAGGCAGCACAGTTGCTGCGCCTCTTTGCCGCCGTACGCAATCATTTTGCGATTACGCCCGATGCCGAGATCACGGTCGAATGCGCCCCGGGCACGCTTACGCCCGCTCTGATCGAAACCTTGCAGCAATGTGGCGTGAACCGCGTGAGCCTGGGCGTGCAGTCTTTCGTCGATCAGGAGGCGCAGTCCGTCGGGCGACTGCACAAACGCACCACTGTTCTGCAAGAAATCGCACGTCTGCGGGACGCGGGCCTCGCCAACATTAATATTGACCTGATCGCCGGGTTGCCGCACCAGACGGCGGATAGCTGGGCCTACTCGATATCCGAGATGATTGCGACCGGTGTTCCGCACGCCAGCGTGTACATGCTCGAAGTAGACGAGGATTCGCGCCTGGGCAGAGAACTGATCGCCGGAGGCGCCCGCTACCACGCCCACTTCGTTCCCAACGACGACGCAACCGCAGATTTCTACCAGCAGGCGCGCGAAATGTTAGCGGCCGCCGGCATCGTGCAGTACGAAATTTCCAACTTTGCACGCGCCGTCGCGGCGTCGGACGCCGGCCATTCACGAAGCAACGAGTCTCGCCATAACTTGAAATATTGGACGCGCCAGCCCTATGTCGGTTTCGGCGTCGACGCGCACTCCATGCTTGTCGCCGAGGATCAGAACGAAGGTCGTTACGAGGGCGAGGGTTACCAAGCCATCCGCTTTGCAACTCCCGACTCGCTCGACGCCTACATGAATCGTGCGCCGCGCACGGTGACTCCGGTATCCGGGCAAGCGGCAATCGAAGAAAGCCTCTTCCTCGGACTGCGCCTCAACCGCGGTATCGATATTCCAGGGCTTCAACAAGGACCCCGCCCAGAAATGGCTACCGTCTGGGAAGCAGCGATCCGGCAAAGCGTGCTGGAAGGTCTGCTCGAGCAGCAAGGCGCAACCCTGCGCCTCACCGCCCGAGGACGTCTCCTATCCAATGAAGTGTTTGCCAGGTTTCTTGCTGAGGAAAAAGTGGGAACCGGCCACGTGAATCCACGTTAGTTGGCCGATGGAGTGCCGTTCGGCGTAGGCCTATCCGGTCCCCACCATTTCATAAACTTTGGGGAGGCCGATCCCCAAGATGGGAGGCTCAGATGCCAGAGCCTG
>DATFZT010000144.1:0-6402 GCA_035314185.1 Terriglobales bacterium
CAGCCTTGCCGGGCACACCCACGGCGGCCAAGTAAAGTTTGAGATTGTGGATCACAGTGTCAGTCCGGCTCGGCTGATCTCGCCGTTTGTCGCCGGACTTTATCACTTGCCTATTCCTATGAACGGCCATGCTGGCGCTCCCGGAAGCAACGGCTTACAGAGAGCTGCTCTCTATGTGAACCGCGGCCTCGGAACGTTCGGCTTCCCGGTGCGGATTGGTGTGCCTCCGGAGATTACGCTTCTGACGCTGCGCAGAGCATAGACGCGCGCCCGGATTCCTAGGTCGAAGCCCACCAGATCAAGCCGATGAACAAGATTTGCATCGGAGTCCGCAGCCGGAGCCGGGTCACGGGCTTGCCACCCAGCGTCACTCCTTTCAAGGCAGCGTTGATATTCGCGGTGAACATCCCGATGAGCAGCAGGATGAGGCAGGTTCCGGCAAGGGAGCGAAATCTCGGAATCAGCAACCCCGCCGCGCCAAGAAACTCGCCAACGCCGGTGATGTAAACGACGAGCATCGGCTGCGGAAAGTAGGCAGGGATCATCCGCGCCAGATCGTGTCTCATCTTGTTGAAGTGCGCGACGCTGGTGAAAACGAACATGACGGCGAGGGCACAACGGACCGACTCGTGCCACGTGCCGAGTGCGGCCACGCCGAGCGCGCCGATACCCCTTAGAACCAGCCACGCGCCGAAAAGTACGAGCAGCACCACCATAGGTCAGTCGCGTGTGTTCGGATGCCGGTACGGGAAGCAAAGATGCGGGCTAAACCACCGTTGACCCTGCGGAGAGCCCGCAAGAAGAGCCTGAAAAGCCAACCTTCATTCCCACCTTGGCAGCCCCGAAACGTGGTATAATTCTCGAGTAAATCCAGTCAGATAATGCCTGTAAATGCAATAACTTAGCGCGATTTTTAGCGAGACAGAACGTGCGGAGCTTTCGCTCCGCTTGGACGGGCGAGGTGCCCGTCCTCACATAGGCTCATACGGGCTTTTACTGAAAACTGACGACTGAGAGCTGAGAGCTAACTTCATGGCTGACGATCCCCAAAATCCCGAACTTCCCTTAACTCCTCCTCCGGGAGGCAACGGGCAATCTCCTACCGGTCCGGGCGCCCTCAACATGCAGCCCGTCAACATTGAAGAGGAAATGAAGCGGTCGTATCTCGACTATTCCTTGTCGGTGATTATCGGCCGCGCGCTGCCCGACGTCCGCGACGGACTGAAGCCGGTGCATCGCCGCATTCTTTACACCATGCAGCAGATGGGCCTTCGCCCCGGCGGCGCCACGCGCAAGTGCGCCCGCATCGTCGGCGAAGTCATGGGCAAGTACCATCCCCATGGGAACCTCGCCGTTTATGACGCATTGGTGCGATTGGCGCAGCCGTTTGCCATGCGCGCTCCGCTGGTGGATGGCCAAGGCAACTTCGGCTCGGTCGATGGCGACCCGCCGGCGGCCGATCGTTACACCGAAGCTCGTTTGACGCGTGTCTCTACCGCCCTGCTTGAGGATCTCGACAAAGAAGCGGTCGACTTTTATCCGAACTACGATGGCACGGAAACGCAGCCCGCGGTTCTGCCGGCGCGTTATCCCAACTTGCTGGTCAATGGATCTGACGGCATTGCCGTCGGCATGGCCACCAAGATTCCGCCGCACAACCTGACTGAGATTGTCGATGCCACCATCACGCTGGTGAATAATCCCGGCGCGCAGTTGCCGGAAATTTTGAAGTTTGTGCAGGGACCTGACTTTCCTACGGCAGCCATCATCCACGGCCGCGCTGGAATCTTCGAAGCTTATCGAACGGGCCGCGGCCGCTTCATGATGCGCGCGCGTGCCGCCATCGAGAACGTCACCAAAGACAAGCAGGCGATCATCGTTACCGAAATTCCTTATCAGGTGAACAAGGCGCGTCTCATCGAGCGCATCGCCGACCTGGTTAACGACAAGACCATCGACGACATCTCCGACATTCGCGATGAAAGCGATCGCGACGGCATGCGCATTGTGATCGAGCTCAAACGCGGAGCCGAACCGCAGATCGTACTCAATCAGCTCTTCAAACATACCTCGATGCAAGAAGGCTTCAGCATGATTCTGCTGGCCGTGGTCAACGGGCAGCCGAAGGAACTGGGGCTGATCCAGGCGATCAAGCACTTCATCGACCATCGCGTCGATGTGGTGCGCCGGCGCACTTCGTATCTGCTGAATAAAGCGCGCGATCGCGAGCACATCTTGGAAGGCTATCTGACCGCGCTCGATCACCTTGATAACGTCATCGTGATCATTCGCGGCAGTGCCAACCGCGCCGACGCTCGAGAGAATTTGGTCGCTTACTTCGGCGGCAAGAAGATTGACATCAACACCACCGGACGCGCTCCGAAGCTTGCCGCCGAGAAACCGTTTACCGCTAGGCAGGCCGACGCTATCCTCGAACTGCAACTGCATCGGCTGACCAAGCTGTCGATCGACGAAATTTCGAACGAGTTGAAGCAGGTACGCGAAGCGATTGCCGAGTACGAATCGATTCTTGCTTCGGAAGCAAAGCTGCGCAAGGTAATCATCAAGGAACTGGAAGAGGTTAAGAAACTATACGGCGACGCGCGCCGCACGGTGATCGAAGACGAAGCTGCGGAAATCATGCTCGAAGACCTGATTGCCGACGAGCAGGTTGCGGTCACGGTCAGCCATTCCGGCTACATGAAGCGCACTCCGATCTCGACTTACCGCATGCAGCGGCGCGGCGGCACCGGGCGCACCGGCATGAAGACGCGCGACGAGGATTTCGTCGAGCATCTTTTCATCGCCTCCACTCACGCCTATATTCTGATTTTCACCAACACCGGACGTGTGTACTGGCTGAAAGTGTATGAGATTCCCGACATCGCCGCCGCCGGTAAAGGCAAGCACGTCGGCAACCTGGTTGGCCTGCAGCCCGGAGAAACCGTGCGCACCATGCTCGCCGTGCGCGATCTGGAAGAAGAAAACAGGTACGTCTTTTTTGCCACGCACAACGGCACGGTGAAAAAGAGCGCCGTGAAAGATTTCTGCCATGTGATGTCGCGCGGCATCATCGCCATCAACATCGAGCCGGGAGACGAACTGGTCGCGGCATCGCTGACCGACGGCAACCAGATCGTCTTCCTCGCGTCGCATGATGGACAGGCGATTCGCTTCGACGAAGATGACGTGCGTCCCATGGGACGCAACGCCACCGGCGTGCGCGGCATGAATCTGGCTGAAAAAGATTACATCGTCGGCATGGCGACCACGATCAAGCCGGAAGCGAAAGCGATCCTGAAGGAAGGCGAGGTCGCTCCCGAAATCGCCGACCTGGTTCCGGAGAAAGGATCTCTCATTCTTTCCGTCACTGAGAACGGATACGGCAAGCGCACCCCCGCCGACGAGTATCGGCTCACTAACCGCGGCGGCAAAGGAGTGATCAACGTCAAGACCACGGCACGCAACGGCAAAGTCGTCGGCATTTCGCAGGTGACGGAGAAATCCGAGGTGATGCTGATCAGCCAGTACGGCAAGATCATCCGCATCGAATCAAAGTTCATCCGCGAATCGGGGCGCTCGGCCCAGGGAGTGCGGTTGTTGAACGTTGAGCCGGGAGATCGGGTCGCGGCGGCGGTAGTGATTCCGCCGGAAGAGCCGAATGGGAATGGGACGCTGATTCAGTAAGTTCGCGCAGGGGCGTCCGCCCCCCATTACCGCAGTCACTTCAAAATAACCACACTTTCGTTTACTGTTAACCGTAGTGACACTGCTCCCCGTGTGTGCCCGCGCGGTTGCAGACTATTTGTGAGCGTGCGTTTGTGCATGACATCGTAAATGCAAAACCTGAACCCGCGTACCAGGAACTTCTGAGTCGGCCGATTCGCGAGCTGGGGCTTACGCTTGCCGGATCGCCGGTGGAACGCTTTGTCGAACAGCTCTATCGCGAGCTGGACGCCAAGGGGTTGACTAAGTTTCGTCCGGAAGTTTACTTAACCGACGAGTGGGGATGCCCGTCGGGCGAGCCGATTATCGGGATTCCGTTTTACCTGGCGCATGCGGCGCTGGCGCAGCTGGAAAAGGAAACGCATGATCTCGAAGACGCGAGAGAAATCATGATGTACCTGCGGCATGAGGCCGGACACGCGTTTACCTATGCGTACAAGCTGCACAATAGACCGGAGTGGAAAAAGATCTTCGGGCCGTTTCGCCGTCCATATCACGACAATTACCGGCCCGCACCGTTTTCGCGCGACTATGTGCGACATTTGCCGGGATGGTACGCGCAGAAACATCCGGATGAAGATTTTGCCGAGACGTTTGCGGTGTGGCTGACGCCGCGCTCGAACTGGCGCAAGCGCTATCGCGGCTGGGGTGCGATGGAGAAATTGAGTTACCTGAACCGGCTGGCGCCGAAGCTTGGGAAAAGCGACCCTCCGCGACGCCGCGGACAGGCGGACATCACGGTCGATGATATGGAGACGACAGTCGCCGAGTTTTATCATCAGGATGGACACCGGAACGGGCGGGAAGAAGTTGCGGTCACCGAACTCACGCCTGATACGGACTTGCGCGACCTCTTCTCCGTATCCAAGCGGCGCAAGACGGCGCTGCCGGCCCATGAATTTTTGCATCAGCATCGCAAAGCGGTGATTGACAAGGTTGCGCAGTGGACGGGTGCGCAGCGTCCGCTGATCAAGGCTTTGATCGACACGATTGAAAAACGCGCCGGTGAACTCGACTTGCGCACCGACAAAACGCGCAGCGCGGAACATCTGGCAGAAGTCACGGCCTATGCCACCGCGCTGGTGATGACCTATGTGGCGAAAGGAAAATTTATTCAGCCATAGTAGAAGCTACTGGCCGCTGGCTACTGGCTTGCTTTCCGAGGTGACATATGATCGGAGCAAAACTTAAAATTGCCCTACTCTACGACTTGTGGAATGAAGACCCGGTCGCTGCGGCGGCGAAAGAAGAGGCGGCGGCTTCGCCCGCGCCCAAACCTCGCAAGAAAGTGAAAAAGGTCAAAAAAGAAAAGACCGACCGCGAGGAGATCTTTGAGGCGCTGCAAAAACTGGGACACGAGCCCTCCTACTTCGAACTCGACGGGCGCCCGCAGTCCTTGCACTCGCTCTCGCGTTGCGATGCCGACCTCCTTTTCAACCTGACCGAGTCTTTCGACGGCGACGACACCAAGGAAATGAACGTGGTCGCGTATGTCGACTTGCTGGGATTGCGCTACACCGGCGCTGGCCCGCACGCCATTTTCATGTCCCAGGACAAAGCGATCGCCAAGAAAATCTTCGCCTTTCACGGCATCAAGACTCCGTTTTTTGCGACTGCCTATCGCGGACGCATTGAACACGCTCATGACATTTCCTTTCCCCTCATCGTCAAACCATCGTGGGAGGATGGATCGATCGGCATCGATGCCGGCTCGGTCGTGAAAAACATCAAAGAGATGATGGAGCGTATCCAATACATCCAGGATGAATTCGACTCGCCTGCCCTGATTGAGGAATACATCGAGGGCCGCGAAATTTACGCTGGAATTCTCGGCAGCTACGAACGAACGCAAGTTTTGCCGCTGGTGGAACTTGATCTGTCACGCTTGCCGGAAGGCACGCCGAAAATCGCCACCTATGATGTGAAGTTCGAGAAGAATACCGAAGTCTACAAGCTGACCAAGTCGGCTATCGCGGAAAATCTGGACGAGGCGACGACGAAGCGGCTGGAAGATACGGCGCTGGCCGCGTACCGCGCACTGAAGCTGCGCGACTATGGACGCATCGACATGCGACTGGCTCCGAACGGCGATGTGTATGTGATCGAAGCGAATCCGAATCCGTGGCTGGCGAGCCGTCAGGAATTTGCCATGGCCGCGAGGGCGTCGGGGCTCTCCTACACGGAGATGATTGGGTCTATCATCGATCTGGCGATGAGCCGCTATCTGAATGCCAACCTGGTGAATGCCGCGGCGATGCGCTAGAGACACTCCACAAATTGTCATCCCAAACGAAGTGAGGGATCTGCATTTTGCGGCCTACCTTGCCGTCGTCGCTTTCGCCGCCGGTTGCAGTCTTTCAAATGCCTCCTCGGCGCGGCGCAGGGCATCCTGCACGTTGTCGCAAATATTCTCGGGACCAACTAACTCCTCAAACTCCGTCTGCTGGATCAGCTTCAACGGCTGCTCCCTCGCACCACAAAGAATCAACGCGCGGCCGCTCTTCTTCAGCGAGCGCGCGACTTCTTCCAGGGCGAAGAGTCCGGTGGCATCGAGCGCGGTCATATTTCGCAGGCGCAGAATAACTACCGGTGGAAGCTGGTGAAGATTCTCGGTGACCACGTCAATCTTGTCCGTCGCGCCAAACAAGAACGGGCCGTGGATGCGAAAGATGGTCG
>DATFZT010000145.1:0-11176 GCA_035314185.1 Terriglobales bacterium
CGATGACCGCGCGCGCTGGGGCGCGGTGGCTTTGATGGCCGCTTTGCTGACCTTGCCCATCGCCGGCACGTCGCTTTACATCCTGGATCAGTTCTTGAATCCACGGAATCTGGCGGCGTTCGCCGCGCTGTTCGGGGTGGCGGAGGTGCTGCACCGAAAATACGGACGTGCTGTGTTGTGGCTGGCGTTTGCCGCCGCCATGCATCCGTTCATGGCGAGCTTCCCAGTTCTATTTTGTGCGTGGCTCGTCTTGCTCGATCGATATCGTCCCCGGGTATTGGGCTTCGCGGTTGCGCTTCCCTTCGGCATTACATTCGATCCCCCGCCGGCCGCTTATCACGAGGTTGCGCTCCGGCAGCGTTCGCACTTTGTCCTGCGCTGGGAGTGGTACGAGTGGCTGGGAGCGATTGGGCCGGTGCTGCTGTTCTGGTGGTTCGGAGGTTGGGCCCGCCGGCGTGGCATGAAGAACCTGGAATTAGTGTCCAGGGCGATGATGCCGTTCGTGGTGGTGGCTGCGCTGGCTGCAATTGGACTCGGTATCCCGGCTCGCTTCGAGGCTCTGACGCGGCTCCAACCCCTGCGCTGCCTGGCGTTGTGCTACATGGTGTTGGTGGTAGTGGGCGGCGGATTGCTGGGGCAATACGTATTGCAGCACAAGGTGTGGCGCTGGCTGGCGTTATTCGTCCCCCTCAGTTTGGGAATGTGTTTTGCGCAGCGGCAAGTGTTTCCTGCAAGCCAGCACATCGAGTGGCCGTGGGCGCAGCCGCGCAACCAGTGGGCGCAGGCCTTTGAGTGGATTCGCGGCAATACGCCGGTGAACGCGCTCTTTGCGCTCGATCCCCGCCACATGGAGCTGCCCGGTGAAGACGAAAATGGATTTCGCGCCCGCGCCCAACGCAGCATGCTGGCAGATCTGGTCAAGGACAAAGGAGCGTGTTCGATGTTTCCGCCACTTTCCGTGATGTGGGCGGAACAGATCGCCGACCAGAAGAATTTTGAGAAGTTCGGGAAAGAGGATTTCGAACGACTGCAACGGAAGTACGGAGTCAGCTGGGTGGTGGTGGAGCAGCCGGGTCCAGCAGAAAAAAGTCCAGCAAGGATGGAATGTCCTTATGAAAATCCCGCCGTGCGAGTGTGCCGCGTAGACTGAAACGCCTGGTCAGGTTGCCGAAAGAGTCGGTGTTGCACTTGATTTTGGGTGGCGCAGCGGTTCACCGGGGGTTGTACTTGCCTTTGGGTGGCGCAGCGGTTCACCGCTGCGATAAGCGGTTCGTTTCCAGGGGCGGCTTCAGCCGCTGCGATAACACTGCTACGTCGAAAGTACGCAGCCCGAAGGCGGGCACAGCCTGTGTTAGCCTATACGTCTTTACCGTTGTCGACCCAGACGCATGGCGGACCCGATTGTAACCCCCGCAACTCGGCCACTGTTTCCCTACCTGAAATGGTCCTCCCAGCTACCCATCTTGCGGCGCCAGTTCCGCGAGAACCAGCCTTATCCGCATGTACACCTCAAGGAATTCCTGGACCCCTACGTGGCGGCCGAAATGGCCAGCGAGTTCCCAGGATTGGCGACCGACGCCTGGACACGCTACAAACACCCAAACGAAAACAAAGTTGGACTCGCCAAACGACCCCTCTTTCCGCCGCAACTGGGCGAGGTAGTGGACGAACTGAATTCCGAAGCATTCGTCCACTGGCTTTCGCAACTGACCGGCATTCCGGACCTGCTGTCGGACGACATGCTGGAAGGCGGCGGGCTGCACCAGTCGGGCCCGGGCGGCTTCCTGAACGTGCACACTGACTTCAGCAATCATCACTACCACAAGCATTGGCGGCGGCAGGTAAATCTGATCCTTTATCTCAACCCCACCTGGCAGGACCAATGGGGCGGCGCGCTCGAACTGTGGGATCGGGAAATGCGCCGGTGCGTGGTGAAGGTACCACCTCTGTTCAACGAAGCGTTGATTTTCCGCACCGATGAAATTTCATACCACGGCTTCCCCGACCCCTTGCAATGTCCGGAGGGCGAATCCCGCAAGAGCCTGGCCTTGTATTACTACACCTCCGAGTCTGGCCCCGAGGTCAAAACGCGTTCCACAAACTATCGTCCGCGGCCGGAGGACGGCGCGCTGAAGTCGAGCATGATCTGGCTAGATAAGCAAGCGGTGGATCTCTATTCGCGGGCCAAAGCACGCTTCGGCTTTTCGGATGAGCTGGCCAGCAAGATTCTGGGCTTCCTCTCCCGGAAGCGCTGATTCGGGACACGACCTCAGCGCCGCGGCGAAACGCTCGGAATTCCTTCCTCGTAGTAAGCGTCGGAACCAGCCTCCAGGGTCCTCCCCTGTTCGCTGTAGATGGGGTGGTGCATAACGCCGGCGCGCTGGAGCGCGAACTGAAGCGTGGTTCCGAGCACTCCAAGGCCGTATTGGACGCTGCGACGGAAGTTGATTGAAGAGGCTTCCTTGAAATACTTGGTAGGACAGGAAACCTCGCCGATGCGAAAGCCGAAGTAGACGCACTGCGCGAGCATCTGGTTGTCGAAAACGAAATCGTCGCTATTTTCGCGGAGCGGCAGCCGGGTGAGCACCTCGCGGCTGAAAGCGCGGTAGCCGGTGTGATACTCCGACAACTTGACCCGCAGAAACAGATTCTCAAAAGCTGTGAGCAGGCGGTTGGAGACGTATTTGTAAAGCGGCATGCCTCCGCGCAACGCGGTGCCGCCAATAATGCGGGACCCGAGAACGACGTCATACACACCGTAAGCGATCATGCTCGCCATGGCGGTTACCAGCAGCGGCGTGTACTGGTAATCGGGATGAACCATGATAACCACATCAGCGCCGGCCGCCAGAGCTTCGCGGTAGCAGGTCTGCTGATTGCGCCCGTAGCCGTAGTTACGGTTGTGCACAAAGGACTGCACGCCAAGCCGGTGCGCAACTTCCAGGGTGCGATCGGTGCTGTGGTCGTCGACCAGAATGCGAACGTCGACCTGGTCGGGCAATTCCCGCACCGTGGCTTCCAGCGTCTTTTCCGCGTTGTAAGCGGGGAACACCACGGCAATGCGTTTGCCGTTGATCATGCAGTCTTTATCCTCGACGACCTTTCTGAATAATAACCGGAAATCCACAGTTCCGCAGTGGGTTGGTAGACTATCGAGCAGCACTCGCTGCACCCGAGCGAGCGCTCTTGAACTATCGCCTAACTATGGGCGAAACTAAAACCATGCCGCCGCGCACTCTATTCGAGAAAATCTGGGATGCGCACGTCGTCGCCGCCCCCAAAGGGCAGTCGGCGCTGCTCTATATCGATCTGCACCTGGTGCACGAAGTGACGTCGCCCCAGGCCTTTGACGGTCTGCGCGCTTCCGGAAGAACAGTGCGCCAGCCCCAGCGCACCGTAGCCACCGTAGACCACAACATCCCGACCACTCCCCGTGGCCTTCCCATCACCGACCCGATTGCAGCCAGGCAGATTGAAGCGCTCCAGAGAAATTGCCGCGAGTTCGGCGTCCCGCTGTTTGACATCGACTCCGCCGAGCAGGGCATCGTCCACGTCATCGGCCCGGAACTCGGCATCACTTTGCCCGGGATGACCATAGTCTGCGGCGACAGCCATACCTCGACCCACGGCGCGTTCGGGTCGCTGGCGTTTGGCATCGGAACGTCGGAAGTGGAGCACGTGCTGGCAACACAGTGCTTGCCGCAGAAAAAACCGAAGACCATGCAGATCCACGTCAGCGGAAATCTGGCCGAAGGCGTGACTGCCAAGGATCTGGCACTCGGAATTATCGGAAGAATCGGCACCGATGGCGCCACCGGATCCGTGATCGAGTACGCCGGCGATGCCGTGCGTGCGTTGTCGATGGAAGCGCGCATGACGCTGTGCAACATGAGCATCGAGGCCGGAGCCCGAGCCGGACTGATCGCGCCGGATGAGACGACTTTTGCCTATGTCAACGGCCGCCGCTTTGCGCCGAAAGGAAAAGCCTGGGAAGAAGCAGTTGCCTGTTGGCGCACGCTGGCCAGTGATCCCGGAGCGCGATTCGACAAAGTGATCGAGATCGACGCGGCTTCGCTCGCGCCCTTCGTGACCTGGGGAACGAATCCCGGAATGGTCGTGGCGGTGACTGCGCGCGTTCCCGAACTAAAGAGTTTCGTACAGGATTCCGACCGGCGCGCGGCCGAACAGGCGCTCGCCTACATGGGCCTCGATCCCGGAACGCCGATCGAATCCATTGTCGTGGATCGAGTGTTTATCGGATCGTGCACCAACTCGCGCATCGAAGACCTGCGTGCGGCGGCCAGAGTAGCCAAAGGGCAGCACGTGAACCCGAAAGTACGAGCGATGGTGGTGCCTGGTTCGCAGGCGATCAAGCGCGCGGCCGAGCAGGAAGGCTTGGACCGCATTTTTCTGGATGCCGGATTTGAATGGCGCGAATCGGGATGCTCGATGTGTCTCGGCATGAATCCTGACATCCTGCAACCTGGAGAGCGCTGCGCGTCAACCAGCAACCGGAACTTCGAAGGACGGCAGGGCCGCGGCGGACGCACGCACCTGGTCAGTCCGATGATGGCGGCCGCGGCGGCAATCGCCGGACATTTCACCGATATACGGAAGTGGCGATTTACATAGAGATAGGGAGGCCTGCGATGGAGTGGCCGCTTCTAGTTATTCTGCTGGCCGTTGGTCTGGGCTTCGCGATAGTGTGTGTTGCGATTTTTTTTCTATTTGATCCTTTGCGATGTCAATGGCGCCAGCTCTCCCGATCAGCAGGTTGGCTTCTGGAAAGTTGGTTATAGGTCTTTTCGCATATTAAGACGTCACCGCGAGCTTTTTCCTCAAAGCAGGAGACGATCACAGATGACTTGGCTATCAATAGTGGGATCGTTGTTTTTGTTCGGGTCTCTGATATTTGGCATAATCGCAACAAACATGCACTGGATCAATAATTGAGGTAGACTATGCAACCGTTTCGCAAGCACACTGGCGTCGTTGTCCCGCTTGATAAGGTGAACGTGGACACCGATCAGATAATCCCCAAGCAGTTTCTGAAGCGGATCGAGCGCACCGGATTCGGCGAGTTCCTGTTCTACGACTGGCGCTTTGCGGGAGACGGACAAAAGATTCCCACCTTTGTGTTGCACGACCCGCGCTACGCGAAAGCCTCAATCCTGGTCGCGGGAAAAAACTTCGGCTGCGGCTCCTCGCGTGAGCATGCCGTCTGGGCGCTGGCGGATTTCGGCTTTAATGTTGTAATCGCGTCGTCATTCGCCGACATCTTCGCCAACAACAGCCTGAAGAATGGATTGCTGACGGTGCGGCTCAACGATGAGCAGGTGGCGGAGATCATGCGCCGTTCGAAAGAAATCGAAAACTACCAACTCACGGTTGATCTCGAAACACTGCGAGTGGAAGACGAACAAACGCAACCATTCACCGCAACCTTCGCAATGGATGAATTCTCGCGCCACTGTCTGCTGAACGGCTTGGACGATATCGGACTCACCCTGCAACATGAGCCGGAGATCGCGGCCTATGAAGCCAGCCATCCAATACGCCCGGAGATGAGGTCGATTCTCGCAAGGTGACCCACGATGAATGATGGAGCTACGGGCGCCCCGCCTGTCCAAGGTCAGCCTGGCCACAAACGTCCCTGACGCAAACTCCCGCCACGTTGTACACTTTTGAGTTTCACTGCCAGCGCGGCGGCGGGTCAGCCTCATGCTGAATCGGAGTGCGTTCGTGAAAAAGGCTTTTTTCGTCTTCACCACCAACCTGCTGGTTCTGCTCTCTGCCGGGCAGGGCCAGAACGTTGCACCGAGCGCTGCCCAGACCGCCGCGCCCAAGCAACTCACAATCGAACAGATCTTCGCCGAAGGCGGAGTGGCCGGTCGGCCCCCGGAGACGATCCAATGGAGTCCGGACGGCACCAAGGTCTCGTTCGTGCAGCGCGATGACGCCGGCGACTACGGCGAACTCTGGTATGTGGACGCAGTGACAGGCGAGAAACAAATGCTGGCGAGCGATACCAAGCTGTCTCAGCTTGCCCCTTCAACGAGCAAGATCAAGGACGAGCGTGAGAAAGAACGCGTGACCCGCTATCACGTCGCCGCCTACACCTGGTCGCCCGACTCCAAACACCTGCTCTTCGATTCGCAAGGACAGCTCTGGTATTACAGCCTGGATACGGGAACGGCGGTGCCGCTTACGTCGTCTCCGGACCCGAGCGAAGACCCGAAGTTTTCGCCCGATGGCAAGCGGCTCGCCTACGTGCGCAAGCACAATCTTTATGTGCATCCGGTGTCGGGCGAGGAAGGTGAGCGTCCGCTCACCCGCGACGAGAAGGAGAAAGACAAGGACAAGAATAAAGACAGGGAAACAGCCAGGGAAAAAGAAGACAACATCCTGAATGGCGAAGTCGACTGGGTCTACGCCGAAGAACTGGACGTGCGCAGCAATTACTTCTGGTCGCCCGAAGGCCACGAAATAATTTTCCTGCAGATGGATGAAACTCGCGTACCGACTTATCCCATCACCGACTGGTTGCCGGCGCATCCCCGAGTCGAGCAGGAAAAATATCCCCGGCCAGGTGATCCGAACCCCACCGTGCGCTTGGGAGTGGTGTCCAGCAACGGTGGCAAGCCGCGCTGGATCAAACTCACCGATGACGCTGACACCTACGTGCCGCGTTTCGGCTGGATTCGCGAAGGCTGGGCTTGGGCCGAGGTCCTGAACCGCAAGCAGGATGTGATGGACCTTTATTTCATCGACGCGAAGTCGGGCAAATCGCGCAAGGTGCTGACCGAATCGGCGCCCGATGCCTGGGTCAGCGTCAACGACGATTTCCGCATTCTGAAATCTGGCGACCTCTTTCTGTGGACCAGTTGGCGCGACGGCCACACTCACATTTATCTCTACAGTTTCAACGCGCCCGACCCGATAGCGGCCGATGCCAAACTCGAACGCCAGCTCGAAAGTGGAGACTATGAGGTGATCGCAATCAGCGCCGTGGACGAAGCGTCGGGCGATAGACCCGGCACAGTTTTCTTCACCGCCAATAAAGGAGATCCGCGCCAGCAGAAGATCTTTTCCGTGAAGCTGGACGGCTCTTCGTTGCAAAGCATTTCCCCGGAAGAAGGCAGCTATGCCGCCAGTTTCTCCGGTAACGGCAAGTATTTCGTGGAAACCCATTCTCGGACGCTCACGCCGCCGCGGATTTTGCTGTGCGCGCCGGGCGGCAACTGCTACAAGGTTTGGCAGGGCCGCAGTCTGGCGGATTACGATCCCATCCCGCCGCAGCCTTTGCAATTCAAAGCCGATGACGGCACCGTGTTGTATGGCTATCTGATTCTGCCGCGCCACGCGGATGCGAACCAGAAAATCCCGCTCATCGTCCATGTCTATGGCGGTCCCGCGGCGCAGACCGTGCACGATTCCTGGGGTGAATCTCAATCGCAAACGACGCTCTTCCACCAGATTCTGGCGAACGAGGGTTTCGCGATTTTCTCCGTCGACAATCGCGGGACTCCAAATCGCGGCAAGAAATTTTCCGCCGCGATTCGCCAGCAGTTTGGCGGCGTCGAACTGAAAGACCAGCTCACTGCCCTCGACCAGTTGTATGCGCAGTTCCCGCAACTCGACCGCGTTCGCACCGGTATCTGGGGATGGTCGAACGGCGGTTCCATGACTCTCTATGCGCTGACCCACTCCGACAGCTTCAAGGCGGGAATTTCCGTGGCGCCAGTGACCAACTGGCGCGACTACGATTCCATCTACACCGAGCGCTGGATGGGTCTGCCGAAGGAGAACGCCAGCGCCTACGACGATTCCATCGTCAACGCCGCCGGCAGTCTGCACGGTTCGTTGCTGCTGGTTCACGGCACGAGCGACGACAATGTGCATTTCCAGAATACGATCCAGATGACCGACGCGCTGATCAAAGCCCAAAAACAGTTTCGGCTGATGCTGTATCCAGACAAGACGCACGGCATTTCAGGGTCAGGCACGCGCACCCAGTTATTTCGCATGATGGAAGATTTCTGGAATAAGGAATTGAAGTAGCTGTCAGCCATCAGCCATCAGTTTGTGCATCTGAGGGACATGAGACTTAACTGATGGCTGAGAGCTGATGGCTGAAAGCTGGTTTTATGCATCGTACAACTCTCGGCGATTTCGAACTAACCGTCGTCTCCGATGGAACGTACTTCCTCGACGGCGGAGCCTTCTTCGGCGTCGTCCCCAAAACCATGTGGTCGAAGAAAGTCATGCCTGACGAGCAGAACCGTCTTGACGCTGGACTGAATTCGCTGCTCGTCCGCACCGGCGATAAGAACATCCTGATTGAGACTGGCATCGGTAACAAACTGTCCGACCGTCTGCTGCAGATCTACAAACAGCCGGCCAAGCTGCTGGAGAACCTGCACGCCGCCGGAGTCGCCCCGGAAGATATCGACATCGTCATCAACACCCACCTGCATTTTGACCACTGTGGCTGGAATACGGTGCGCCGCGGAGATCAGGTAGTCGCGACCTTCCCGAACGCGAAGTATTACGTGCAGGAAAAAGAGTGGGAGCATGGCCGCCTGCAGCTCGAACGCGACGCCATCAGCTACATGAGTCCGAATTACGATCCGCTGCTGGAGACCGGCCAGATGGTGCTGCTGAACGGCGATCACCAGATCATGCCCGGCATCTCAGTCAAGGTTTTTCCCGGGCACACGGCGAATATGCAGGCAGTGATGATC
The DNA here is from genome assembly GCA_035314185.1 of Terriglobales bacterium. Taxonomy (GTDB): domain Bacteria; phylum Acidobacteriota; class Terriglobia; order Terriglobales; family Acidobacteriaceae; genus Acidiflorens. The sequence goes on from DATFZT010000145.1 coordinate 8,745, forward strand.
GAGAGCGGCGGCGGGGGCCACGAGAAAAAGAAAGCGTGTTACATCTCCGATCTGATTCCGACGTCAAACCATCTTGACCTGACCTGGGTGATGGCCTTCGATCTGTTTCCGCTCGACACCATCGAGAGCCGCAAGAAGTACTACGCGTGGGCCATCCCGGAGAGATGGCTGACCGTGTTCACGCATGATGACGCCACGCCGTGGGGATACGTAGAACGGGGCGAGCGGGGAAGGCTGGTATTGAAGAAGCCCACTCTTGTGTAGCGCGGGCGCCCTCGCCCGCGTTCCAGCTAGATCGAAACGACGGGCGTACTAGCCGCCAGCCTCGCCGCGAAGAATTCCTCCACCCGCCCCAGTATCTCAGGCCCGCCGTTCGCCTCGTAGATCGCCTTCCTCAAAGCCGCGCCTCCCGGCACGCCGTGTGTGAACCACGACGCGAACTGCTTCATCTTGCCTTCGGTTCCTGGCATTTCTTCTTCGAGCAACATCTGGAAATAAGTGCGGATCATCTGGTAGCGGTCGGCTTCGGTCGGTTCGTCGTATCCGCCACGGCCAACATATTGCTCAATCTGCCGGAAGATCCACGGATTCGCCGGCGCCATACGACCGATCATTACCGCGTCGCAGCCGGTTTGCGCGACGATGGCGCAGGCATCTTCAGGCGACCGGATGTCGCCATTGCCGATCACCGGAATCTTGACCGCCTGCTTGACCGAGGCGATCCACTCCCAGCGAGCGTTGCCGCTGTAGCCTTGCTCGCGCGTGCGCGCATGCAGCGCAACCGCGCCCAGGCCGCAGCTTTCCGCGATGCGTGCCAGTTCGACGCAGACGATTTCATCGTCGTTCCATCCCGCGCGGAATTTCACCGTGAACGGAATCTTCACCGCGGCGCGCACCGCTTCGAAAATCTGCCGGATCAGCGGCAGGTCGCGCAGCAGTCCCGAGCCTCCGTTGCACTTAACCACTTTCTTCGCCGGACAGCCCAGATTCAGGTCGACGAGGTCGAAACCCAGGTCTTCCACCATTCGGGCCGCATCGGCCAGCACCCTCGGACTGCTGCCGAAGAGCTGAGCCGAGATGGGGTGTTCGTCTTCGTAGAAGTGCAGGTACCGTCCACGGACGCGCTGGTCGCGCAGCATTCCATCGGCCGAGGTGAACTCGGTCATGATCAAGCCGCATCCGCCAAGGTTCTTGATAAAGCGGCGAAAGACGGTGTCGGTCACGCCGGCCATGGGCGCAAGCACGGTGGCAGGAGCAATCTCAACGTCGCCAATCCTCAAGCGCGCAGGAAACACCCGAGCGGTAGTGGGGACAAGTCGTGTGGTGACGGGCGTCTCGCCCGTGGCCAACGCAGCATCCGTGTTGTCCCAGAACTTCTGCACGCCCCTATTCTACAGTCCTTTCGAACCGCTGCCATGCTGTGCGCCCTATGATGTGCGCCATACACCACCACGCGAATTCGTTGACTCTCCGCCGCCGAGCCCCCTAAGATGGTCGCACTCGGAGCGAGTTTCTTTCATTGATCGAGCAAAACCTCGATCGGCCAAAATATGATCGGCCAAACCATCTCGCACTACCGCATTGTGGAGAAGCTGGGCGGCGGCGGCATGGGCGTGGTTTACAAGGCGGAAGACACGCGCCTCCATCGTTTTGTCGCTCTCAAGTTCCTGCCGGATGAAGTTACCCGCGACCCGCAAGCACTGGCCCGTTTTCAGCGCGAAGCTCAAGCCGCGTCCGCACTGAACCATCCGAACATCTGCACGATTTACGACATTGGCGAGCACGATGGGCAAGCATTCATCGCCATGGAGTTTTTGGAGGGCGCGACCCTGAAGCATCGCATCTCCGGGCGTCCGCTGGAAACGGAAGTTCTTTTCCCGATCGCGATCGACATCGCCGACGCGCTCGACGCCGCCCATTCCAAGGGCATCGTCCACCGCGACATTAAGCCCGCCAATATTTTCGTCACCGAGCGCGGACACGCCAAGATTCTCGATTTCGGGCTGGCCAAGATCGCATCCACGGCCAGTTCCTCCAGCCAGGTTGCATCGGCAAACACCCTGGCAGACACCATCGACGAGCAGCATCTCACCACCCCCGGTTCTACGCTCGGTACGGTGGCTTATATGTCGCCGGAGCAGGCCCGAGCGAAGGAACTGGATGCGCGGAGCGATCTGTTCTCATTTGGATCCGTCCTCTATGAGATGGCTACCGGCCAGTTACCCTTCCGCGGAGACAGTACAGCAACGATTTTCGATGCCATCCTGAACCGCGCCCCTGTTCCCGCCGTCCGGCTGAATCCCGACGTGCCTCCCGGGCTGGAAGACATTATCAACAAGGCCCTAGAGAAAGATCGCAATCTGCGCTACCAGCACGCGGCCGACATGCGAACGGATTTGCAACGGCTGAAGCGCGACACGGAGTCCCACTCA
>DATFZT010000146.1:0-6497 GCA_035314185.1 Terriglobales bacterium
CGGCAACTGAGATCGTTGCCTGGTGAACGTCCATGCCAATATACTTTTCCTGGTTCATAACGGCGCTCCTTTTCGGTAAGTGGTGGTTTCAACAATCACAACCTACCGCAAAGTGGGCGCCTTTTATATTGCGTGAAATCGTACTCGAGCTTGTTTCTGGGCGGGCATCACTTCACCTCTGCGAGGCAGTTCGACAGTTCGGCCTCGATCTGTTCGGTGCGACGCTGACCCTCGGCTCGATCCTTGTTGACCTTAGTGAGCTTGAGCCTCACGCCGTCGATCATGTGGTTCCGACGTAGGTTCACGGCGTCGTCGTCTGTACCGTCGAGCTGATCGATCACGTCTTGGTCGCGTTGGATCTCCTCGACCTCGGTGTTGATCGTGGCCGTCGAAGGTTCGAGGGAGTTGAGCTTTTCGAGGTTGGCGCGGTAGCACGCGGCTCGGTGAGATCGAGCGTCGTATCGCCCGCGCACGCCGTAAACGATCACGACGATCAGCGACAAGAACAATAGCAGGAATAGCTTTACAGCGATCGGGTGCTTCTTCACAGTGAAACCTCCTGAACGATCGACTGTGCGTCGAGCAGGAATCGCATAGCTTCTCCGAGTGGATCGTCCTCAACGGCTACTGTATCGCCTCGCGGGTGAAATGGCGATATTTCGCCAGCCGCGTCGCGGAGGGCTGTTCGGGCAGGTCCTTCCGTAACGGCCTACCGTTCGGAAGCCCGGAACACCGGCCTTGCGCATGACTCCGCCATCGCAATTACAATCTCATTCGCGACAACACCAGCCCCAATGTGTTCCGCCCAAGAATGTAGCCCCATGAGCAGCGCGAGGGTCCAACTCGTTATCCGCAGTTTCTTTTGATATACCCCGGTCACAGGCTCAATTGGCTGACCAAGCGCCTGTAAATAAAAATGCGGAGAGCATCACGCTCCCCGCATTCATTACAACCCTAACAATTATTTGTGGTAAGCCGCGGCCTGGCCAACTTCGACCCGCGATCTGCCACGAGTAAAGCGGTTTGTTTAGTGCACCGAAACCACAGCGCCAACTGTACCTACGCAGTCGAGGGGAGCACTGTAGGACACTAATACCCAGTAGTCGCCTGCCTCAAAGGCGTTACTAATGTCATGGCCCGTGTCGTCCCACAATTGCGGCAGCGGCCAGCCTGAGCTGCCGTCCCAGTCGCTGTCGCTCGCTTCCGTGCTGCCCTGTCCTGCGAAGAGAATGTTGTTGACTTGGCTCGGCCATCCTAATGCGGTGCTGGTCTCCTGTGAAGCAGAGCCGAAACGGCTGGACCCGAGCTGTCCGTCGTAGCCGAAGTTGTCAAGCAGCACTTGACTTCCAGCAGCGACGGTGGCGGGCAACTGGTAGTAATTGGAATATCCGCCGGACAAGAAAGTGGTTCCCGCCTGACCATCCAGCAGCCCCACGGTCGCGCTGCCTTGTCCGACGATCACGAGAGTAGCACCTTCCCACATCGGGAACTTGCGATTTCCATCCCACGGATCCTCGCCGTCCGTCAGGCCGCTTTCGGCCGTCGAAAGTGTGATCTTGTAGAGACCATTGCCCGTGGCGACGGTGGTGGGCACAGCGGCCCGGTAGACCCAAGCCCCTGAGCTTCCCCAGCATGGATCACCGCCTACATTAAGCAGTGTGCCGGTCACTGCGGCTGAGCTTGGACTTGGAGCGCCCGTTGGATATGTGCGAGCTATGGTCACCTTAGCCACCTTCGTCAGCTGGGTTGCCGTGGGATTACTCAACAGCACCGCCCAGTAGAGCCAGGCCGCCTGTGTTGAACCACTAACGCCGCTGATGGCGATCTCGCCCGTTCTGCGGTTACGCAAGGCAACGCCACCGGTACCATAGGATGCACTGGCATAGGAAGCTGTGAGAAAGATGTCCAATGTTTCTGGCCGGGCGTGCGCCCCGGCAGTGAGCCCGGACATGGGAGTGCCTAACAAACGCGCATCTTCTTGCGCACTAGCAACCGTTACACTCAAAAGCGCGGCCGTTGCGAGCAGCGCCACTGCGATCCTTCTGTACTTCATATCGATCCTCCTGGGAGTTTTTGATGAGACGTTCTAGCCTTGCAAAGATCAAGCTATCTAAGCTTGGTGAGGCACTAAGGGGAAGCGTAGTGGCCTACGCAAGCGGGAGTGTAGCCGATTCCGAAAATATGTCAAGACAATAATCGGGGACTTTTAAAGAATGATTATATGGAGGTAAAAACTTTGCACTGTTGACGCAAGACATTGACCTTAAGTCAGGAGTCGAACTTATGGTTTCAATCCACGAGAGAGAAGGGAGAGACGGGGGAGGAAAAGCTTGAAATCGCCGATTCGAGCCTCGTTACTGCGGCAGACCGACTTTGCGCACCAGTTCGGCAAACGGCGGATCAGAACGCAGAGGGTCGAGTTGGAAGTAAGCGGCGGCCCGAAAATTCGGCTTACCGTTCGTCAACTGGCGGACTTTGCGAACCTCACACGCGACCTGGCTAGTACAGGCTGGGGCCGATCCAAAATCCGTCCAGGAACAAATGCGCCATTCGCGCATCTCCACCACGATGGACATCTACGCTCAGATTGTGCCGACGTCAGATCGGCGAGCGTTGCAGCAACTCTCGGCGTTTGCGAGCGGGGGGACGATACCAGCGGCACTGCAGACCGCTGCCCTGGACCTCGATTTTTCGGCGGGCGCCGAAGAAGAAAACGCCGGCCCCGGCCCACGTTCCAATTCACGTTCCAAAACGTTCCAAATCAACTGAGTTTTCGACCATGACCTGCGGCGGAAAAAGTCGGCACCTAATTGAGAAGATTGGTGGAGCTAGTCGGGCTCGAACCGACGACCTCATCGTTGCGAACGATGCGCTCTCCCAGCTGAGCTATAGCCCCATACAGAGGTGAGTTTGCTTTTTGATTTTATCAGCCGTCGCTCGATTTCGCCTATACGCCGCTCGCATTTGAGCCATTGCAGCAGTGCAGCCGCTCCAAAATAGTGGGTAACTGCACGCGAAGGCTATAATTTAGGGGTGAGATCTTCAAAGGTAAAACAAGTAGCGTCGGCGGACTTTCCAACGCGCTGGGGACATTTTCTGATTCACGGGTTTGCGACGCGGGCGTCGGCATCGGGAGAGGGCGCCAAGACGGAAGAGGCGGTGGCGCTGGTGATGGGTGAGGTGCACTCCGGGTCGCCGCTGGTGCGCATCCATTCCCAGTGTCTGACCGGCGACGTATTTGGCTCGCTGCGCTGCGACTGCCGCCAGCAACTGGAAATGGCGCTTTCCATGATCGCCGAACTGGGGGCGGGCGTTCTGATCTATGAGCAGCAGGAGGGCCGCGGCATTGGGCTGATGGCGAAACTGCAGGCCTACGCGCTCCAGGACAGCGGATTTGACACGGTGGAAGCGAATGAGCGGCTTGGCTTCAAACCCGACCAGCGCGAGTTCGTCATGCCGGTCGAGATCCTGAAGGCGTTGGATATCCAGCGAGTTCGCTTGCTGTCGAACAACCCTGATAAAGTCGCTGCGCTTGAAAACGCTGGTATCCAGGTGACGGAGCGTGTGCCGTGCGAAGTCGCGCCCACGGAACACACGGTAGAGTATTTGAAGACCAAGCAGGAAAAGCTGGGGCATTTGTTCAGCGGGCGGCGGGGCCAGCACTAAACCAACAACCGCTGTAGTCCTTCCCGATTCTTTACTGGCAGCCCCCGCAGGGCGGCTCGCGCCAGCACCACATAAACCTCGCGTGCACCGGGATACTTCTTCAGCACCGTCAGGTGTTTCGCCACGGTCGCGGCGTCTCCGCGAACCAGCGGGCCACTGAAGGAGCGCGCTGGTCCGAGGCGCGAATAGTTTGCCAAAGTCTGACGGATGATGGGCAGGCTCTTGTGGCGCGCATCTTGCCTGGTGAGCCCGGCGGCGCGGGCGGCTTCTTCGAGCGTCACCAGGAACGCCAGCAGCAGCGGCGAAGTCATCGTCGCCCATGCGTGGTACGCCGCTTTGCGCGACGCGGGCAAAGAAAAAATCTCGCCTCCCAACTGGTGGACGATTCGCCGTGCAACGCGCTTGGCCGCCCCATCGCCTTCGATCGCAAAAGGCACACCCGTCAAAGAAGGTTGCGCTCCCGCAACGAACGTCATCAGCGGGTGCACGGACGCGATCGCGACGCCTGCCTTACGCAGAGGATCGAGTTCGCGGCTGAGCAACGCTCCGCTGGAGTGGAAGGCGAAACGAAGGTTGTGTTTTTTATGAACGGCCGTGCGCGCCGCCAGTTGATCGGCCATTGCCGCGGCTGCTCTTTGGATCTCACCGTCGGGGACGCAGAACCACAGCAACGTGGCGTCCAGCAAGGCGGAATTCACGGTCTTTGTTTTCGCTCCCACTTTCGCCGCGAGACTGCGTGCGTGGCGACGCGATCCGGCGGAATCGCGCGCGACGATCTCGCTAATCGTGAATCCGGCGTCATGCAGCGCGACGACCAGAAAAGTCGCCAGGCGTCCGGCTCCGACGATGGCTACGGTGGGCTTTCTTGTAATTTGCTTTCGGCTCACCGGCGCAGCATACCTTATATTGTTGTCATGGCGAAATCGGCAGAAGCGAAATCAAAACAAGCTCGCGTTCTCTCTTCGCGGGTCAGTTACCGGGGCCCGGTGTTCAGCGTCACCACGGATGAAGTGGAAGAGCCTGGGGGCGTGCGCGCCCGGCGTGATGTGATCCGGCACGCGGGCTCCATCGTGGTTCTGGCGGTCGATGATCTCCGGTCAGCTAAAGCGGGCCGCAAAGTCGACCCGCGCATCCTGCTCGAACGCCAGTATCGGCACGCCGCGCAGTCGATGATGTGGGAGTTGCCCGCCGGACGCATCGACGATGGCGAAACCGCGCTCACCGCCGCCAAGCGCGAGTTACTCGAAGAAACCGGCTATTCCGCCCGCCAATGGAAAAGAATCCTGCATTTCTACGTGAGCCCCGGTTTTCTCGACGAAACCATGACCACCTACCTCGCCCAGGGCCTCCAGGCCGGCGAGGCTCAGCCGGAGCCGGACGAGAAGATTGCAACCAGATTTTTCCCACTGTCGGAGGCGAAGCGGATGGCGCTCAATGGCCGCATCCGTGATGCAAAAACTATCTCCGGGATCCTGTGGCTGGCCCAGAGGGCGCGACCAGCGCGGTAGAATACGGTCCGCCGCCTACACGTCACGATTTTGCCTCGTGGTACTCCATCTCGGTATTGACTTCCCAAATCGCTCCCTTGTCCACGCTGCCACAGGCGATCTGGTCCACCGCCACCATCGCCGTCAACATGGAGTGGTCCTGGTTGTTGTATTTGTGCATCCCATTCCGGCCAACCAGGAACAGGTTTTCAAAACCATCCAAATAGCGTCTCAGTTCGGGAAAACGGGAATAAGTTCCGAAGTAGGCGGGATAAGTCTTGGGCATGCGGATGACAGTTGCATCCAAAACATCGTTTCGGTCGATGATGCCGATGCTGTCCAATTCCTCCTCGGCGAGTTTCTTCATCTCCGCATCGGGCTTATTCCAGAGATCGTCGCCTTCGTTGCAAAAATATTCCACACCCAGCCAGATGTTCCTGGAGTCCGCGACCATGTAGGGACTCCAGTTGTTGAAAATTTGCAACCGGCCAGCCAGCACATCCGGTTCCTGAATGTAAATCCAATTGTCGTCGACGTGACCGTCCACTCCCACTTTGAGCCGCTTCACCAGCAGCCCTACGGTAATGAAATCCCGGTAAATCAGACCATCGCTGATTTCGCGCACGGCATCGGGCACCTTCGCTTCCGCCGTATCCATTTCCTTTTCCATTTCCATCGACCGCACCAGTTCCTTGACCGGCATGGTGGAGAAAAAATAATCTCCGGTAAATTCCCGCGGCGCGCCCGTACCGTCCACGCCAGTTACCGCAACAATACGGTTCTGCTTCACCCGCAAACCGCGAACATCGATGCCGCAGTGGATCACTCCACCCTTCGCCCGAATTTTCCGCGCCACCGTCTCCCACATCTGGCCGGGACCGTACTTGGGGTAGAGAAACTGCTCGATCAACGAAGTCTCGGTGCCCTTCTGCCGCACGTCAGATTTAGCCTTGCGCCCTAACGCCGTCTTGAGAAAATGCAGGATTGTCTTCGTGATCGAGAGACCCTTGATGCGCTGCTCGCCCCATTCCGCGCTGATCTCGCGGCACGGCGTTCCCCAGACCTTTTCCGTGTAAGACTTGAAAAACGTGAGATAGAGCTCGCGGCCAAACCGCTTGATGAAGAATTGCTCGAGGTTAACGACCTGCTTCGGCGGAAAAACCGCGCTGCGCAAATAACTCGTTCCGATGCGGAGGGTGCGCCAAGGGCCAAGTTTCCTCAACGTATCCACGCTTAGCTGGATCGGATAGTCGAAGAATTGACGCAGATAGTAGATACGGGATTTGCGCCGGCGTACCAGCATAAATTCGTCAAACCGGTTCGCCGGGCGATACCTCCCGCGTT
>DATFZT010000147.1:0-16843 GCA_035314185.1 Terriglobales bacterium
GGCGCTCGACAGCACCGACAAGGTCAGGGCGCAGAATGCGGAGCAAAACCGAAAGAGTGGCGTTCGCGACGGCATGTTTTCTTCGACATCTTAGCGCAAACCACGCGCTATCCAGGTCGCAGTCTAACCCCAGCGGCTAAAGCCGGCCCGGGAGATACGCCACCGATCGCAGCGGTGAACCGCTGCGCCACCCAAAGGCAAGTGCAAGCCCGGTGAACCGTTGCACAGCCCAAAATCAAGCGCAACGCCGAGTTTTTTTCCATCTCTGACGCTGTGCCCTTCCCGTTCTTGCTCGAACACAGTTCATCGGTAGCCCGAGACGGGGCGAGCCCCGAGCTCTACCGTGAAGCGATGCGCGACGCGATGTGATAGGTGTGCTGAATGCTCAAAGCTCCTCATGTTAGATTCGAAGGATGCGCTTGATTCTGCAGAAACGGTCCCGCTCCTTGCGATTTGTTTTTGCGGCGAACGTGATCTCCATGCTGGGCAGCGGGATGAACTCCGCCGCGGTGGCTTGGACGATCTTGCAGCGCACTCACTCGGAGATGGCTTTGGGCACGTTTGCGGCGCTGCAGACGATTCCGGCCATGCTGATGCTTCCTTTCACCGGCGTCATTATTGATCGCGAAGACCGGCGGCGGCTGGTGATGTGGCTGGATGCCGGGCGCGCCGTCGTCATTCTTGCGGTCACGGTGCTGGTCTTTCTTCATCGCGTGCAGGTTTGGGAACTCTACCTGATGAATACGCTGGTGGCGGCGGGCTTCTGGATGTTCTGGCCGACGATCACGGCGCTGATTCAGGAACTGACGCCCGAGGGCGGGTTCGTGCAATCGAACACGTTTCTGCTGGCGGGGATTCAGGGCGGCTGGCTGATTGCCGGGGCGCTGGTTGGATTTGTCTATGAACACATTGGGCTGGGCGGAGTGCTGCTGATCGACGTCAGCACCTATGTCGTTTCTTTTTCCTGCTACTTTGCGGTGCGACAGGGGCGGCATGTGGTGCCGCGGGCGGTCGAGCTTCGGCACGATCTGGAGGCGGCGGAAACGGCGGTCGCGCGCTTTCTGCGCGAGATGCGCGAGGGGTTGGCCTTTCTGCGCTCCCATCGCAGCGTGGTTTTTCTGGGGACGAGTTGGGCTTTGTTTCTGGGCGCGATGATGACGGGAGTGGTGGTCACGGCGCCGCTCAGCGATCGCGTCTTCCACGCGGGCGCTACTGGCTACGGATGGTTGAATGGGGGATGGGGAGTGGGCGCGTTCCTGAGCGCGCTTTATGCTCCGGCGCTGATTGCGCGAGTGGGGGCGCGCGGGGCGATTGCGATTTCAATGCTGCTGCTGACTTTTACTATGGCGCTTGCGCCGTTTTCGCCCTGGCTCGCGATTGCCGTACTGCTCTATGGGCTGATGGGATCGGCGCGCGGCGTCAGCGGCGTGGCCATGAATACCAGCTTGATGGAACAGGTGCCGCCGCATTTCATGGGACGGGTGCAGAATAGTTTCTATTTCTTTGGCACGTTTCTGCAGGTGGCGCTGGGGCTGACGGTGGGGTGGATCGCATCGCGGATCAGCCTGGCGGCGGGGTCTGGCGTCATCGCTGCGGTTTATGCGGTGGCGTTCGGCAGCGCCTGCTGGCCGATTCGGGCGCGGAAGGCTGTGGCTGCGGCGGCCGAGTAGCTAACGTCGAATGGCACGACTTGAAGTGAGGATGGCGCACTCGCTTATTTGCGTTCGCCGAGCAAAAACCTCACCACGGAGGGCACGGGGGAACACAGGGGAACGGCTCACGGGGGGACTTCATCCCCTGATATTCTTATTCACTTCGGGGCTAGGAGAGTTTTCATGTTTGAGGATCTGAAGGGGCGGACTGCTGTCGTTTTTGGGGTGGCTAACAAGCGCTCGATCGCTTGGGCGATTGCGCAAGGACTGCATGCGGCGGGGGCGAACCTGGCCATCACTTATCAGAACGAACGAATGGAGTTGGAAGCCAAGGACCTGATTCTATCGCTGCCGGGCGCGGAAGGGTTCATGTGCGATGTCTCGAATGACGCGGAAATTGCGGGGCTGTTCGAGAAGCTCAAGGAACGCTACGGCAAGCTGCAGGTGCTGGTGCACAGCGTGGCTTACGCTCCGGCGGAAGAACTGAAGGGCGATTTCGTGAACACTACGCGCGAGGGGTTTCGTGTGGCGCATGATGTGAGCGTGTATTCGCTGATCGCGGTGTGCCGGGCGGCGGCGCCGCTGATGGAAGACGGGGGCAGCGTCATCACCATGACTTATTACGGCGCGGAAAAAGTTGTGCCTCACTACAACGTTATGGGCGTGGCTAAGGCGGCGCTGGAATGCACGGTGCGGTATCTGGCGCAGGACCTGGGACGGAAGAAGATTCGGGTGAATGCGATTTCGGCGGGGCCGATCAAAACTTTGGCGGCGCGCGGCATCTCCGGCCTGGGAGACATGCTGAAAGGGCACGCCGAGCGCGCGCCTCTGCAACGCAATGTGGAAGTCGGCGAGGTGGGCAGTGCCGGCGTGTTCCTGGCCTCCGATGCGAGCTCGGGCATCACGGGTGAGACTATCTACGTGGATTGTGGATACAACATCATGGGATTTTGAGCCTCGTCAGGAGGCTGCTGAAAAAGGGGGGATTTAAGCCGCGCTGACCCCAGCGGCTAAAGCCGGCTCTGTAAACAGGGCCCTTATCGCAGCGGTGAACCGCTGCGCCACCCAAAGGCAAGTGCAAAACCGCTGAACCGCTGCGCCACCCAAAGGCAAATGCAAAACCGCTGAACCGCTGCGCCGCCCAAAAGGCGAGTGCGACATCGAGTTCTTCCGCGGCATGCTGGTTCATTGACGAGACTGGTTACCCATGTTCCTTTTGACAATTTTTTGACAGAGTCTGGGGAGAACAAGAGGTAATCTTAGGTTCTATGAAGTACTCGTGGATTCTCTGCCTCTGTGTGTGGCTGACTTTGTCGGTGACTCCCTGTTTTGCGCACCATATGGCGGTCGTGGTCAATAAGGACAACGGCGTTCAGAATGTTACATCCGCTCATCTGGCCAAGATTTTCAAAGGGGAAGTGAAGAAGTGGCCCGACGGCAAGAATGTGGTGCTGGTGCTGCACGGCGCTTCGCCGGACGAAATGGTCACGCTGGAGCATCTGACCAAAATGAGCGAGACGGAGCTGAAGGCGCTGCTCGCCTCGCATCAGGATTCGATTCGTACGGTGGGATCGGATGCGGATGTGATCGATACCGTGGCCGCGAATCCGGGCGCGATCGGGTTCGTGGAAGAGCGATCGATCACGGATCGCGTGGGTGTGGTCAAGGTGGACGGTAGACTGCCGATGGAATCGGGGTATTTGCCGCATTAGCACTGGCCCTCAGGGGCTAACGCCTGCATTGAAACATAATCACTGTTAAAGCATCGAGGGCAATCTGCCGATTGCGGAGTCATGGGGCAGAGGGCCAACGTTGAGGAACGCGTGTCATCCTCGACACGGTTCTGGCAGTCGCTGTTCGGGAATTTCGCGTTCAAGCCGCTCGAAGTCGCACTGCCTCCCCCCGATCCGCTGCGTTGCGAAACACCAGTGCTGCGTCACGCCGAGATCGCCACGGTGTACAGCGGCCAGCGAGTGGCTGGCGACTTCTATGAGTTTCGTAGGGTGGGACCTTCCCGCATGCTGTTCGTGCTGCTGGATATGGCAGGCCTGCGGGCGGACACGCGTGAAATTCTGACCGCCGTGCAGAAGACGTTTCGAACTCTGGCGCACGAGCTTTTCTGCACCGAGGACTTCAACGAAAGCGACGCCATGATCAAACTGTGCCACGCGATGAACCACACCATCATGCGTGGCGGTCTTCGCAGCTGTCCGGCGTTTCTCGGTTGCTATAACGAAGATCTGGGGACGGTGTGCTACGCCAACGCGGGCCACACTCCGGCGCTGCTTCGGGATCATGCGGGAATTACACTGCTCGCGGCCACCGGGCTGCCGCTGGGCTTGTTCTCGCACACGACGCAAAGCGCCGCGATCTGTCACCTGGTGCCGGGCTCGGCTCTGGTGGTTGTCTCGCGCGGGCTGGTGGAAGTGGACCGCATCGAAGAGGACAGCCAGGTTACGGAATTCGGGCTGGACGGGGTGCAGCGAAGCCTTCAGGACACGAACGTACTGGGCGCGCACGACCGGTGCCTGAGCGTGCTACGGGCGGCGCGGGAGTTCACACCAGCGACGGTCACACAAAACGATCTGACGGCGCTGGCGCTGGTGCGGAATGCGTCCCACGGTGTGGCTTGAAACCGCGGCTGCGGGAATAGTCCCGCTTTAGCCTCTTCAGTTCCGCTTGGCTAGCAGCCCCACTCGGCGGTTCCGGGCTTCGCAAAATAGCGCCTCGATTCTTCCCGGTCCTTGGTCGTCGAGGCCACTTCCAATATGGCGAGGCGCGCAGCTGCCACCATGCGACTCTTTTCAGGCTGCGATATCTCGTCCCATGACTCGGGTGTGGACTGGGGTGTGCAGCCAAAATCCGGTGCGAGCGCCTGGTGATAATGGTGGAAAAGCTCCGCTAATTGTTCCGCTGATACTTCCTGGATCGACATCAGAAATGCCCTTTCTCCAATTCGTTCTTATGACGCTCGAGCAACTGGTCTATTGTTTTCCCGCTGTTCTGGGATTGGCTGCTCGCTCAAATCAGCCTTGGATTCTTTGCGCAGAGCCACCAGAAATCGAACATTAAACGCGATACCCGCAAGGCATATCGCCGCGATCACTGTCGTCACCGCCATTCGAATTCCTGGCCGGGCTCCCCATGATTGTGTGGTGGCGGGGCTCTGCCCCGCCGGGACGGGGCGAAGCCCCGTCACCACACAAGCATTTACCACACGAGCATCTGGAAGGCCCTCGAACCACTCAAGCCTATTTGATACGACGGGCCGTAAATATTGGGTAAAGCGTCCATAAAGAATTCGTAAAGCAGCTGTCGTTGGGTTCACGAATTCTTTACAAGGATTTTCCTGGGGCTGCCATGTACCAGCCTTTGTTCAGGAATTGTTCAATGGAGCGCTCCTGAATGCCTTCCTGGACTCGGAGTTCGTCGTTCAGAAAATGGTAGGCGATGGTTCCGGCGCCGCGGGCAGCATCAACATCAGCGTCAATGCGGTCGATGCGAATGCGATTGCCGTCGCGATCGGCGCAGATTAAACCCACTTCCAGATCTTGCCTGATGGCTTTTCTGATGGTTGCTTCGGTTCTCTGGGGCATGACTCCATTAGATGAGGGATGACGGGCTGCGGTACCATCGCGGTTGCCAGGTTGGTGCACTATGAGTCATGATCTCCACTGAATGAGAATGCGCCCATGGGTGTTGGTGTTTGCCTTCTTCGCGGCTGCGATGCTGTTTTCGGTGGTTCGGGAATGGAGCGCGCCGGTTAAGCTGCCCGCGACTGGAAATAGTCCGCCAGGACTTGCGGCATCGCTAAAGCGATGCCCTGATACAAAGCGGCCGATGGCATCAGTGAGGCTGCTGCGGCTGCTTTTTTAGCTTGCGCCGGATATCGGGCCAGAATTCCTTGACCACCAGCGTGATCGTGTCGTAGCCGACCTGCGATCCCCAGACGCTGGCGGTATTCCCCACGGTTCGATCCCCCTTGGGGTGGTAGCTGTAGGTTGAAATGGCCGACGCCACGGCGCTACCAAAGATTTCGGAGAAGTTGAATTGACGGTGTCCGGAGTCGCTACGAGTCACAAAAATGCGGCTGACGCTATATCCGGTGCGGTTAAAGAAAGTGCCGTGGCCTGACTGAAAATAGCGGGGATCCTGATGGAGCATGGACGGAAGAATGGCGCCCACAAAGAAATTCTCGATGGTGCCATCGGCAGCGTAGGCGCCGAAGCGCTTGCCATATGCTGCCCAGCCCTGTCCGTAACCGGGCTCACAGTTCTCAGCCTGGCATATTCCAGCGAGCGCCGAGTACCAGACAATCTGCACGGGGTCGAACGAGCCTTGGGCGACAACTTTGAATTTTTGCCCGGCCGTCAGGGGTGGAGCTTGGCTGGCATTCTCCAAGGTTAAGAAGTTGGGTAGAGCAAAAAAAAGCCGGTCTTTGGACGTGCCGGACTTATTGCTCGCCGGGTCCTTTGCGCTTTGGCTGTCCTTGTTCGTGCCCTGGCTCTGGCTTTGAGTTTGATCCGCAGGCTGGGAGGGTTGACCGGCAGGCGGTTTGGCAGGAGGCGGAGTCTGCCCGGGTGTCTGGCTGGGGCTAGATGTTGGTTGCTGAGCCGGCTGCTGAGTTGGCTGGTTAGCGTCGGACGGCGGCGGCGGGGCGCTCTGCGCGACGCAAAAACGCAGCGTGAACAAGATCGATAAGACTAGCAGGCATACGCGTGAGAAACAGTTTAGCTTCAAGTTGATGATGGCTCCAAGTTCAGATGATTGAAACGCGCTCTGGGGCGATCGTGGCAGTCTACTGTCGGCAGCCCACTCCCGGCAAACCGCAATCCAGTCCCGGTAAACCCATTGGACTCAACGGGTGGTCACCTGGATTCTGCGCCTGGTTTCACCTACCCGGTCGTCCTCTAGTCGTTCGAGGGTGATTTCCACGTCCTGGTCGCGTTCGAAGCGAGGGAACTTCTCTCCCCACTCTATCAGTAGGATGCAGTTGGGGGCGAGCAGGTCGTCGAGGCCGAGTGTTTCCAGGTCGCGCTCGGTATCGATGCGGTAAAGGTCGATGTGGTACAGGGTGGCGCGTGGCCCGCGGTATTCGTGGACGAGGGTGAAGGTCGGGCTGGTCACGTCCTCGGCGCGAGCGGCTTCGAAGCCCTCGGCGATCCCCTTCACGAGGGTCGTCTTTCCCGCCCCCAGGTCGCCGCGTAGCAGCACGATGAGCGGCCGAAGCATGAGCGGAGGAGAGAGCTCGGCAGCAAGCTTCCGCCCGAAGGCGATCGTCTCCTCGGCGGAGTGAGTGATGGTGTGGCTGGTGATGGTCTGGCTCTTCATCCCGGAGCAGGGCACGGAAGAAGGCGACTTTCGATGAGGAACCCCTGAAGGGGGTCTGATTTCGGCAGCCTTCGGCATCGCTAAAGCGATGCCCTGATACGAATCTTAATACGAAACCCGAGATTTTCCGCAACCCGCCAGGACTCAGTATAGCGGCAAGCCGAACCTGCCGGTGAGCAGGCGACTCAGAATTCGGGGGCTCAAAATCCTTTCGGTGCCTGAATCCGCTCGGAAGCCGGGTCGAGGAAATTGCGGTCCAGGGCGGAATCGAGAGACATGCGGAGCTTGCGCTCATCGTCGTCGGCCAGGGCTATGAAGCGGAAAGGCTGAAGACACGCGCTCTGAAACTTGCGTGTTGGATGCAGCATTTCGGCCATACCACAGATGGCGCCCGAGCGGGTGTGGAAGGCGATTTCGACGAAGTCTCCGGTAGAAAGCTCATGCTGCAACTGCAGCAAGCCGCCGGTGATGGAAATGGACTGTAGTTTTGCGCGCGTCCGCTGACCGCCTTCGGCCATGACCGCGGCCGTGATCGATCCGTTAAGTTGTACTCTGGGCGAACGCCGGTTGACATTGCTTTGGGGGAAGTGAGTCATAGCCAACTAAACTATGCCATGCTCGGGCCGGTTGGGGCAGATTACCAAAGCGCCTGTACACGAGCGTATGCTGGAAAAACAGGGCCAATTGGGCGGTTCCGCTTGCTGATTTGAGGTAATAACGCCAGTAACTTTTCTGGTTTGCCCCCGGAGAGTACCTTTGTGCAGTAGGGCGTTGATAAGACAAAGCTTGCGCGATGTGAGGCGTTCATAGATATGGGTATTGCGAAGGGGTCAAAACTACAGTTTGCGGTAGCGGCGGTTTGTGTGCTGGGGGCCTTGCTGACGGGTTGCTCGCGGGATCCGAACGTCCGCAAGCAGAAGTACCTGGAGAGCGGCCAGCGTTACTTCGACAAAGGGCGGTACCGGGAGGCGGCGATCCAGTTCCAGAACGCGGTTCAGGTTGATGCGCGCTTCGCGGACGCCCACTACATGCTGTCAGAGACGGAGATGAAGCTGGGGGACGGAGGAGCGTACCGCCAGGAACTGGAGACCACGATCCAGGTAATACCGCCCGATACAAACGACCCGCACGTGTTGAAGTTGCTCTATGCGGCGCGACTTGACTTGGCCAACCTGCTGATTCTGGCTCATAACTTCGAGGAAGGGCGGGGCTATCTTGATCAAGCAAAGCGCGAACTTGGCGCAGCGAAGGAGCAGTTGGACTGGCTCGAGAAAAACCAGCCCAACCCCACCAGCGATTTCTACATCGCGCGGGCCAACTACGACGCTAGTACCAATAACACGACCGCCGCGCTGGCAGACATGCAGAAGGCGCTGCAACTGGATGCCAGCCGTTCCGACTCTTATCTAAGTCTGGCGATGCTCCAGATGCACGGGGAACAGTGGGACGCAGCGGAGGCGAGTTTCAAGAAAGCGGCTGAACTCAGTCCCAAGTCCACGAATGCGCTGGTCTCGCTGGGGAATTTCTACCGGACTCGCGGGCGATTTCCCGAGGCAGAACAGTGGTTCCGGCAAGCGATTACGAGCGCTGCCGACGATCCCAGCCCCAGGCTTTCTCTGGCCGGCTTGTACATGGCGGAAAACAAGTTCGACCAAGCCGAGGAATTCCTGCGCCAATCGAAGAAAGATTTCCCGACTAATTCCGTGGGCTACCGCATGCTGGGTGACTTCTATTTTGCCAATAACCAATTTGATAAGGCCACGGCGGAGTATGCGGCGCTGTATCAGGCCCATCCCAAGGACATGGTGGTGAAGGAGAATTACATTCAGCTGCTGATCCTGACGGACCAGATCGGCGATGCCCGCAAGCTGAATGACGAAATCCTGAAGGCGAAGGCGGATGATCAAATCGCACAAGTCTACAAGGGCGAGATCGAGATTCGCAACGGCAAGGCGAGCGACGCTGTCAATACTCTGCAGGCGGTGCTGAAGAACGATCCCGACAACGCGGTGGCGCATTACCAACAGGGCCTGGCATTCGAACAACTGGGTAACGTCAGCCGGGCCGAAGCGGAGTGGCGCGATGCGGTTCGACTGCGCCCTGAGATTGTGGAAGCACACCGGGCGTTGGCGGGCATTGCCGTCCACCGGCGTGACGCCGCGGGGTTGGCGCAGGAAGCGGATCAGATCATCGCCTTGCAGCCCGCCGCTCCTGACGGATACCTTTTGCGCGGGGTGGCCGATATCGATCGCAAGCAGTTCGCAGCGGCGGATGCGTCTATTAAGCGGTCACTGGAAAAGCAACCCAACAATCCTGCCGCCTACGTGCAGTTGGGCAACCTGCGGATGGCGCAGAGCCAGTTTGCGGAAGCACAAAAATCGTACCAGCAGGCTCTGGATCTGGATCCGAATTCCACCGAAGCACTGGGCGGCGTGCTTAACGTGGACCTGATACAGAAGCAGCCAGATAGGGCCATCGCTACGGCCAAGACACAGTTGTCCAAGTATCCCAAGAATGTCGGGTTTCACATCCTGCTGGGTCAACTTCTGATGGAACAGAAAAAGGATCTGGCGGGGGCAGAACAGGAATTCAAACAAGCCTCGGACTTGGACGCAAAAAACAGCGAGGCACTGGTTAAGCTCGGCATGGTGCAGAACCTGCGCGGGGCCACGGATCAGGCGCTGCAAACCTATCTCGCTGGGGCTAAGAACAATCCCAGGGAGATCGCATTCTACCTGCTGGCGGGCGGCATCTATGAGAACAAGCAGGATTGGGACCACGCGCAACAGCAGTACAAGAAGGTGCTTGAGATTCAACCGGAGAATCCGCTGGCCTCCAACAATTTGGCCTACGTGATGCTGCAGCAGGGAGGCAATGTGGACCTTGCTTTCACCATGGCGCAGACGGCGCGGCGTCAGCTTCCCGATAATGCGAACACCGCCGACACGCTGGGCTGGGCGTTCTACCACAAACACGTCTACACGTCCGCGATCAACCTTTTCAAAGAAGCGGTGAAAAAGGAGCCGGACAGCGCGCTCTTCAACTACCACCTGGGACTCGCGTTCGCCAAGAATGGTCAAGCGGCGCTGGCGAAACAACAACTGGACCGCGTGAGGAAGATCAATCCGAAGTTCCCGGATGTTGACAAACTGCAACAGGCGCTGGACGAAGTGAAAGGGTAGAGAGTTGTAGGGCCCCATGCCTGAGACGGGGCAAACCCCGACCTCTACACCGGCAGTTCTTCCTGCATCCACCCGCCGGTGGCTTCGAGCTTGGGCTCGGTGGCGAGATCCAGAATTAGCTTTTCTAGAACCAGGCGTTTGCCGGGAGGATTTGATCTCAGCGCGAGATCGGCTTTCGCAACCAGACGAATGGAACGGGTCAGCTCGCGCTTTGATTTGTAGCGCCGCGCTTGCCGGATGATATCGTCGGCGGCGAACGGCGGCACACGAAAGCCTTGCCACAATGCCGCCCAAAGCATGCGCTGGTCGCGCACGTTGCGCTCCAGGATGACCAGCATTTGGCGAAAAGTCTTGGCCAGCATGTAGAGATGTCCGATGGCAGCATCTTCGCCGTCTCCGGCTGAAAGCAGCGCATCGAGGATTTCCAGCGCGCGCGCGCGGTCCTTGGAGGAAATGGCGTCGGTCAACTCATAGAGCGAGCGCTGTTTCGCGGCCAGCACCATGGTTTCAACATCGCCGAGCGTGATTTTTTTCTTTTCGCCGACGTAGAGAATCAGCTTCTCCAGTTCGTTCGACACCATCATCATGTCGCCGCCGAGAGCATCCACTAATTCACGGGCGCCGTCGGCGTCCATCTTGACCGCGCGCGTGGCGCAGTACTCGCTGATCCAACGAACGGCTTCACCCTCTTCGACGCGCGACAGTTCTACAATACCGCAAAACGGACCCAGATCTTCGCGGATCTTCTGGTAGCGGTCCTTGTCGGTCATCTCCATGCGGCGGGCGTCGGCGGGGATGCTGATGTGATCGGCAACGAAAACCAGGAGTGCATCGGGATTGGGATTCTTGCAGTAGGCTGCGATGGCTGCGATCTTCTCTTCGTTTGACCCGCGGCCGAAGAGCGTCTTCACGCCGCGCACGAAGAACACCTGAAACGGCGCCATCAGCGAAGGGGTGCGGGCGCGGTCCAGAACCTCATTCAGCGAAGTCTCGGCGAGGTCGAACTCGAACAATCCGAAGTCGCGCGAGTCGGGGGCCACCAGGTGCTCAAGCACGGCGTCGCGGCAGCGTTTGCGAAAAAACGCTTCATCGCCCACCAGCACATAAGCCGGTTTCAGCTTGCGCGACTCCAGTTCGGAGAGAAAACGGTCGGCTTGATTGAAGGCGCGCATATCAGTAAGCCTCCAGGATATTCGCTACCAAGGTGCGCGCAAAATCGCGCGACAGACGATCGACGGCCGGAGAATCCTCCTGAAAGAAACTGGGGAGGTCGCTCGATATTTCGTATTGCTCGTGAAAAAGATAAGTAGGGTTCTCGAAGAGCACCTTGCCCTGACGATCGGTCAGTGTCACCTGAATGCTTACGGTGACCAGGGCGCTGATTGCGCGCCCGGTGATGGAATCGTAGGCCAGCGGGCTAGCCGACGCGGATAGAACTGTCGCCCTCAGTACTGCATCCGCGTCGCCGGTGGCTTCGTGGAGCACATGGTACTGCGTGCGGGCGTTGAATTCGCGCACGACGGCGTCGGTGAGCAGTTGCTCGATGCGAAACGTCTGACTGTGACTCACGAAGCCTGGAATCGCGACGGTGTGGATGTTCTGCGGCAGCTCGATCGCATTTCCGGCACGGTGGTAGCCGCAACCGGAGGCGGCCAGGCTCAGTGCGAGTGCGGCTGCCAACACCCACCTGGGCGTTGCGGGAACATTGTTGTCCGCTGACCTTGAGAACAAAGTCAAAGGCCGCGGACAAGAGTGTCCGCGCCACACGAGGTTCGCTCTCATTGAATCTGACCCCGGGGGCGGGATGCGGTCATGGCCTCGGCGCATTCGACCGCGGTCAAAGCGGCCACGCGCAGATTGTCGGTAGTTGCCCAGAGCCACACGCCGTTTTTGTGATTCGCGTCGATGGCGATCGAGACCAGAATATCGCCCTGACCGGCGGCGCTTACGTTGGTGGGCGTATCTTCCGGGCTGCCGCTTACGACCACGTGCTCTCCCGCCAGGGCAGCGGAAAAATCTGCGATCGCGACTGGCTTCTCCATCTCCAGGTAAACCGAAAAGCCGTGGCCATGGAAGACGGGCGCCTGCAGCACCTGGAGCGCAGGCTCGGCGGCCCCGCGGGCAATGTGGCGGTAGTGCTTCCGGATGCGCTGCGAAACGGCGTCCAGCGCCAACTCAGATCTCTGTCCGTAGCGTGCCGCCATGTTGAAGGCCACCTGGATGTCGTACACATTCTTCGGCAACTCCTGGAAGGAGAGCAGATTCACGGTCTGCTCGTGCAGTTCGTCCATACCCTTCTGGCCGTTCTCCGACGCCGGTTCAAACACGGTCGCGACCATGCGTTCGATTTTGCCAGCCTTCGGGCTGGTCTTCTCGCTGCGCAAGGCAAGCAGCGCCAGGACCGTCGCCGCCGGATGGGCCACGACCACCGGGCCCGGCTGCAACTCCGGGGCGATGGGCTGGCCGGTCTGGCGCTGGATCCAGGGCGAGCGGATTGATGCTCCCGCCTCATCTTCCAGCGCGTAGGTGAGATCCACGATGGTGTCGCCCAGGTCGCGCGCCGCCTTCCAGTTATTGCGGGTAGAGCGCGGGTCGGAAGCGAAGAAGGCGAAGTCCACGCGGTCGAACTGTTCGGAGCGGATGCTCTGGATGAAGTTCATCTCGTCGCCGACCGCTTCCAGCTGGCCGAGAGACTCCTCGTCGTCGAGCAGCCGGACATCGACGGCAGGAAAATTTCGTTCGCGCAGGATTTCGGCGATCTCTTTTCCTTTGAGTGAGGCCGCGCCGACGATAGCCACACGATAAAGGTTGGTGCCGCGAACGTCAGACTGAGCCTGGGAGGCAGCGGATTTCGACACGGGAGGCTTCGAAAGGGGAGGCTTGGAAATGGGATTCATGGAGTGTGAGATGCCTCCCGGTACACCGGAGGTGCAGGCGGAGTCTTGCGATGGAATATCCACTGCAAACGCCACAGGACACCGGAAGCCATGTATAGAATTGCGATCACAAAAAGCGCGGGACGGGAAAAGAACCAGATCGACGCGCCGACCACACCAAACAGCACAACCAAGCGGAAAGGATGGCGCGATCGAAAATCGATATCCTTGAAGCTGTAGAAACGCCAGGTGCTGACCATGAGATAACCGACGACGACGACCATCATCAACCAGCTCATCGCCGTCCACCAGGAAGTTATGGGCGCCCCGGCGGAGTAGTGGACGATGGCCGCAATCACTCCCGCCCCGGCAGGGATGGGCATGCCCACGAAATATTTCTTACCTGGACGGCCTGGATTCGAAGGCTCCGGATTCTTCGCAATGTTGAAGCGCGCCAAGCGGCTGGCACCCGCGATGAGGAAGGCGAAGCAGGCTACCGAGCCCAGCTCTGTCATCTTCTGGCGCAGCTCGGGCGCAATGACCATGGGCAACAGATGAAATCCCCACATCCAGGCGAGCAGGGCCGGGGCGACGCCGAAGGTAATCACGTCCGCGAGCGAATCGAGTTCCCTGCCAAAATCGCTGGAGGTGTTGGTCATGCGCGCGATGCGGCCGTCCAGACCGTCGAACAACACGGCAAAACCGATGGCCATGGCGGCGAAGTCCAGGTGCCAGGTTTCGCCGGAACTGCCATGCACGGTCTGGAGAATGGCGTAGAACCCCGCGGCGATGTTCCCGGTGGTGAACAGTGAGGGCAGTATGTACATGCCCTTGCGCAGCTTTCCGCGCGGGCGGTCGGATTGACGACGACGTGGCTCTAGCTCGTCCATATCAATTTCAATGAGCCTCCCGTTCGCTGGCCGTGCCGGCATGAACTGGCGGCGCGACCGGCAAGAGAGCAAGCACGGTCGCTCCTCCCTTGACGCGATCGCCGGGCTTCACCTGGATCGTGGCGTCGCGATCGAACAGAACATCCACGCGCGAGCCAAACTTGATGAGGCCAACGCGCTCGCCGCAGGCTACATCGTCTCCCACTTTAAAATTGAAAACGATGCGGCGCGCGATCAGGCCGGCGATCTGCTTGAATATTACGGTATGGCCGTCGCCTTCGACGGTGACGATGTTCTGCTCGTTCTCCTCCGCCGAGTGGCCAGACATGGCGTTGAGAAACTTGCCGCGCTGATAGCGCACGTCGCGGATCACGCCGGCGATCGGCGAGCGGTTCACGTGCACATCGAAGACACTGAGAGAGATGCTGATGCGGTGGCGTGGAGATCCACTGGCAGTCACCACGGAAACATCAGTCACCTTGCCATCCCCGGGAGAAACGACGGCTCCCGGCAGAGTGGGGATCTGGCGCTCGGGGTCGCGGAAAAACCACAGAAAGAAAGCCGCCAGCAGTAAGACCGGAACGGCGTAGGGCCACGCCGCCAGCCACGCGACAATGACCGCGGCCAGCACGCATCCCGCACCGTAGAAGTAGCCGTCACGCACCATGGGGACTCAGAATGATTAATGATTATAGAGCGAGGCTGCGGCATTCTACATAACCGCAATAAAAAAGGCGCTTAGACGCGCCTGGCCTGGGACAGAGGTCAACGCCCACGGCTCGCGACCCTAAGGCTCAGGCCGGTTGGTCGCGGCTCGGTTGACCCAAGCTCGGCGCGGCTGGCTCGGCTAATCTAGCTCGGTCAGTCTAGGCAGACTGCCGATGAAGCTGCTGCATGCTCTGCATCTGGTCTTTGAGGCGCAGCTTTAGTTTCTTCAGCCGCACTTCTTCCAGTTTTTCGTCATCGGTGAGGTATCGTTTCTGGGTGAGGGATTCGAGCCGTTGGGAGTATTGCGAGTGCTCCTGAGCCAGCCGCTGGAACTCGTCCTGGCCGGTCAGGAGTTGGTCTCTTGGAGTCAGCATCCTTGCTAGACCTCCTGATTTTTGTTACTGCACGATTAAAAAGTAGCACAGGGGCGGTACGGGTTCAATGAGATTTCATAGATTAATTTCCACCGTGGTCAGGGGGCCCTGGGGTACGAAAGTTGCACATGAACCAGTGCAGAAACTCGCGGGCTTTTCGGTCGTTTTTCGGCCGTTTTTGGATCGTCGTTTCTAGATCAATGTCAGCGGTCGAAGCGAAGCGCGTACAGAATCGCATCTTCTAGCGGATCCCCGTAATACAACAGCCGCCGGCCGACTTTGCGAAATCCGTGTTTTTCGTACAGGCGGCGGGCGGGCAGATTCGATTCGCGCACTTCGAGCAGAATCGCTGACGCGGCATCGCTCTTCGCGCGGTGAATCAACTCGCGCATCAACTCATTGGCAATGCCGCGGCGGAGGAACTCGGCGGAGACTGCCACGTTCTCAATCTCCCACTCGCCCGCGACGGCTTTCGCACAAACAAATCCGCACAGCTTGCCTGCCGTCTCGGCTGCTTCCTCGGCTATTAGAACCACACCGCTATCCAGCAACTTGTTGTATTGCTCGGACGTCCAGTGGGCTGCTTCCGGCGCCGAGTGCTCGATGGCGAGAATCGCTGGCACATCTTCTAGCGCGGCGGAGCGAATGGTCACGGGCATGGGGAGTTGAGAGTCTCACGCTTTCGGCTTGGAGAAAATTTCGGCGTCCGAATGGCGGATATAGTTTGCTTCCAACTCTTCAGGACGAACCGTGTGGCCCCGCTGGAGATGCTCCCATCCAAGCCGGGCAATCACGGCGCTGTTTGGGTAGTCGATCAGCTCGATTTGGACTCCGGCAGCCCGAACCATCTCAGCCAACCCCGCATCGGGCGTGACCAGCGCCTTCCGCCTGCTTTCGGGAGGCGCTGTTTCGGGAAACCCAGGTTCGGCAGCCGCGGCTTCGGCAAGAAACTCTTCCCGGCTCAGCAGGCGCTCGCTGTGGATGTGTAGCTGCGGCTCGAGTTCGTAGTCGCCGACATAGACGTCGCCCCTGCCCGCATCCAGCGCCGCGAAGACCCGGCCCTTGTCCGCGCCGCGCGTTGTACTGCTGCAGGCAACCGCTTCCAGCAATGAAACCGCAGCGATTGGCTTCTGCAGTGCCTCCGCCAGAGCCTTGATGGCAGCCAAGCCCACGCGCAGCCCGGTAAACGATCCCGGACCGGACGCGACCGCGAATGCCTCCAGATCGGTCTTACTATATCCATGCTTTTTGAGCAGCGCGGCAATCTGGGGTACCAGTTGCGCCGAAAATGCGCCGCCGGTCAGGGGCACGACTTCGACGATATCGACATCGCTCTGGCCGGTTGTACACGCCAATGCGATGCTGCCGTTTTTGCCTGACGTATCGATCGCTAGCACTAGCATAGATTCGAAACTGGGCCTACTGCCGAAACGCCTTACCACAGAGGACACAGGGGAACACAGGGAAACACAGGGGACAGCCAAAGCACGGCGGTCAATGCTTGCCTTCCACCAATTCGAGCAAAACGCCCGCCGTGCTCTGCGGATGCACGAACACATACCGATGGCCGCCGGCGCCTGTCTTGATCTCATTCGACACCAGGCGGACGCCGTCGCTCTTTAATCTTGCAACTGCCGCCGCCAGATCCGGAACGCGCATACAAATATGATGCAGCCCCTCGCCGTGCTTGGCGATGAACCGGGCGATGGCCGAATCGTCCGCAGTCGCCTCCAGCAGCTCCAGCCGGCTCTCGCCCACGGGCACCATCACCAGCCGAACTTTTTCCTGCTCCACGGTTTCTTCCGGAGAAACGCTCAGCCCGAGCTTCTC
>DATFZT010000148.1:0-8525 GCA_035314185.1 Terriglobales bacterium
CCACACTAAATCAAGGGCAACATCGAATTAACCCTCCTTTAACATTGCCGCAACATTGCAGCAACACAGTCCCTCTAGGGTCAGAGGGGAGAATCAAAGAAAAATTCCTTCTCACTGAGTTTCTTGGAGAGGGCGTGGGGCTCTTGGCTGGCCATGGATCCTTTGCAGGCGACCGACAAACCGCGTTACCCCGACCTGATCTATGTGGTGGAAGACGATCCAGATGTGTCGCGCCTGATCGAACACAACCTGCGAACCGCGGGATATGAAGTCTCGACATTTTTCTCGGGGGGGCCGGTGGTTCCAATGGCTGCCGTGGTGCAACCGGCGCTGTTTCTTCTCGACATTATGCTGCCCGGAATCAGCGGCTTCGATCTGTGCCGGCAGATCCGGCAGCACGAACGGCTGGGCAAGACGCCCGTCATTTTTCTTTCCGCCAGAACTCAGGAACCAGACCGCCTGCAGGCCTTTGACGCGGGTGGAGACGGATACATCACGAAACCGTTCAGCCCGCGTGAATTGATTGCGCGCATCCGCAATGTTCTCCGGGTTCAGCCGGAGGCCCCCAGCCGCGAGATTATTCAGGTGGGAGACTTGGAGATTGATATCGCTTCGATGACCGTGAGCGTGCAGGGCAGAAAAGTGCTCAGTACGGCACGCGAATTCCGGCTGCTCGAATATCTGGCGCGGCATCGAGGACGCGTGTTTACGCGCGATCAGTTGCTTGACGCGGTGTGGAAAGAAGGGTCGTTTGTGACGCCACGCTCGATTGACGTGTTTGTGCGGCGTCTGCGGGAAAAAATCGAACAGGACCCACGGCATCCGCGGTATTTGAAAACACTGCGCGGAATTGGCTACCGGTTCGAATCCGGGCACTGAGGAACACGAGACTGTCGGTCGCCTCCTGAATCGGCAACGGTGCCTTGCCCGTGCAACACCCACCACAGAGACGCCGAGTCACATAGGAAACCTTCAAATCTTCCAAGAGTTTGGAATTTCCCCGTGACTCTGTGTCTCACTGGTGAGAGTGGCTGTCGGCGAGGTAACCGGTATACAATTCCGTCAGTTTGGGAGCTCAAGTCCGAGTTCATTTCAAATAAGTTGGGGGTGTAATGCCATGCCCGTTCGATCTACGAATATCGCTCGCACTCTCGGATGCTTGCTTGCTGGCTGGTTGAGCGCTGCGATCCTGCTGTTCATCTTCATCTCAGGCGGATCGCAGCTCGCGTCTGGGCAGGAGGCAAAGCGATCGGAGGCGGCGGCGAAAGCCAAGGCCGATGCAAAGGTCATCGCGCAGGGCAAATACATCGTTGAAGGAGTCGCGGGTTGCGGGTACTGCCACACTCCTCGCGATAAAAATGGCGACCCTGACCGCACCAAGTGGCTGGCGGGCGCCCCGGTTTTTTATGAGCCAGCGCAACCCGTGCCGGGTTGGCCGGTCATGGCGCCGCGGCTGGCCGGTTTGCCACCGGGGAGCGACGAAGAGATCATTACACTGCTGACTACTGCCATCTCCCGCGACGGCACGCCTGCGCGAGCTCCGATGCCTCGTTTTCATATGACCCGGGCGGATGCCGAGGCCGTCCTGGCGTATTTGAAGTCGCTGCCCAGTCCGTAGGGGGGTGATTGGTGCGAAAGGGGGGAGTCGAACCCCCACGGGTTGCCCCGCCAGATCCTAAGTCTGGTGCGTCTGCCAATTCCGCCACTTTCGCATGAGTTGAGCCATGGTTCCTGGATCGACCCGGCCATCATAAGTCTAGATGCGAACCTCGGCGATGCGCCACCCGAAAAAATGTTTTGCGTTCCGCGATGATAAGTGCAATCCTCGCGGCGGAGAAAACGAGCCGTGTGCTTTTCAGCGACAGCGAACTTTGTTGGGAGCGGAATTCTGGGTGCCGTCGGTGTGGTTACCCTGACGAAGGTGAAGCATAGGCGCGAACTGCTTTTCGCCACGCTGCCCACGCTCTTCGCCATTCATCAGTTCATCGAGGGATTTGTCTGGCTGGGATTGGACGGGATTTTGTCGCCTGCGGTGGCGCACGATATGGGCGCGGCATTCATGCTTTATGCACAGGGGCTCCTGCCTTTTTTGCTGCCGTTGAGCGTGCTGCTGTTTGAGCCTACTGCGGAGAGTCGCCGGCGCATGCTGCCGTTTCTGGTGCTGGGCGGAGGAACTACCCTTTATATTTTGTGGGCGTTGACGGCATTTCCCTTGCAGCTTTACGTTCGGGGAAACAGTATCGTGTACATCAATCAAGCGACCAACAATACGGTGGTTGCGTTGCTCTATGTGATTGCAACGTGTGGGTCGCTGTTTTTCTCGAAGATCCGGATGATGGTCATCTTCGGGGCGGCGAACCTGGCGATTCTGCTGGTGGTAATGGTGGTCAAGAGGTACGCGTTCACGTCGCTTTGGTGCGCTTACGCGGCGGTCGTTAGTGTGATCATCCTTGGCTACTTCTGGAGAAGCAGCGGGGAGCGGCCGTTCCTCTACGCGTAGGGCAATTGAAATTCCCCTAGAAGGCTTTGTGGTGCAACGGCTGCCAGGCGGGGCGCCCCCGGCTCTCCATGGGCGAGGCCGTCTCCCGGCTTTACGCTTTATAATAGAAAGATTCGGTTGCGAGTTTTGATCCGTCTGTAGTGCCAGGGGAAGATGTCGACAGATAGCATTGTGGTTCGCGGGGCCCGGGTTCATAACCTCAAGAACATTGATTTTGAGATTGAGCACAACGCTTTGACCGTCGTCACCGGCGTTTCCGGTTCGGGCAAATCGTCGCTCGCCTTCGATACGATTTACGCCGAAGGGCAGCGGCGTTACGTTGAGTCGCTGTCCGCATATGCCCGGCAGTTTCTTGAGCGGATTGAGAAGCCGGACGTTGACCTGATCGACGGAATCGCGCCCGCGGTGGCCATCAAGCAGAAGAACTCGACGCGAAATCCGCGCTCTACTGTCGCCACTGCTACCGAGATTTTTGATTATCTGCGGCTGCTCTTCGCCCGCGTCGGACGCACTTATTGCCTGCTCTGCGGACAGGAAGTGAAAAAAGATACGGTGGACGAGGTTGCGTCGCGCCTGCTAGCGCTTGGCGACGGCACTCGGCTGAATGTGTTCTTTCCGATTGTGGCGCATGTGCCGGCGGTTGACGAGAAGAGCGGCAAGAAGTCTCGCGCTAAGAAAAAGCCTGCTGAGTCGAATCTGCCCTCGGACGCGATTAAGGCGCGGCTGTTCGATCTGCGCAAGCGTGGCTTCAACCGGCTGTTTCAGAACGGCCAGGTATTTGAGTTCTCGACTCCGGAATCTTTGCTTGACGTCAATTTTTCTGAACCCGTCTTCGGATTAGTGGATCGGCTTGTCGTCTCCGCCGATCAGCGCTCGCGGATTGTTGATGCGGTCGAGATTGGTTATCGGGAAGCTGGCGAAGTCATTTTTGAGACGGCGGCGCGCGTGGGCGAGAGTTCTCATCCTGAGCGACTGCGTTTTTCCCAGCGTTTCGAGTGCAAGAACGACGGCAGCCGCTACGAAGAGCCGGAGCCGCGGCTGTTTTCATTCAACAATCCTTATGGCGCCTGCCCACGGTGCCAGGGCTTCGGCAACACTATCGATTTCGATCTTGACCTTGTCATCCCAGACAAGGGTAAAACTTTGAATGAGGGCGCGGTCGAGCCCTGGACCAAGCCTAAGTACCGGCCGCTGTTCACTGAGCTTAAGCGCTTCGCGCGGCTGGCCGAAATTCCGCTGGACGTACCCTGGTTTGAACTGGACGCCGAGCAGCAAAAGCTGATTGTTGATGGTGGGCGCGGGTTTGGCGGCGTGCGTGGATTCTTTCAGCATCTTGAGCGGAAGAAGTACAAGCTGCACGTGCGCGTCTTTCTTAGCCGGTATCGCGGCTACTCGCTGTGCTCGGCTTGTTCCGGGACGCGCCTCCGCGTGGAAGCACGCCAGGTAAAGATTGAAGGCAAGAACATCTGTCACGTGTGCAGTATGACGGTTGAAGAGGCGGCACGCTTCTTTGGCCAACTCGAGCTTTCTACGGAGCAGGCTGCGATTGCCGAAAAGCTGCTTATCGAACTTCGGGAGCGGCTGCGTTTTCTTAACGAAGTCGGACTTGAGTACCTTACGCTTGACCGTCTTGCCTCCACGCTATCGGGCGGCGAAGCGCAGCGCATTCAGCTCGCTACTTCGCTGGGCTCGCGTCTGGTTGGCACGCTTTACGTGCTGGATGAGCCTTCCATCGGCCTGCACAGTCGCGATACGCACCGGCTCATCAAGATTCTGCATGACCTGCGCGACTTGGGAAATACCATTCTCGTGGTCGAACACGACCCCGACATCATGCGCGCCGCCGACCGGATTCTCGACCTTGGTCCGGGCGCTGGGGAAAATGGAGGGAAAGTCGTGGGTGCTGGCACCTACGCCGAGATCATCAAGATGCCGCACTCGCTCACCGGGCGCTATCTTGCCGACGAGCTTCACATTCAGATTCCTTCGCGACGGCGACAGCCGGGGTCACACAAGCTCCGTATCACGGGCGCCCGTGCGCATAACTTGAAGCATATCGATCTGGAGATTCCGCTGGGCATGCTGGTGGCGATCTCCGGCGTCTCGGGCTCGGGGAAATCGTCGTTGCTGCATGACGTTCTCTATCAGGCGCTGGCCACGGCCAAGCGGCAAATTAGCGGCGGCACCGCGGCCAAGTTGTGGGATGACATCGAAGGCGATGATTATCTCGACGAGGTCGTGCTGGTCGATCAATCGCCCATTGGCCGCACTCCGCGGTCGAATCCGGTCACGTATATCAAGGCTTTTGATATTATCCGCGAGCTGTTCGCCTCATTACCGGAAGCCAAGAAGCGCGGCTTCCCTGCTGGACATTTTTCTTTCAATGTACCGGGCGGACGCTGCGAAAACTGCCAGGGTGACGGCACGGTTACGGTTGAAATGCAGTTTCTGGCCGACGTGGAGCTGGTCTGCGACGAATGTAAGGGCACTCGCTACAAGCCGCAGGTGCTTGAAATCCACTACAAAGGCAAGAACATTCATGAAGTCCTGAACCTCACGATTCGCGAAGCGCTTAAGTTCTTTGCCGAGGTTCCGCGGCTCACGGAAAAGTTGCGCGTGCTGGACGAAGTCGGCCTTGGCTACCTGCGGCTGGGGCAATCGGCGACTACGCTCTCCGGCGGCGAAGCGCAGCGCATGAAACTGGCTGCACACCTTCAACCTGGGAATCGCCCGGCCAGCCGCCACGGGGAGGGCGGTGACGGTCCTAAGCGCAAGCGTCGCATGCTTTATATTTTCGATGAGCCAACTACCGGCCTGCATTTCGACGACGTCAGCAAACTACTTTCGGCTTTCCGCCGTCTAATCGATGCAGGAGGCTCGATTGTGGTTATCGAGCACAATCTTGAGGTCATCAAAACAGCGGACTGGGTGATCGACCTTGGTCCGGAGGGCGGCGATCGCGGCGGGAACCTCGTCGGCTTCGGGCCGCCGGAAGCGATCGCGGAGTTGAAAGACTCTTACACGGGACAGTACCTGAAGCAGGTGTTGAACGGAAACGGCGTGCGCAATGGTGACCGGTAGAATTCCTTCAGCGGCTAACGCTGCGATCGATTACGCGGCGTTTGCGGCGCGTCCGCGTCCTTCACAGAAAGGTTCGGACCGGCGAATGAATCGCCGGGTCAGCAACGCGATCCTGCTCATCGTTATTACGAGTTGGCTAACCGCCGGCGTGCTTGCACAGGACCACACCACTGTCCGCCATTACAAGGAACGCGTCGACGACACGCCTCCGGAAATCGCGCAAGCGGAAGAGGCGATCCAGAAAAACGATTTCAGCGGTGCGGAAACGTTGCTGAAGAAGGCGATCGCGAAAGATCCCAGGAACTATCAGGCGTGGTTTGATCTGGGATTTGTTCTCAATCAACTGGGTCGCACTGACGACTCGATCCACGCCTACCGGCAGTCGGTTGCCGCCAAGCCCGAGGTATTTGAGACGAACCTGAACCTGGGGTTGATGCTCGCCCGCTTAAACAGCCCCGAAGCCGAGCGTTTTCTGCGCGCGGCCACGACGCTGAAACCTACAGCTCATCCTGAAGAGGGTCAGGCACGCGCCTGGCTCGCACTTGCACATCTGATGGAAAATACCAAACCGGAAGACGCGTTCCAGGCTTACGGCAAAGCCGTCGCGCTCACACCGAAAGATCCCGAGCCTCATCTTTCGGCTGGGCTGCTGCACGAGCGACAAAAAGAATTTTCGGACGCCGAGGCGGAATACAAGCAGGCGATCACTCTTGATCCGCATTTGACCGAAGCCGTGATTGGCCTCACCAACATCTATATGAAGTCCGGTCGGCTCGGCGACGCCGAGCCTCTGCTGCGCCGGCTGGCGGCTGAGCGACCCGCTGATGCCGGCGTTCATCTCCAACTGGGGCGCGTGCTTGCCGCACAGGGAAAGAATGACGACGCCATTGGGGAGATGCAAACTGGGTTGAAACTTGCCCCCACGGACATAGTGGCGCAACGCGATCTCGCCGACCTTTATGCGATTACCGGGAAGAATGATCTGGCGGAGACCGCTTATCGCAGCCTGGTCACTGCTCATCCGAATGATGCTGAATTGCATAGGGGGCTAGGGAAGGCATTGCTGCTGCAGAAGAAATTTCCGGAGGCCGAACAGGAATTTTTGGTTGCGGTCCGACTGAAGCGCGATTGGGCTGATGTGTACGTTGATCTCGCCTTTGCGGCTAGCGAGAACAAAAACTACGACCTCACGATCAGAGCCCTCAATGGGCGCGCGTTGTTGAATGGGGAGATGCCCGCGCTTTGCTTTTTTATTCGGGCTACCGCTTATGACCACTTGCGTGACAACAAACAGGCCGCACTCGACTATCATCACTTTCTGGAAGTTGCTAACGGGAAGTATCCCGATCAGGAGTGGCAGGCTACCCATCGCCTGATCGCCATTGAACCGAAGAAGCGTTGACTGCCATGCGGCGACTTGTCTTCACTAATCTTTTGCTCGCGTTCGTCATCCCGCTCGCGAACGCCCAAGGCGTCGCTTCGGACGAGGTTGTAACCGCACTCAAAGCACACTTCGAGAGCGCGCATCCCGAAGATCGGCCCGACCTGGGCATGCGGATCGCACGGGAACAGCTTCGCAATGCGGACAAGCTCTACGGCGAGGGCAACGCGGACCAGGGGCACGCTGCGGTCGATGACGTCGTTACCTACTCGGAGAAAGCGCGCGATGCCGCAATACTGAGCAGGAAGCACCTCAAGAATGTCGAGATCGACGTGCGAAAAATGGCGGAGAAGCTGCGCGACATCGAGCGCACTCTTGCCTTCGACGACCAGGCTCCGGTGGAGCAGGCCATTCGCCGTCTTGAAGACGTCCGCACCACGCTGCTCAAAGAAATGTTCGCTAAGGACAAGAAGAAGGAGACGAAATGAAACGGGACAGGCGTTGGTATTGGCGCCGGCGCAGCGCACTCGGCCTGGCACTGCTAGCCGTACTGATGCTCCCGCTCTGCCTGCCCACCGGCTTGCCACTCTGGGCGCAGCGCCGCCGCGACCCGCTCAATCCGCTGGAGATCGACCAGCTCCGCGACGCCATGCTTGATCCCGATCTGCGCTTAAAGCTTTATGTGCAGTTTTCCCGGGATCGCATGACAAAGCTTGAGCAAATGCGCAGCAACCCTAAGACGACCGACCGCGCACGCCAGACCCATGACATGCTGGAGGAGTTCCTGGCCGTCTACGACGAACTGAACGACAACGTCGAGATGTACGTTGGCCGAAAGGACGACATCCGTAGGCCACTGAAGATGATCATCGAAGCCGACGTCGAATTTCAGGCCAAGCTGCGCGCTCTGAAGGACGCCGCGAACACAAATAGCGCGGAGGCGAAGCAGTATGAATTCCTGCTCACCGACGCGCTCGACACGGTCGACTCCAGCGTCGACGACCACCGCAAGACCGTCGCCGAGGTCGAGCAGTACATGAAGAAGAAAAAGAAGAAATAGAGGGGCAGCGCTCGGGCGAACTCTTTACCACAGGGGACACGGAGCAACACAGAGGAGACTCGGTTAAGATTGCGGGCCGTGCTACTCTTCCCTCGACGTGTCCGCAAAGCTCAGCGAAGTCTTTGAAGGGGCCTATCGCGAACTTCGCCCCCGTACACCTGCGCCGACCATGCACGTTCTCTTCTATCCGTTTGTTTCCATCAACAACACTATTCGGATGCGGCAGGGAGAGCTTTTTATCCGCGTCTCTGATCTGCTGGAAGGCGCTCCGGAAACCGTGCTGCACTCGATCGCGCACATCCTGCTGGCCAAGCTTTATCGCCAGCCGGTCGATCGCGCCCATAACGCCCGTTATCGCCGCTATGTCGCCGGCCACGACGTTTCCGCAAAAGCTCGGCTCGTCCGGCAGATGCGCGGGCGTAAGCACATCCGCTCCGCTCGCGGCCATCACTACCATCTGGAAGAAATCTTCGACGAGCTTAACCGCCGTTTCTTTCACGGAC
>DATFZT010000149.1:0-36442 GCA_035314185.1 Terriglobales bacterium
TCGCCGAGCGGCTCCAGACTTTGCGTCTTGAGCGCCACGACCTGATTGGTTTCCGAGTCCATCGCCTTATAAATCATGGCGGTCTCTGACTTGGAAAGCTCACTCTGAATTTCGAAACGGCCAAACATCGTTGCCATTACAATCGTCCTCGCGGCGATAAGCCGCACTACACCCCTGAATATGGAGTAACTAAAACAGGGGGAGAATCACCGTTAGAATACCGCCATCAACTGTCCAACTGAGAGTTACGGAAGTAACGGGCAAATGGCTGCGGAAGGCATCGCTGGCGGCGGGCTGAGAAGCGGTCGTGCTATCTGGTATCTGGATTCGATAAGGTGGTGTAAACGCTGTTTGCGACAGTTATTGCCTAAGAGTAGCATCCGACGGAGAAGAGGCGCATAGGATGATGAATAAAGCAGCGAACAGGCTAATGCTTATTGGCATAGCTCTTTTGGTTTCGGCGGCAACTCAAGGGCAAACGCCCAAAGGCGACATTTCGTCGGTGGCCGCTGCCGGAAAGGTCAATGGAGACGTTTATCTGAACACATTTTTCGGACTCAGCCTCACAGCCCCGAAGGCGCATTGGGAAGCTCGCGGGCCGATTGATGTTGCGGGACGACGGGCGCGACTGATAGACGCTGCGTACGATTCAGGCGAGCAAGGCGAGGGCTATACGCTCGCCCTCCTTGTTGAGTCTCTGCAAAACTTCAAAGTGCCTTCAACGGAAGTATATCTTCGTAGCGCCCGACACCGCGTGGAACTTGATGGTCTGAAAACACAGCGGGAGGAATTTCCTCTCACCATCTCAGGTATTCCTTTTACGGGTGCAGTCCTCATACTCTTCGAAAAGCCGAATTTTGGCTATTATCGCGGCTTATACTCGACCGTTCTAAACGGGTACTTTGTCACCATCGAAGTGCAGGCTGGTAGCGAAGAACGCCTTCAGAAGTTGTTGTCCTCCGCTGTCAGAATCAATCCAAAAGGAAAGCCGTGAACGGGTTTTGCTGAATGGCTGTCGTAATAACGCCGTTACACCAACAACCTCGGCCGTGAATGTGATCGCCCGTTTGCGACACCTCCAGATGTTCTACGTGAGGCTGACTGGTGATAGCGTCGACGTCAACACCCTGAAACACAACCCCCGTCGCGGTACCCATGCGAAGAATCGGGCTGATTCATTTTCTGGAGGACGAGAAGTCATGAAGCAAGCAAAGATGCTGGGATTCCTGGGAGTTTCGCTTCTGGTCGCCATAACCGTCTGGTCGCAAGAAAAACAGGCAAGGCGCGAGCCCCTGACGTTCGCGTTGGACTGCGCCAACGGCGACTGCCCGCTGCTAAAGGGGGCGCCTCAAACCAGCGGAATGCGGGGCGGCTCGGTGAAGCTGATGCCGGGAGAGAGCGTGGGTTGGCATTCCACGGGCGACCACGAAGAAGCTCTGGTTATTCTTCACGGGACGGGAGCGGCGAATATCGACGGGCGCGCCGATGTGCCGGTGCACGAAAAGATGCTGGCGTATATTCCACCGGAAACCAAACACAACGTGACCAACACAGGGACGGAGCTACTCGAATATGTGTGGGTGGTGGCGCCGACCGGGCAGAAATAACCATATCAATATCAATGCGTCGGCAGACAGCCTTAGTGTGTCTTGTTATGCCAAAAGCATGTTCACGAAAAAAGCACGAAAAGAAAATCACCCACCAGTTGTCCATAACGCAACCGCTGCTTTATCCTCAGCTGTAGCGCAAAACGTGTAGGGCAAAACGTGTAGCGAAAATGGGGCCGGCTTTCTCTCTCGGGGAAATTCTCTTTATCAAACTAGTGGGCCTTCCGGAGTCCGATGACCTTAACCCGCTTCGTGACCAAAAGCGCGTTTCGCAACAAGCGCCGCAGCCTCCTGACCGTGTTAAGCATCACGTTCTCGCTCCTGCTGCTGACTCTGATGATGACCATCTGGCACAGCTTCTACCTTGATAAGGGCAGCACGCAGTCGGCCCTGCGCCTGATTACTCGCCATCGCGTTTCGTTGACCGAGAGTATGCCGGTGTATTACCGGGAGAAAATGCGCACCGTGCCCGGAGTCGTGGCCGTAGCTCCCACACAGTGGTTTGGAGGCTTGTACAAAGACGACAAGCCGGATAATTTCTTCGCCCAGTTTGGCACCGATCCCGCGGAAATCTTTAAGGTGCAAACGGACTTCAAGATTCCAGACGATCAACTCGCTGCCTGGCAGCGCGATCAAGCCGGGTGCGTGGTCGACAGTGAACTGGCCAAGAAGTATGGCTGGAAAATCGGCGATCGCATCGTGATCAAGGGAACCATCTTTCCGGTGGATCCGGAACTCACGATTCGCGGGATCTTTACTGCGCCCCAGCCCACCATCACCGTCTACTTCAACTATAAGTATGTCGAGGAGGCAGTCCCCTTCGCCAAGGGCCACGCTGGCACTTTTAACATTTTGGCCGACTCTCCCGAGAACGTTCCCAAGATCGCGGCCGCTATCGACGCCATGTTCCACAACTCTCCCGAGCCCACCAAAACGGAAACCGAGAAGGCTTTTCAGCTCGGCTTTATCAACAGCCTCGGCAATGTGAAGGCGTTCATCTTGAGTATCTGCTTCGCAGTCGTGTTCGCGACTCTGCTCGTTTCCGCCAACACCATGGCCATGTCCATCCGCGAGCGCACCCGCGAAGTGGCTGTGCTGAAAACTCTGGGCTTTACCCGGCAATCGATTCTCGGTCTCTACGTGAGTGAAGCCATCACCGTCGCTTTGGTTGGCGGCTTCCTGGGCTGCCTGCTAGCCATCGGACTGGTGTCGGCGATGGCGAAAGCCCCCGGAATGGGTTTCTTCTTTCTCGGGATGAAAGTAACCATCCCCACCTTCCTGCTCGCCATCTTCGTCGCGGGTATGGTGGGATTCCTGAGCGCGATTCTCCCCGCCTACCATGCGGCAAAATTAGATATCGTGGAGGGCTTGCGCCATATCGGCTAACGACCAACGACTAAAGACCAATGACTAACGACCAAACTCTATGGCGATTCCAATCAGCTATAACATCCGCAATCTGAAGCTACGCAAGGGCCTCACCATCATGACCGCCCTGGGCATTGCGCTCACCGTGACCACCGCGGTTTTCCTGATGGCGCTGCTGGCCGGTCTGAAGAAGGCCTTCATGGCCAGCGGCGATCCGGTGAACGTCCTCGTCATGCGTAAAGGCTCCACCGCCGAGCTTTCGGGAGGCTTCGACGCTAATCTCTTCCCCACGTTAAGAACGCTACCCGGCATCGCCAAAGACGCCCAGGGAGATCCAATCGCCTCCGGCGAATGGGTGGTAGTGGTCGTGCTGCCCCGCAAAGATGGCACCGGCGAGGTCAACGTGTCAGTTCGTGGTCTGATGCCGGCGGGCCTCACTCTGCGTCCCAACGCCAGGCTGGTCGAAGGCCGCTGGTTTACGCCCGGACAACGCGAAATCGTCGTCGGAAATTCGATTCACAAGCGTTTCTCCGGAGCCAACGTGGGCGACACTATGGACTTCGCCAAGGGACAGTGGAAAGTCGTCGGCGTGTTCGATTCCGGCGGCACCGCCTATGATTCGGAACTTTGGGGCGACGTCAACCAGATCGCCGCCGATTTCGATCGCCAGGGAGGTTTTGCTTCGGCTTATCTACGGGCCACCGACCCGGTGGCCGCCGACGCCCTGAAACACCGCGTCAGCGACGACCAGCGCCTAAAGCTCGAGGGCACGCTAGAAACCGAGTACTACGAGAAGCAGACTAGCTCCGGTGGACCGATCAAATTTATAGGCACCTTTGTGGCCATCATCATGGCCATCGGCTCCAGCTTCGCGGCCATGAATACGATGTACGCGGCCGTCGCCTATCGCTCGAAGGAGATCGCGACCCTGCGCATCATAGGATTTTCCCGTCCCAGCATTCTCGCCTCGTTCGTGATCGAAGCGTTGCTGCTTTCGCTGCTGGGAGCGATCGTCGGAATTGTTCTGATATTGCCGTTCAACGGCATGAGCACGGGAATCGGCAACCAGCTCACCTTCAGCGAAACTGTTTTCAGTCTGCACCTGACCTGGGGAGTCGCGCTGGCTGCGGTTATCTTCGCCATGGTCATGGGCCTGCTGGGAGGCTTCGCGCCCGCCTGGCATGCGGCCAGGCAGGATATTCTGACCTCGCTGCGCGCGTAACGCGACGCTCAGATTGACAGAAATAGCTCTTCAATCGGCCAGTTTCTGGCGTTGAGCGTGATAGGACGGAGGCATGCAATGAAACCGGATAGACGAACCTTCGTTGGAAAAGGTTTGGCCTTGGCGGGCCTAGCGGGAACGATAACCGGCCTCGATTCATCGGCGCATGCGCAAGCGGAGACTTCGACCGGACCAAGTTTCGCGAGCTTCGGATGGGAAGTCTCAAACCTGAACGACAATGGGGCAGACGTTTACGTTGAAGTGACCAGTAATATGACCGTGGCCTCAATCGACACCGATATTTCGTTTATGCTCACCTCTCTGCCCGCCAGTGCCGGATTCGCCGAAGTCCTCTGCCGAGGTGCGGTTTCGCGGGGCGCACCTCCGAACTTTTACTCGGGTGATCCGGGAGCCAGCTTCGTGTCACCGCAAAGCCCAAATTTCGGCAAGACCCACATTCATAACCCTAACGGCCTCAACGTGGGCGATGACGGCTACCTGCTTCAGAACATTTTCTTGAGCGTCATTCTGAAGACGTGGGTGCCCAAGGGCGGAACCGCATCGTCAACTTCAAGACACGTTTCCGGTGCGCGATCCCTGGTATTGAATGCTGGTGACTACCTTGTGTTCAACATGGGCCACGCAGGCGTGCCCGGCGACGCTGAGATGCAACTGGTATTGCAGTACACGCTCACGTAGCGCAAGATCGGCGAGTTCCAGGTCGGGCCCGCGCATTAGTTCGTGTAAAGTTCGTACAATTGTCCGTACCATGGATTTTTGCATCAACACAAAAACTGAGAGCATCCCTTCACTAATGCCTACAGACCTCGGACCTAGCGATACGAAGCACGAAGACCTGCGAAGCCTGCGCATCGATCATTCGTTGCGCGACGGAGGCGGAGAACCGCCCGCCTGGTCGCGCCGCTTCATTGTGGGCGGAGTCGCCGTGGTCGTCCTGCTGGGAATCGTTGCGCTGGCCTACCGTGTGCTCGCCTCGGACGCACCCGAAGTGGAAGTCTCGCGTGCCACGGCCGAAGGCAGCGACGTCGCGGGCAGCACCGTGCTTTCCGCCAGCGGATACATTGTCGCGCATCACAAAATCAGCGTGAATTCCAAGGTCACCGGTCGCGTCGCCTGGATCGGCGTCGAAAAAGGCGACAAGGTAAAAGAAGGACAAGTTCTGGTACGCCTCGAAGACGAAGAATTCCGCGCCCAGTACGAACAGGCTCGCGGCGCGGTGGAGAGCGCCAAAGCGCGGCTGCTCGAAAATGAGAATGGCTCGCGCCCAGAGGAGATCCAGCAGGCAGAACACAACCTGCAGGAGGCGCGAGCTACTGCTCTGAATGACAAGATCAATCTCGACCGCACCCGTGACCTCGTTGCGCAGGGAGTGATGTCGAGGCAGAATTTGGACGACGCTGTCGGCAAGTGCGATGCTTCGCAGCAACGAATGAATTCGCTGGAGCGGGCTTTCAAGCTGATGCAGCTCGGTCCGCGCTCCGAAGAAATTCTCCGTGCCAAGGGCGACTTGCTGCAGGCCGAAGGCCAGATGGCGTATGCAAAGTCTCAACTCGATGCCACGGTGATTCGCGCCCCCGTAACCGGCACGATTCTGGAACGCACGGCGGAGAAAGGTGAACTGGTCACCGCTCAATTCGCCAGCGGCGCCGAAGGCGGCCCGCGCGGATCGGTGGTCGCCCTGGCGGATCTGAACGACATTCAGGTCGAACTCGATATCGCGCAGGATGATTTCGCCAAACTGTCCCCCAGGCAGGAAGGCATCGTCACCCTGGATGCCTTCAAAGACCGCTCCTACAAAGGCGAGATCGCCGAAATGTCGCCCGAAGCCAATCGCCAGAAAGCAACCGTCCAAGTCAAAGTGCAGATTCTGCAACCCGATTCCTACCTGCGCCCGGAAATGAACGCCACCGTGCAGTTCAAGGCGAAGGCCACCGACGATAAAAACGCCGGCACGAAACAAACTTATGTTTTCGTGCCCACCGCCGCCTTGCGCGACAAAGATGGCACGAAATTTGTGCTGCTCGCTTTCAACGGCAAGACTCTCCGCCGCAATGTTCATGTTCAAGGCCAGCGTTCAGGAGGCTATCTGGTGGACTCGCTGGTCGGCGGCGAAAACGTAATCACGGCGGGGCCCGCGGATTTACAGGACGGGCAAAAGATTCGTATCACTATCAAGGGGAATTCATGAGTGCGATAACGCAAACACCAACGCAACCGGCCGTGGGCAGCAAGGTCGTCCAGGCCCGGGGCGTAAGCAAGATTTTCAAGCGCGACGCTTTTCAGGTAACCGCGCTCGACAACGTCTCCATCGACATTGCCGGCGGCGAGTTTCTGGCGCTGATGGGGCCTTCAGGATCAGGCAAGACAACCCTGCTGAACATGATCGCAGCCATCGACCGCCCCACGTCCGGCGAGTTGTTGGTAATGGGCGAAAACATTTTTCGTCTCAACGACAGTCAGTCCGCCAAGTGGCGCAATACCCACGTAGGCTATGTCTTTCAGACTTTCAATCTAATTCCGGTGCTAACCGCATTCGAGAATGTAGAGTTGCCGTTGCTGCTGACCAAGATGACGCAGCAGCAGCGCCGCGATCACGTGATGACCGCGCTCAAGCTCGTCGGCCTGGAAGACCGCGTCCATCACCTGCCCAAGCAGCTATCAGGTGGACAAGAACAGCGCGTAGCCATAGCGCGCGCCATCGTCAGCGACCCCACGCTGATTCTCGCCGACGAACCGACTGGCGACCTCGACAGCAATTCCGCTACCGACATCCTCGAGATTCTGAAGCGCCTGAATGAAAGTTTTCACAAGACGATCGTGATGGTGACCCACGATCCGCACGCCGCCCAGTATGCCCACGTAACCCGCCATCTGGAAAAAGGACGCCTGTTGCCAGCATAAAGATCTGTTGCCAGCATAGGAATCTGTTGCGAGGATAAGAGAATTGTCATCCCGAGCAAAGCGAGGGATCTGCAGTTTGCCGGCGGCTGATTTCTCTCGAAGTTTCGCCCCTCACGCCGTTCTCCGCGAAGCCAGCGCCCCCGCCGAAGCCTCGGCATCGCTGATCCACTCCCACACCCGCCGTCCACGATCGTTGCTCAGGCTGCGGGCCTCGCCATAATTCACCAGGCGATTCAAAACGGTCGTCACCGAAGCCAGCGGATCCTTGTGCCGCGCCAGAATTGCCGGAGCATGTCGTTCCAGTTCCAGGCAAACCTCGCGCGCTCCCAGCGGACGCCCAACTTGCATCAGTACCATCCGGCAAGCCTTGGTAAAGCCCGGCTGCCGCCCATTGGGCTTGCGGTCAATCAGCTCCAGCAACTCGTCGCCCAGCACCTGCTCGCCAAAAAGATTCGCCAATCCGGCCATGGTCTGCTTCACCGTGCCAATGCGCTTCATGATCTCGGCACGCTGCCGCATGAGCTGGAGGAGTTCCTCGTGCGCGGCCTTCACCACCTGCTGCGCCGATGCGTGATTGGCAGCATCCATCGCATGCAAGCCATCGCCGCCATGTTTCCCGACTTCCATAAACTCCTCCTCCCGCTAATCCCCGGACTCTAGTGTCTAATACGCGGAGTGACCCTCCGAAGTTCCATTAGCAGTTGGACTCGTCAGGCAAGGAAAGGTTAGGTCGTGTAGCGCGGGCGCCCTCGCCCGCGGCCCTTGCGCAGCATCCGAGAGAGACCCGGAGACAAAGCCTCAAGATTCGTATCAGGGCATCGCTTTAGCGATACCGAAGGTCATTCGAAATCAGACGCCCCTTTTTAGGGGCTGGCGATCGGCTGCTATCCCATTACCGTGGCGTGCTCCGGCCGGATCTTGTACATCACGCGCACCTCTCCCGGCTTGGCATAGGGATACTTATCGAGGCCCATGTATTTCTTCGCCATCTTGTCGATGTGATGGTCGGCGCCCTCTTCGGTAATCTCAACCACGGTGCCGCGGATCTCCATATACCGATAAGGATTGTCAGGATCGATGACGGCCAGAGCAACCCGCGGATCGCGCCGCACGTTGCGATCCTTCTGGCGTCCGCGCGCCGAGTTAAAGATGACGTGTTGGCCATCGAAGTCGCACCACACGGGAGTGACCTGCGGCCGCCCGTCCGGCATCAGGGTCCCAAGATTGGCGAAAGCACGCTTCTGGAAAAGGTCGAGGTATTTTTCGGGAATCACTTTGGACATCGCTGGCTCTCCTTAAGTTGTTCCGATAATGGCTGTTTTTTTGCCGCCCCGATTATAGATGCCCGAAGCGAGCTTTGGGTTCCAGCTCT
Source organism: Terriglobales bacterium (assembly GCA_035314185.1). Classification (GTDB taxonomy): domain Bacteria; phylum Acidobacteriota; class Terriglobia; order Terriglobales; family Acidobacteriaceae; genus Acidiflorens. Next base: position 8,492 of record DATFZT010000149.1, read on the forward strand.
TAAGCGGGTAGAATCATTGGCTTCACAATTCTCTTGAAGGGTTGGATTTTATGCAGACGACATTAACCTCGGTAGCAAAATCAACGCGAGCAATGTGTTCCTGGTTCGCCCTTTTGATCCTGCTCGCAACCCCGCTTCTGGCGCAAACGTCCACCGCGCAACCGCCAACCGTCGTCTTCATGACCGATTTCGGCGTCATCGACGATTCGGTAGCCCTCTGCAAAGGCGTCATGTACGGCATCACACCCAACCTCCGCATCGTCGACCTCACCCATCAGGTAACTCCTTTTTCCATTCGCGACGGCGCCCTGTATCTGTCTGGCGCCTCGCCCTACTTCCCGGCCGGCACCGTATTCGTGGTGGTCATCGATCCCGGCGTAGGCAGCTCGCGCAAGGCTGTGGTGGTGAAATCGAAGCGCGGCCAATTCTTCGTCCTGCCCGACAACGGCCTGATAACTTTGGTCGAGGACCGCGACGGCATCGAGAGCGCTCGTGAGATCACCAACCCCGATTGGATGATCGGCGCCAAGGTTTCCTCCACCTTCCACGGCCGCGACATTTTCTCTCCCGTCGGCGCTCACCTCGCGCGTGGCGACGACTGGACCCAGGTCGGCCCGGCGGTCAAGCAGTTAGTCCGGCTGGATCTGAAGCCCGTCATAGTAGACGACAAAGGTCTGACCGGAGAGATAATCGCCCTCGATGGCCCCTTCGGCAACCTGGTCACAAACATCAGTGCCGAAGATTTCCTGAAGCTAGGCTATCAGCGTGGAGATAAGTTGAAAGTCACCATAGCCGGCCACGAAGTCGAAATGCCCTTCGTCAACACATTCAGCGATGTACCGCTGAAGAAGCCCTTGCTGTTCATCGATTCCCGAGGACGGGCCAGCTTTGCCGTGAATCAGGCAAGCTTCGCAGCAGTGTACGGAATAGATCCGCCGCAGCCGGTGTTCATCTCACGAAAAAGCCGCTGAGTCCGCCGACGCTCGCGTAGTGACGGGCCTCCGGCCCGTAAGGGTTACGTAGGGACGGACGCATTCGTCCGTCCAAGCCGAGCGCAGCTTGGCAATCCCTACCCCGCCTTCCGCAACTCCCCCGCAATCCGCGGCAGCACGGCCCGTAGCAGTGCAATGAACTGTCCCATCACCCGTCGTCCCACTTCCAGCACTTCCTCATGCACCAGCATCCGATCAAGCACTCCGGCGGCCATGTTAGTCACGCACGAGATCGCCAGAACATTCATCCCCATGTGTCGCGCAGCGATCGCTTCCGGCACAGTGGACATCCCCACCAGATCGGCGCCGATCGAGCGCAGGTAGCGGATCTCCGCCGGTGTTTCATAACTCGGACCGGCCAGCGCCGCGTACACACCCTCGCGCGGCGGAATCGGAAGCTTCTTCGCTTCCTCCAGCGCGATCTCCCGATAGCGCTTGGTGTACGTGTAAGTCATGTCGGGAAAGCGCGGCCCCAAGCGCTCGTCATTCGCCCCCGTCAGCGGATTCTGTCCCTGAAGATTGATGTGATCGCGCAGAATGACCAGCGCCCCCTGTCCATACTCGACATTAATGCCACCGGCGGCGTTGGTAAGAATCAAAGCGCGTACCCCAGCCCGCCCCAGCACGCGCGTCGGAAAAGCCACCTCGGCGGCCGAATATCCTTCATACAGATGCACCCGTCCCTGCATCACCGCCACCGCAACGTCGCCGGACTTGCCGATCACCAACTGCCCGGCATGCCCAATCGCCGTCGAGCGCGGAAATGTCGGGATGTCACCATAAGGAACACGGACAGCTCCGGTAAGGTCATCGGCAAACGATCCCAGGCCAGAGCCAAGCACAAGCCCGATCTGCGGCCGCAGTTTAGTCTGTGAAAGCACGAACGCCGCGGCCGATTCAGCGCGAGTAAACAAGTCAGGTTTCATAAAAAATCACGTAGGGGCGGACGCATTCGTCCGCCCAGCCGAGCACATCTCGGCCCGCTCTAAAACTTCTTCTCGAACTCAGCGAAAGCTCGCTCCAACTGCCACTGCACTCGAGCGCGCTCACTCGCACCAATCAATTTCTCACAGTTTGACGAGACGCGATCGCTGGGCGCTCTCTCACCCGCGCAAGCCGCCGCGCGCCGCATCTCCCGCCCATCGCTCCACAGACTATCACCAGGAATAAAGCTGTGTTCCAGGCTCTCGCGCGCCATATGCTTCAGTTGGAGATACGACAAGCCATAGGTCTCGACCGCCCGCAGATATTCCTGCGTCATATCGCCCCGCGAAACGCCCTCGTCGTCGGTCGCCAGCGCCACCGGCACTCTGTACTTCATGTACACCGGCAGCGGATGCCGGTCCCCGCTCACCCCCAGAATCACATCATTGGACGTCAGGCAAATCTCGACCAGCACATTTTTCTTGGCCATTTCCCGCAGCAGCCCGATCGGATCGTCTTCGCTCATGACCGCCACGCCGTGACCAATCCGTTCCGCTCCAGCCCGCTCCACCGATTCGCGAATATGAAATCGCAGTCCCTCGGGAGTAACCAGCCCCATCGCCAGTTCGCCCGCATGCAACGACACATGCGTCGCCGGATAGAACTTGCGCAAAGCTTCGATGATCCGCATGTGCAGATCGAAATCATGCATCGGCACGTAATAATCTTCCGGCATCACCAGGTTGAAGCCGACAAAGCGCGGATCGGCCTTGGCCAACTCAAACCCCAGCAAGATCTGCGCAAAAACCTGCTCGCGCGGCAACCCTCGCAGCACCTGGTACAAATAATGGATCGTAACTCCGCATCCCGCAGCCGCCTGCGCCGTCCCGCAATGCAGCACTTCTTTCTTGCGCGCTTCATCGGAGTCGAGCTGGCTGCGCACCGCGGCCACCACATCTGGCATTCCCCCACCCAGCAGCTTGTCACGGAACTTGCCGAAGTCGTCAGTCGTCGATCCATCGCCCCATCCCATCTTGCCGCCCAGAATGGCCGCCTGCATCCCATCGGCGGTGTGCATCACTTCCACATACTGCAAGTGATCCTCCGCCGCCCGCGACGCCACCTCCGCCAACGCTTGGCCGATGTGCTTTTCGAAAGCCGGGCCAAACTTGTCGAAGGTAGCAAAGAAGTGGTCGTGCCCCGATTCCTCCTCGCGATGCCAGTTGCGCATCGACCACGCGTCCACCAGTTGGCCGTAGAGAATGTGGTCCTGATAAGCGCACCGCACCGACGGCTTGTTCGTGTAGGCCTCGCAAGAGTCGCACGCCGCGCGAATCAGCTTCGAAGTGCTCCGGTCGACGCAGAGCGCGTTCTCCGACGCCCAGTCGATCATGCTTTCCGCATAGACCGCGCCATACAGATGAACATGCAGATCGCCGCCCTTGGGCATCTGTTGCAAAAATGCCAGCAGCAACCCCGGCTGATGCCGCACCGATTCCATATACTTCGCCGTCCTGTCCTCAGGGCTCTGTGCCCGGGAGGGTTTCCCCAGGGAAAGAGCCAGAAAACAAACGACCGTCGCCCAACGCAGGCTTCGCATCACAAAAGGCCTCCAACCACCGATCCCATTCACCGTGGAATTGTAGAGAAAGCGATGGTAAGACGTAAGTACCCCGCTGAGAACCGGAGCCCGGCGCGAGAAGAAATCAGGATTCATGCGGGTGAAACGCCGATTTGCACAATCACAATCTGATGTGATGATCGCACGAAAGCGCAGCTTGTCCGCCGAGAAACCGAGCAAAACCGCATGGATGCTGGGGATTTCAGAATCCAGTAAAGGCGACTGCACATATTCCGAGTCACCCGGCTGTGCATGAGCTGCACTCGATTGATGAATAAGCAGTTACAGACGCATGAATTTCGTTGACGTAAAAAATAGAAGTGTTAAAACCATAATCGTTCTTTGACACGTTCTGAAGTTTTCCCGGTTGGTGCGGCGTCCGGGGCTCAAGCGAAGTCACTCAGACAACCGCGAGGTGAGTTTGGGAGGGCAAGCAAGGGTCTATAGCCAAGCGCTGGTTGAGGAGAACAGGAGCCTCTGTTAAAGGCAGGATAGAGTCCCGAGGCGTTGAACTAATTTGTCCGGTTGGCGGTGAGCCCGGAGCCCGAGCAAGATCGGCTTACAATGAACCCGCAAGGGAGTTGTAGGAATAAGGTCAGCAAGGGTCTAAACGCGAGCTACTGGCCGAGAGGAATGAGTTCAACATCACCTCGGGACTCTCTATTTGTGCCTGATCGCGTAGCGACAGCCGCCCTCGGCTGTCAATCATCAGCTCTCAGCCCCCTCCGCACTGCTCCCAGTCCCCCCAAATTCGCAACATAAAATAGTCTGTCATCCTGAGCGAAGTAGCCGCTTCGCGAAGCGAAGCAGCTACGCAGTCGAAGGACCCCTACGCATCCGACACTCCCAGCAAAGTACCAAGACATTCTCTAGAGGATTTTGGGTGGCGCAGCGGTTCACCGCTGCGGCAAATGCATTGGTATTGAAAACGGTCCACCTGGTGAGCCGGTCAGTGATGGAACAGACTCTTGAACAGGTGGACGAGGATGTAGATGATCGCGCGTTGAAGATTTATGCTGATACGCTTCGTCGAGTGTGCACCGACAAAGGGGCGGTATACCGCAATGGCGGTGACGAGTTCTGTGTTCTGCTCCCGAACCATTCGCTCGATGAAGCGTTCGCCGTCGCGAGCCGGATCTTGCGCGAAGTGCGTGCGATCCGGACGGAGGACTTACCCAACGGATTAACAACCAGCATCGGAGCTGCGTGCATACCGGAATGCGCCGGAAACCACGGTGAGTTGCTAGAGCGAGCCGATCGCGCCATGTACGCCTCCAAAGAGGCTGGACGCGACCAGGTGATCAGAGCAGATTCAGCCGAGGCGAAAACCACCGAAGGTGAGCGTCTTAGGGTGGGAAAGAATGCCGAGGTAGCTCCTCCGAACAGCATCACAGAGTTGAGTCGCGACCCATACTCCGAGGAGCTCAAGCGAATCGCCAAACAGGTCGTTGACTTCGAGATGACCCTTGAAGGCCGGCATGTCTTACGTCACTTGATGATAAACGAGCCTGTCGAGGTAGGACGACCGCTTCTCCCTGAGGTTCCGCTAGATCGCGCATTCGCCCAACTCGCAATCGCCAAGCAGCACGGCCTCGTGCAACATAAGGTAGAGGGACCGGGCCGGCTCCATACCTACTGGATCATCAACCCGAAATTTCGGCCAACTCTACAAGTCGTGCTCTACCAAGGCGGAAACAACTGATACTGGTGATGCGGTGAAGCTAATCGCAGGTGCCGATACGGTGAAGCCCTAGACCGACGTGGACGAATCGCCCGGGCCAGCACTCGCGCTGAGCACTCTATAAGATGCTAATATGATGCTATAATCGCATCATGATCGATGTCACCCAAGACATTCATTCCCTGACCACCTTCAAGCGCAACTCCTCGGGCCTGATGAAGCACATGAAGAAAACCGGGCGTCCGCTGGTGCTCACCGTGAAGGGCAAAGCCGAGGCTGTCGTTCTCGACGCCAAGGCCTATCAGGAGGTGGCCAGTCAACTTGACGCCGTGGCGAACATTCGCCGCGGCCTGGCACAAGCTCGCAAAGGCGCGGGCCGACCAGCAGATGAAGTATTTGACGAACTGGAGCGCGAAGACGCGGGCAGATGACCTATCGCGTCATCCTCACTCCCGCAGCCGAAAGCGATCTCAGGACAGCCTATCGCTATATCCCCAGCCAGGCGCCCCGCGCGGCGCGAGACTGGATACGGCGCGCACGCCAGGCCGCGAAGAGTCCTGCGCGCCACCCCGAGCGTTGCCCGTTGGCTCCCGAGAGCGCCTCGTTTGATCAGCCCATTCGCGAACTGTTTTTCGGCGCGGGCAATCGCGGCACTTACCGTTTCCTCTTTGTTGTGTTTGATGAAGAGAAATCTGTTTACATACTGCACGTTCGGCATGGATCTATGCTTCCGCTCTGATTTGACAGCAAGATTTATAATAGAAGTTAGGCAGCAGCCCAGTGCGGCCGCGCCGATTCTTTAAGCAAGTTCTTTGAAATCAAGACGGGGTGCAGTAAGTCCAACTCCAAGATTCTAAAGGACAGTCAGCAAAGCACTCACCCTTAACTCCCTTGTTATGAAACATTTGGAGTCAACTCCATTAAAATGAATATTTTAGCGCAAGGGGGGGGTACCAACCCCGCGTCGGGTCAAGGCGTTTTTACTGAGAGCCGAGAGCTGACAGCTGAGAGCTATTCACAGCGGAATATTCCCATGCTTCTTACTCGGGTTCTTATCCCGCTTAGTCTCCAGCATCTCCAGCGCCTGAATAAGTTTCTTGCGCGTCTCGCGCGGCTGAATAACGGCGTCCACGAATCCGCGGTCAGCCGCCACATAGGGATTCGCCAGTCGATCGCGAAATTCTTCAATCTTCTGTTGGCGAACCGCCTCGCGATTTTCCGCGCTGTCCAGTTCACGTTTGTAGACGATATCCACCGCGCCTTCCGGCCCCATCACCGCAATCTCGGCGCTAGGCCACGCGTAATTCACGTCGGTCCGAATATGCTTTGAAGCCATAACGCAATACGCTCCACCATAAGCTTTGCGCGTGATCACGGTGACTTTCGGCACGGTCGCTTCCGCAAACGCATACAGCAGCTTCGCGCCATGCCGGATGATTCCGCCATACTCCTGCTGCGTGCCGGGCAAAAATCCGGGCACATCTTCAAACGTCACCAGCGGAATATTGAAGCAGTCGCAGAAGCGCACGAAGCGCGCTCCCTTCACCGATGCATTGATATCGAGCGTGCCCGCAAGCATCGCCGGCTGATTAGCCACGATCCCCACCGGCTTCCCGTTAAAGCGCGCAAATCCGACGACGATGTTCTTGGCATAGTGCTCGTGAATTTCGAAAAAGTAGCTGTCATCCACCACGGTATGAATCACGTCTTTCATGTCATACGGCATGTTCGATTGATCGGGAATCAGCGTATCGAGCTTTTCGTCCACCCGATCGATCGGATCGGTGCACGGCTTGCGTGGAGGGTCTTCCAGATTATTCGATGGAATAAAACTCAACAGCTCGCGGACCATCGACAAACATTCGGCGTCATCGCGACACATGAAGTGCGCGACTCCAGAAGTCTCGTTATGCGTGTGCGCGCCGCCCAGCTGATCTTTAGTGACTTCTTCATGCGTAACCGTCTTGATCACGTCTGGCCCAGTAATGAACATGTAAGAAGTCTGGTCCACCATCAAAATGAAATCAGTAATCGCCGGCGAATACACGGCGCCGCCCGCGCACGGACCCATGATGGCCGAGATCTGCGGCACCACTCCGCTATAAAGCGTGTTGCGCAAAAAAATGTCAGCGTAGCCCGCCAGCGACATCACGCCCTCCTGAATGCGCGCTCCTCCCGAATCATTCAGTCCGATGACAGGAGCGCCCATCTTGGCTGCCAGGTCCATGATCTTGACGATTTTTCCGGCGTTGGCCTCGGAAAGCGAACCACCAAACACCGTAAAATCCTGAGCGAAAACAAACACCAGACGCCCTTCCACGCGACCGTAGCCGGTGATGAAACCGTCACCGAAGTATTTCTGCTCGGCCATGCCAAAATCGTTGCAGCGGTGCGTGACCAGCTTATCGGTTTCCTCGAAGGTCCCCTCGTCAAGCAGAAACTCCACGCGCTCGCGGGCCGACATCTTGCCCTCTTTGTGCTGGCGCTCGCGCCGCTGCGCGCCGCCGCCTTCCTGCGCCATCTGGTCACGTTTTTTCAGTTCGGCAATCTTTTCTTGGAGTTTCATAGGCAGCCATTATAGGCGCGCACCAAAACATTTAAAGTGTGACGCTTGCCACAGAGCTGCGTGATGACGGGTCAGACTTACGCCCGCAAGGTTGCGGAGTCAAACAGATTCAGAAATTCGATTTTCTTGTCCGGCGGCAGAAACGATGCCTCAAAGGAATTGCGCGCCAACTCTCGCAGGTGTTCGTCGGTGAAGCTGAACGCGTCCTGCACCAGACCGTATTCCTCGACCAGCGACGTGCGAAACATCGCGGGATCGTCGCTGTTAAGAGTCAACATCAGTCCCTGGTCGAAGTAACTCCGAACGGGATGTTGCGCGAGATCAGCGCAGCACCCCGTCCGCAGATTGCTGGTCACGCAGATTTCAATCGGAACCTGGCTCTCGGCCAGCTCTTCGATCAATTCCGGATCCTGCCCGGCCGTAAGCCCGTGGCCGATGCGTTCCGCCTTGAGGTTCAGCGCGCCCCAAATCGAATCCGGTCCGGCGCTCTCCCCCGCGTGGGCCGTAAGATGAAGGCCGTGCTCGGCGGCGCGCCCGTAAACTCCGGCGAACCACTCAGGAGGCCCCGCGCGCTCGTCGCCGCCAATGCCAAAGGCAACCACATTGCGATCGCGAAACTGAATAGCGAGATCAAGCACGCTCTGCGCTTTCTCGGCGCCGAACTGCCGGATAGCATCGAATATCCACAACAACGAAATGCCGAAGTCTTTCTCGCCGCGCTGGCGGCCCCGTTCCAGCCCCTCGAAAATCGCCGGGAAATCCTGCTTCCGCCACAGGCAGACGCCGGCCGAAACAATCACCTCGGCATGAAGAACATTCTGCGCTTTCAGCCGCTCCATCAGCCGGTAAGTAATCAACTCGTAGTCTTCCGGAGTGCGCAGGTGTCCCGTCACATCCTTAAAAGCCGCGAGGAAACCGGTGAAGTCCTTGTAGTTATAGAGTTGCTCAACCTCGGCGAGCGACGCCCCATCCATCCCGTGACGCTGGCGCAGCTCCAGCAGAGTAGACGGCTCGATCGATCCTTCAAGATGCAGATGCAGCTCAGCCTTGGGGAGCGAGAGAATGAAGCTGGCGGGCTCCGAAGCCATGTGGCAATTCTAAAGGATCGGGCGATCGGGTGATCTAACTTCAAGATTCAGATCGCCCGATGACACGATGATCCGATCACCCGATTGTTTTCTTGAACTCGCTATGATGCCGGCTGTAGAAGATGTAAATCACCAGCCCCAGCGCCAGCCAGATCACGAAACGCAGCCATGTAAGCAGCGTCAGCCCCAACATCAGTCCCCCGCACAGAACGACCGAGATCAGTGGAAACCACGGCACGAATGGCACACGGAACGCACGCTTGCGGTCCGGTTGACGGCGTCGAAGCAAGATGACCCCCAGCGAAACCAGCACGAACGCAAACAGCGTTCCAATGTTGGCGAGGTCGGCTGCACTCCCAATATCCACAAGCCCTGCGGGAATCCCGACTGCAAAGCACGCGATCCACGTCGACCAGTGCGGCGTCTTATATTTCGGGTGCACGGCGGAGAACAGTTTCGGCAGCAGTCCGTCGCGAGACATCGCGTACCAGATACGCGCCTGCCCATACTGAAACACCAGCAGCGAAGAGATCATCCCCGTCAGCGCGCCAATCACGATTACCGACCGGAAGAACGGGTGCACTCCCAGATATTTCATCGCGTAGGCGACGGGTGCTTCGGCGGCTTCTCCGGAAACGAAGGTCGTGTACTTCATCATGCCAAGTAGCACCACGGCCACGCCGACATAGAGCAGCGTGCAAACAATCAGCGACATGATGATGCCGAAAGGCAAGTCTTTTTGCGGATTGCGCGATTCCTCCGCGGCGGTTGAGACCGAATCGAATCCAATGTAGGTAAAGAAAACGATCGCCCCTCCGGTGACAACTCCGGCAAAGCCGGAAGGCGCGAAGGGCGTCCAGTTTGCAGGTTTCACCAGCATGCCACCAACGACCAGAAAGGTGAGAATGGCGCCGATCTTGACCGCGACCATGATGTTGTTCGTCTCTGCCGATTCCTTCACGCCACGCACCAGCAGCAGCGTAAGAATGAACACGATCAGAAATCCCGGAAGGTTGAAGTACGCGCCCGTCCACTGTCCCGAGGCCCAAACAGGACTTGCCCACTTATCCGGCAAGATCACGCCGAACGCCGCGAATTGCGCCTTCGTATAACCGGCAAAGCCCACCGCGACCGCGATGTTGCTGACCACATATTCGAGAATGAGGTCCCAGCCAATGATCCAGGCGAAAATCACGCCCAGCGTCGCGTACGAGTAAGTGTAAGCGCTGCCGGCGATCGGAATCATCGACGCCAACTCGGCGTAGCACAATCCGGCAAAACTGCAAGCGATCGCCACCAGGAAAAACGAAATAGCAATGGAAGGCCCAGCCGGCGGACGGCCATGCATCAGCGCTCCCGCCGTGCTGCCGGTACGCAGGAAATTCACGATCAGGTCGAGCGCCTGCGCATGCAGAATGGAAGGCGCCTGGAAATATTCTCCCGCCGCCGCCGTTCCCGTAAGCACAAAGATTCCCGAACCGATAATTGCGCCGATCCCGAGCGCGGTCAGCGACCACGGCCCCAGCGTCTTACTGAGCCGGGTTTCCGGGTGTTCGGAGTCCGAAATCAGTTTGTCGATTGACTTACAGCAGAATGCCTGCCTGTCGGAAGTGCGGATGACATCAGCTGCCGGCTCAGTAGTGGATGATTGCGACAAGAGTTCGTTGTCTCCTCACAGCGGAGTCGGGCATGGGCCTTAACCCATGCCCGGCACTGCTCACAGCTCAGGCTAGCGGTTTACCGTTTCGCCTGACCGCGTGCCAGCTTCTTCACTTTGCGCTTTTTCGATCCGCGCGCGTAATCGCGGGGCTTCTTCGGCTTTTCCGCCTTCATCTTCTTGCGGGCGGCGCGCTTGGATTTCTTGCGTTCTTCCTTGGTTAGTTTCGTCGTGTTTGCCATCAGTGCGTTTCTCTTCTCTCTTCTCTGTAGTTTTTGTCGTTCTATTTCGAACTTTTTAACTGTTTGTCATCCCGAGCGAAGCGAGGAATCTGCATTTCCTGCTCCCGCGGAGATCTCGGGCCCTACCTACGCCTTCTCCAACAGCGCGTACCTCTCCACCAATTTCTTCAAACCGAAGCGAGGGAATTGTACCGTAATCTTGGCATCTTCCCCATCCCCCTCGCGCTGATAGACCGTCCCTTCCCCATATTTCGGGTGCTTCACCTTCTGTCCCGGACGGAATCCGCGTCTGCCTTTGGGCTCCTCCGACGCCATTTTCGGCACATTGAACTTTTTGCCGCGCGAGGCAAAGAATTCAGCAATGTTGTCGATGGAGTTGTAGTTTCCCAGCGGAGTCGCCTGCTTAGGCTTGACTCGCGCCGGGTTCCAGGCAGCGCTCTGGTCTTCGTCTTCGTAAGAGTAGTGCGCCGACTCACGTTGGCGGAGATGTTCGTGTGGACGCGGGCGACTCGCCCGCGCATCGCCGGCATCAGCAGAAGCCCGCCGCCGCGATCCGCCCATCTCCTCCACCAACTGCGACGGAACTTCCTCCAAGAAACGCGACGGCACACTAGCCTCAGGCATGTCCGTCCCATAACGCCGCCGATATACAGCGCGCGATAAAATCAGCGTATCCATGGCACGCGTCATGCCCACATAGCACAGCCGCCGTTCTTCTTCGATCGAATCCGGCTCAAGCATGGTGCGCGAATGCGGAAACAGGCCTTCCTCCATCCCCGCGAGAACCACCAGGGGAAACTCCAGCCCCTTGGCCGCATGCAGTGTCATCAGCGTGATCTGCGCGTGCTCGTCGTACTGGTCGGCATCGCCAACCAGTGCGGCATGATCGAGAAACTGATCGAGCGTCTCCCCACGATCGCGCGAGTCCATGGCCGCGTTCACCAGTTCGCGCAAATTCTCAATGCGCGAGTAAGCTTCCGGCGTGTCTTCTTCTTCCAGTTGCTTGATGTACCCAGTGCGATCGATCAGGAATTTGAGAATCTCGGCAGTATTCGCAGCCGCTCCCGGAGCACGGAAATCCTCGATCGCCTCATCGACCGCTTCGTCAGCCACGTCGTCGATGGAGCGACGGGCGTCCTCGCCCGTCCCATCGTCCTCCGCAGAATCGCCAGCAGCAAAATCAAAGCTGAAGTTCCCAGGATCGAAATCTGTGTCAGCACCGGCTTGTGCGGAAAGAGGTTGTGCGGGAGAAGGTTGTGTGGGGACGGGCGCCTCGCCCGTCCAAGCCGAGCGCGGCTCGGCAGTCTCGGGCTCCGACTTCTCAATCGCCGTCTCCTCCACTCGCTCCAGAAACGTCCCCGCCAGCATCGCCCGCCCGTCCTCGATCAATTCGCGGAAGCTCTTCAGCGCCGCCAAGGCCCGAGCCGGCAACAACTGCCGCGTAATCGCCTCGCCCACCGCGCCCCACATCGACAATCCCGTTTCAAGCGCAAGCCGCTCAATCATCTCGATGGTCGTCTTGCCAATCCCGCGCACCGGCGTGTTGATCACGCGCAGCAACGAAACCGAATCATCCGGGTTCTGGATGACCTTCAAGTACGAAATCAGATCCTTGATCTCAGCCCGCTCGTAAAAAGAGAACCCGCCTACCACGTGATACTTCAGCTGATAGCGCCGCATCGCCTCTTCGAACAATCGCGATTGCGAGTTCGTCCGGTAGAGCACCGCCGCTCGCGCCGTTTCACCGTTTTCGGCCGCCTGCCGCACATACCGGTTGATCGTGTCGGCCGCAAACAGCGCTTCGTTCTCGCCGTCCGGAGCCTCGTAATATCCGATCTTCGCCCCACCCTGCCGTGACGTCCACAAATTCTTGCCCTTGCGCCGGACGTTGTTCGCCACGACCACCGACGCCGCCTCCAGAATGTTCTGCGTCGAGCGGTAGTTCTGCTCCAGCCGCACGATCTTCGCTTCCGGAAAATCGCGCTCAAACTCCAGAATGTTGCGAATGTCCGCTCCGCGCCACGAGTAGATCGACTGATCCTCGTCCCCCACCGCGCAAACGTTGTGCCCAGCGCCGGCCAGAAGCCGCATCAACTCGTATTGCGGACGGTTCGTGTCCTGATATTCATCGACCAATAAGTATTGGAATCGCCGATTGTAATACTCACGCACCGCCGCCACCGACTTGAGCAGGCGCATCGCCTCAAGTAACAAATCGTCGAAGTCCATCGCATTCGCTTTCCGAAGTTCCTTGCCATACTCCTCGAAAATGTGCGCGATCTTCTCGGTCTTCGGGTCCGCCGATTGCAGATAAATTTCCTGCGGATCTAGCATGTGATTCTTGGCCCAGGAAATTCGCGAGAGCACGTTGCGCGGCGTCAGTTGTTTGTTGTCCAGCCCCAGCCGCCGCATGATGCCCTTGACCACCTGCTGCTGATCGCTCTCGTCGTAGATGACGAAATTTTTCGTGAGCCCGATCGGCGGCTGTCCCGGTACGGTAGAAGGAATCCGCAAAGCCTCAATGTCCCGCCGCAGCACGCGCACGCAAAACGAATGGAATGTAGAAATCACCGGCTTGGCAACGCTGAGCCCGCCAACCAGCTTTTCCACGCGCTCGGCCATCTCCGACGACGCCTTGTTGGTAAAGGTCACGGCGAGAATCGATTCCGGCATCACGCCCATCTTTTCGATCAGGTAAGCAATGCGAAACGTGATGACACGAGTCTTCCCGCTGCCCGCCCCGGCCAGAATAAGCACCGGCCCGTCGGTAGTTTCGACTGCTTCGCGTTGTTGCGGGTTTAACTCGTCCAGAAACGACAAAAGAGATTGGCTCCGAAATGCTCTGACTGAATTTTACAGGAGCAGTGGCCCACACATATGCATCCGTGAGATTAGAATGCTGCCTATGCGGATGCTATGGTGCTGGCGTTGTAAACGCGAAGTGCCTATGCTCAACCCAGCGGAGTTCAGCCAGGTTCTGTCGAAGCAGGACCTCACCAAACACAATCCTAAGGAACGCTTCGCCAATTCCCTGCAAGAGTACGAGAAAATCACCGGCTTTAAGGAAACTAATCCTAACGCCATCTACCACCATGAGCTCTCGCTCTACGGTCCTCCCTGTAAACGCTGTGGTAAACCTTTGCGAACTCCGCGAGCAAAACTCTGTGGGAGCTGTATGGCGGCCCAGTAACGCCGCGATCTCCAGCGGTTAATGAACGTCGACCGCCGCTGCTATAATCAAAAATTGCGCTCATGAAGAAGAACCCCCAAGTAGCGACGGCCACCAAAATCGCCACCGAAGCCCCCGCTCCCCGCAGAATCCGTTCCACCACGGTCCTCTGCGTGCGCCGCGACAACAAAGTCGTCATGGCCGGCGACGGACAGGTCACGCTCGGCGAATCCATCATCAAGCACGGGGCAAAGAAGATTCGCCGTCTCTACCAGGACAAGATTCTCGCGGGATTTGCCGGCTCAACCGCCGACGCCTTCACTCTGTTCAGCCGTTTCGAGGCCAAACTGGAGCAGTATCACGGCAACCTCGGCCGATCCGCCGTCGAACTCGCGAAAGACTGGCGCACCGACAAATTTCTGCGGCATCTCGAAGCCCTGCTGCTGGTCAGCGATAAAGAAGCCACGTTCCTGCTGAGCGGCCAGGGAGACGTGATCGAGCCCGACACAGGCATTGCCGCGATCGGCTCCGGCGGCCCGTTTGCGCAGGCAGCGGCTCAGGCCCTGGCCGATCACACCCAACTCTCGCCGCGAGAAATTGCCGAAGAAGCAATGAAGATTGCCGGCCGCATGTGCATCTATACCAATGACAAGGTTACGATCGAGGAGTTGTAGAAGGAGTCGATGGTCGTTGGTCGCTAGTCGTTCGCAGCTCGTGAATGATTGCGGCTTTTCCTAACGACCAGTGACCAACGACGAACGACCAACGACGCATTTATGGCCATTTACTTACCGGGAACCGCCGAAGAAGAACAAGTCACGCTCGACGAACTGACGCCGCGCGAAATCGTCACCGAACTCGACAAGTACGTTGTCGGACAAAAAGACGCGAAACGCGCCGTCGCCATTGCCCTGCGCAACCGCATGCGCCGCCAGAAGCTTGGGCCCGAAATGGCCGAAGAGGTCATCCCCAAGAACATCATCATGATCGGTCCCACGGGTGTGGGCAAAACCGAAATCGCCCGCCGCCTCGCCAAGCTGGCCAACTCGCCGTTCCTCAAGGTCGAGGCCTCCAAATTCACCGAAGTCGGATACGTGGGCCGCGATGTCGAATCCATGATCCGCGACCTGGTTGAGATCGCGATCGAAATGGTCCGCGAAGAAAAGCTCGAAGACGTCTCTGACAAAGCGGAACTCAACGCCGAAGAGCGCCTGCTCGATATTCTTCTGCCCCCGATCTCGCCGCGGTCGTCGGACTCGAGTTCAGCCGCCAGCTCGACCGGCGGCGTAGTCATCGACGCCAGCACCAGCCTGACCGAATCCTCCAGCCGCACCCGCGAGAAACTGCGGCAACAGTTGCGCGAAGGCAAACTCGACGACCGTACCGTCGAAATCGAAACTCGCGAGCGCAATTTTCCGTCTTTCGAAATCATCTCCAACCAGGGCGTTGAAGAGATGGACGTCAATCTCAAGGACATGTTGCCCAACATCTTCGGCCAACGCACCAAGAAACGGAAGATGAAGGTCAACGAGGCCTTCGAGTACCTGATCCAGGAAGAAGAGCAGCGCCTGATTGACATGGAGCAGGTCACGCGCGTCGCCATCGACCGCGTGGAAAACTCTGGCATCATTTTTCTCGATGAAATCGACAAGATCGCCGGCCGTGAAAGCGGCCACGGTCCGGACGTTTCGCGCGAAGGCGTGCAGCGCGACATCCTCCCCATAGTCGAAGGCACCACCGTCAACACGCGTTACGGCATGGTCCGCACCGATCACATCCTGTTCATAGCCGCGGGCGCGTTCCACGTTTCGAAGCCCAGCGACCTGATCCCCGAATTGCAGGGCCGCTTTCCCATCCGCGTGGAACTGCAGTCGCTAACCATGGCAGATTTCGTCCGCATCCTGACCGAACCAAAGTCGTCGCTGACCAGGCAATACATCGCGCTGCTCGAAACGGAAGGCGTCAAGCTGGAGTTCACCCCCGACGCGCTAGAAGAAGTAGCCCGCTTCGCCTTCCGAGTGAATGAAGGCACGGAAAACATCGGCGCCCGCCGTCTGCACACCATCATGGAGCGAGTGCTCGACGAAATCAGCTTCGAGGCGCCCGAAAAAAAGGGCCAGGAGTTCAAGGTCGACGCAGCCTATGTGCAGAAGATGCTGAGCGAGATCGTGAAAGACCAGGATCTCTCGCGCTACATACTGTAATAATCTCAGCCGCCGAGGACAGATAGGCGCACAAGGGCCTAAATAATTCCTTTGTGTACCCCTGTGCTCCCTGTGGTTGTCTTTATGCTCTTCTCGCAGACTGTTGCTTTCTGCTGACCTCGCGGCTTTCCGGCACTGGGTTCTGCCAACTGGCAACTGCTTCTCTGATACTCTTTCCTTTCCCGCATGAAAGTGAACCTAGGAAAGTTCATCGCGTCCGCCACGCTCTGCCTGCTGCTGGCCAGTTGCGCCCAGACCGGACCGCCCCTGCCCCCGTCGCTTGAACTCCCCAAGCCCCCCAGCGATCTGCGCGCCAGCCGCAAAGGCAATCGCGTCACTCTGAGTTGGAGCGAGCCCACGCTCACCACCGACCGCCAGAGCGTACGCTATATCGGGCCGACCCTCGTCTGCCGGGGCCCCGATCCCGAGATAACCGAATGCGGAAATCCTGCCGCCATGCTGCCAGCGCCACCCGACCTGCCGCAGAAGCGAGGATCTAGGCACTCCACGGCGCAGAAGTCAGGATCTCCGCGCCCGGCCCCGCTGACGTACACCGACACGCTGCCCGTGGCCACGCAACAGCAGGACCCCCTCGCCGAAGTCACCTACGCCGTCGAAGTCCTGAACCGCAACGCCCGAGGTGAGGGTTTGTCTAATCGCGTGCATGTGCCCGCCGTCGCGACCCTGCCTCCGCCAACCGATCTGGCCGCCGAACTGACTGGTGATGGCGCAGTGCTTACCTGGACTGGCGCAGGCGAATCGCAGAATGTCCCACTCCTTCAACTTCGTTATCGAATCTATCGGCGTGACGAGAACTCGGGTAAAGACACGATTGCAGGAGAAGTCCCCATCGGCGAGCCTGGGCCCACACATTTCACGGACTCAAGTTTCGAATGGGAAGGGACCTACCTCTACCGGATTACTGCAGTGAGCATCATCAAACGGCCCGATAGCGAGGTGCAGGTTGAGGGAGACGATACTCCGCAAGTTCGGGTCATCGCCCACGACGTTTTCCCGCCCGCCGTACCCGCGGGCTTGCAGGCGGCGTACTCCGGGGAGGGGCAGAAACCGTTTGTTGACCTCATCTGGGCTCCGGTAACCACCGCCGATCTTGCCGGATACAACGTCTATCGCAGCGAAATAGAAACGGGTAGCGCCGACAACCAGAAGCCAGTCAAGCTGAATTCCGAACTGGTGAAATCACCTTCGTATCGCGATAGCGCCGTCGCCTCAGGCAAAACCTATACCTATTCAGTCTCTGCCGTGGACGTGCGCGGGAACGAAAGCCGTCGCTCCGAGGAGACTAGTGAGCCGGTGCCTTAGTTGGCGTCTGCTGCGGCGTTCGCGGAAAGGTTCTTCACCACAGGGAACACAGGGAGGCACCGGGGACCGCTCTTGCTCTCGCCTGTGTTCCTTTGTGCTCCCTGTGGTGAGGATTCTCGACGCGTGCTCCGGATTTTTCTTCACGATCTCCCCCCGCTTTATGTTTAGATATTGCTCTAATGAAATATTGCCGATTCCATCACAACGGTTCCGCCCACTATGGACTGGTCGAGTCCGTCGTCGGAAACGACGAAATCACTCGCCTGCTCCTCCAGCCTCCGCACGAAAGCGACGGTGACGTCGAAGGCCTGCCCAGCCGCCGCATGGACCACATCCCGCTCGCGCAGGCATCTTTGTTGCCGCCCGTGCAGCCTTCGAAAATCGTCTGCGTCGGCCGCAACTATCGCGAGCACGCCGCCGAACTCGGCAACGACGTTCCGCTGGAGCCGCTGCTGTTTTTCAAGCCGCCCTCTTCCCTGTTGCCGCCGGGTGGAACAATTATTCGGCCAGAGGTTTCCGCGCGCACCGACTACGAGGGCGAACTGGGCGTCGTGATCGCCCGCCGCTGCCACCGGCTAGCCGACAGTGAAGATGTCCGCCCTTACATCCTCGGCTACACCTGCGTCAACGACTTCACCGCCCGCGATCTGCAGAACAAAGAACCGCAGTGGGTCCGCGGCAAAGGCTTCGATACTTTCTGCCCAGTCGGGCCCGTGGTCGCCGACGGCATTAATATCGATCCATGGGCGGGCGTCCAGGTCGAAACCCGAGTCAATGGCGAAGTCCGACAGTCGGGCAACACGAAGGATTTTATCTTCCCGCTCGACGTCGTCATCCGGTACATTTCGCAGATCATGACACTCGAACCCGGCGACCTGATCGCCACCGGCACGCCCAAAGGCATCGCTCCTGTAGTCGCTGGCGATGCCCTCGAAGTTTCAATCGCGGGTATCGGCCAGTTGCGTAATCTCGTAGCCGACGAAACTTAAGCGAGCTGCCTTGGCTTGTGTGGCGACGGGGCTTTGCCCGTCCAAGCCGAGCACAGCTCGGCAGCCGCCCGTAGCCACAGCAACTCGCCATCAGGAGGGGCGCCATGGAAGACTCCCAGCGTGGTTTCGAACTCTTGCGGGCCGGCGATGCCGACGGCCTCCGGCGATTGCTGGAGCAGGACCCCGCCGCCTCCGAGGCCCGCGACGCGGCCGGCGTGAGCCTGCTCATGCACTCCATCTATCGCGGACGTCGCGACCTGGCCGAGCTGATCGCAAGCAAGAAAACGGCGCTCGACATTTTCGAAGCCGCCTCTCTCGGCCGTCTCGATCGCCTGCAACAGTGTCTGCGCGATGCTTCCGCCGCGAATTCCCACGCGATTGACTCGCGCTCACAAGATGGATTCACCGCCCTGCACTTCGCCTGTTTTTTCGGCCAGACTCAAGCCGCCCGTCTGCTCATCGAAAACGGAGCCGCGGTCGACGCCGTGGCCGCGAATCCGACGCAGGTCATGCCGCTGCACTCCGCCGCCTCCGCCCGCAACCTCGATGCCGCCCGCCTGCTCCTCGAACACGGAGCCCCCGTTAGTGCCCGCCAGCAGGGGGGATGGGTTCCAATTCATGCCGCCGCGCAGAACGGAGATCGCCCGATGGTCGAACTGTTGCTCAAACACCGCGCCGATCCCAAGCTAGCCAACGCCGAGGGCAAAACCCCAGCCATGGTAGCTAGAGAAAAAGGCCACGAGGAGATAGCCGCCCTGCTGGAAAAGCACGCTTAGCGAGTGTGGTGACGGGCCTCCGGCCCGTCCGGTTTGCGTAGGGACGGACGCATTCGTCCGTCCAGCCGAGCGCAGTTCGGCGAGCGAACCTGGCGAGCGACCGCTAAACTAATGATTCTAATGGACAGCAGAAGTACGCCCGCTCCCAGCACTGACCGGTACACACCCCTGAGAATTCTGCAACCTTGCTCACGTTACCCCCGACGTTGCCCGGCAAATCTCGTTCCCCGATCTAGGCATCAAACCGTCTATAATGAAACATCCGTTCCTCGGGAATGGTTTGTCTGTTTCCTAGGAAAAACCATCAAGCAACACCACCGAGCTTTCAAGGATCAAAAGAGCGAAGATCAAATATGTCTACGAAGTTGAAGGTCACTGTTATTGCCAGTTCGCTGGCCATTCTGCTGTTCACCCTTGTTGGCGGTTTTGTCCATGTTCGCGCCTCGTCGAACGAAGGTGCGTATCGCCAGTTGTCGGTCTACAGCGAAGTGCTGTCCCGGATCCGCAGCGAATATGTTGAGGAGCCTAATATCGCCGGGGTCACCGATGGCGCGCTGCACGGCCTGTTGGAATCGCTCGACGCCAATTCCAGCTACCTTTCGCCGGCGGAGTACAAGCACTACAAGTCCATGAAGAACACCGGCAAGGCAGATATCGGCGCCACCGTCTCCAAGCGTTTCGGATACGCCGCCGTGGTCGCCGTGATTCCCGGAGGCCCGGCCGAAAAAGCCGGGGTTGAGAATTCCGACATCATTGAATCCATCGAGAACAAGAGCACCCACGATATGTCGCTGGCTGAGATCCACAGCATGTTGTCTGGCGAGATCGGCTCTACGATCACCGTGGCGGTAGTGCGGCCGCGGCGAGCTGAGCCCCAGAAAATTGTGATCACGCGCGACCTGGTTACCATCCCGCCCGTTGCCGAAAAAATGCTGGCGGATAATGTGGGCTACATCCAGGTGGACGCCTTCCCCGAAGGCAAGTCGCAGGAGATCGCCGCCAAGATTCGCGATCTGCAAAAACAGGGAGCAACCAAGCTCGTGCTCGATCTGCGCAACTCCGCCGGTGGCGCGGAGTCTGAAGGCGTTGCCGCTGCCAATCTTTTCCTTGACCATGGCACCATCACCTATCTGCAGGGGCAGAAGTATCCGCGCCAGGCTTTCAACGCCGACCCCGCCAAGGACGTCACCAAGCTTCCCGTGGCCGTACTGGTAAATCGTGGCACAGCCGGCCCAGCCGAAATTGTGGCCGCCGCGATCCTCGAGAACGCCCGGGGCGACGTGATCGGAGACAAGACCTTCGGCGACGGATCGGTGCAAGAACTGATCGAAATGCAGGATCATGCCGCTCTGATTCTTTCGGTAGCGAAGTACTATTCGCCCAGCGGAAAAGCAATTCAGGACGCGGCTGTCACTCCGAACGTCCTGGTCGCTGACACTACGGAAGACGACGGTGGATTGCCCGACGAAGATCAGCCAGCCGCGCCCGACGAAAAGAAAGAAGTGAAACCGAAAAACCAGACAGACGACCAGCTGAACAAGGCCTTGGAAGTGTTGAAAAACCGGGAATCGAAGGGCTAAGTTTCAGGTTTTAAAAGCTTAAGATCGCTCGCCTCGGCGGGCGATTGCTTTTTGCGCTAAACACACCGAACGCAAGACCCGATGCCTCCAAGAACCTTGAAACCTAGCCTTTGGTTTACCATTGAAACGCTGAAACTCTGAAACCTTGAAGCGTGCGCCTCGCCCTTGCGCTCTCCGATGAAAGTCATCTTTGAACATCTTCCGACGATAGAAATTGGCGGGCAGAAGTTGGTCGGACGTGTCCTGTTCGGATTGCTCGTTCTGTTCTCCGCCGCGGTGGGCGCGGCCGCCGGCCTGCTTCTCGTCTACTCGACGGACTTGCCCCAGGTTGAAGAACTCGAACGCTATCGTCCCAGCTCCGTCACTGAACTCTACGACACGCAAGGCCGAGTCATCGGAACCTTCGCACTCCAGCGCCGCGTCATTGCCACCTATGACGATTATCCCGAGGTTCTCCGCAACGCACTGATCTCGATTGAAGACAAGGATTTCTACCGCCACTCCGGCATCAACCTCTGGCGCATCGTAGGCGCGGCCTATCGCGACATCGAGTCCGCCGGGAAAGTGCAGGGAGCATCCACGCTCACCATGCAACTCGCCCGCAATCTTTTTCTCTCTCCCGACCGTTCGTTTTATCGCAAGGTGCAGGAGGCTCTGCTCGCCATCCAGATCGAGCGCCGCTTCACCAAGCCGCAGATCTTCACCCTTTATGCCAACCAGATATTCCTCGGCCACGGCGCCTATGGCTATGAAGCTGCCTCGGAATACTATTTCAGCAAACCGGCCAAAAAACTAAACCTGGAAGAAGCCGCGCTGCTCGCGGGGCTTCCCAAAGCGCCCCAATATTATTCGCCGATCAACCATCCGGACCGCGCCAAAAACCGGCGCAACCTCGTGCTCAATGCCATGCTCGAGGATGGCAAGATCACAACGGCGCAGGCCAGGGAGGCGAAGAACAAGCCGATCGTGCTCAACTTGCAGAAAGATCCGAATTCGCTCGCCCCGCACTATGTGGAAGAAATCCGGCGCTACCTCGAAGCGAAATACGGCAGCGACCAGGTGCACCAGGGCGGCCTGCGCGTTTACACATCGCTCGATATGGATCTGCAGAAATCCGCGCGCCACGCTCTGCTCGACGGCCTCGCCGCCTACGAGCGCCGCCATGGTTGGCACGGCAAACTCCTCAACGTGATTGCCCAGGGTCAAAAACTCGACAAGTACGAAGACCCGGATTGGGATGAAGATCCCGAAATCAATGGATACATGCACGCCCTGGTAACCCAAGTCTCAGTCGCCGCCGCCGAACTCCGCTTCGGCCAGCGCAAGGCCACCCTCTCGCCAGCCGATGTGGCCTGGACCAAGCCCAAGCCCAGGTTCAAGCTACCCGACATTCTCCACGCCGGCGACATCGTCTACATCAAAGTGATCTCGCTCGATGCGGGAGGAAAATCGCGCGTCACTCTGGAGCAGGATTCCGGCGCCGAAGGCGCGCTGGTCGCCATCGACAACGCCACCGGAGAAATCAAAGCCATGGTCGGCGGCCGCGACTTCAATCTCTCCAAGTTCAATCGCGCCACCCAGGCCCTGCGCCAAGTCGGGTCGTCTTTCAAACCCTACGTCTACACTGCCGTGATCGATCAGGGCGGCAGTCCCGACGACACCATCGTGGACGCACCTGTAACTTTTCAAACTGCCTCCGGCCCCTATTCGCCGCACAACTACGACGACAAGTTTGAGGGCACCATTACGCTGCGGCGTGCGCTCGCCCAGTCCCGAAACATTCCCGCGCTCAAGCTTGCCGACCGCATCGGCATTAAGACCGTGATCGACTACGCGCACCGCTTCGGCATTACCGCCAACATTCCCGCCTATCTGCCGGTGGCGCTGGGTTCGGCGGAAATCACGCCGCTCGAGCAGACTTCAGCCTTCAGCGTATTTCCCAATGACGGCGTGCGCGTCGCTCCCCGCTATATCAGCAAAGTCACCGACTACGAAGGCCGCCTTCTGGAAGAAGATTTTTCCGACATCAAAGACGCCATCAGTTCGCGCACCGCACGCGTCATGACATCCATGCTGCGGGAAGTAGTGCTCCATGGCACAGCCGCCGCCGCTTCCAAGATGCCTTATCCGCTGGCGGGCAAGACGGGGACAACCAACGATTTCACCGACGCCTGGTTCATTGGCTTTTCTCCATCGCTCACCTGCGGCGTCTGGATCGGCTTTGACGAAAAGAAAACTCTCGGGGAGAAAGAGACCGGAGGCCACGCCGCCCTCCCCATCTGGATGCAGTTCATGACCGTCGCTCTGGCCGGCAAAGATCCCGGCGAATTTCACCTCGCACCGGCTCCAGGGAACACGGCCGTCGCGCGGAAAGTCGACGCACCCAAAGTCGACACGCCAGACGTAGCCCCAGGTGACGGCGAATTGCATTAGCAGCGATCTATTCGAATTTCCCGTAGAGACGCGGCTTGCCGCGTCTTCTGCCGCGAATGAGACGACGCCAGCCCCGCCTCTACAGACGTGACCAAATTAGCTTCCGCATCAATCTGCCCATGCGCACAACTCGATAAAGAGGAAAAAGCGCTTCCGGCAATCGCACCGCCGCAACATCTCCCGCGCCCGGCGTCCAGACCAGCCGCGATAAATATCGCCAGCGGTCGCCACGTCGCTCGCGCAGTTTCAAGATCAGCCGGAAGTATTCCGTCGATTCGAAATCGTAGGCCGCGCCACGAAGCAGACGATCGGCGAATTCGCCGCCCAGCGTTTCTACACGCTTGTCAGCCGCAATCATTTCCTCCGCGAACTGCGGAAGCTCCGCCCAAAGCACCTTCTTCACTAGCCAGAAGCTCACGCCGAGAATGCGAGCGATTCCCAGCGCCCGTGCGCGTGACGCCACCAGCGCGTAGTCGATGGTCTGGCTCTGCAAAGTCCCCGCAATATCCGAAAGCCAGATCAGCCGCGCCCAAAGATGCTTGGCAGCGTGCAGGCACAACACCAACAGTGAATCTTCGGGAGACAGGCAAGGCACTTCGCACCCGCCCACAACCATGCGGCCAGCGCGGGCCAGCAGATCATCCACGGGCAGATCAACGCCATAGAAATACGGCAACAACGCCCACTGTAGTTCGACCAGGTTCCTTCCAGCGGCGCCGTCAAACGAGCGTTCGTAGCCTATCCGCATCCATGATCGCTCGACGTCCGGCGTAAGATCCGCCGGGGGGCGGTATCCGATTTCCGCAAGAGCCAGCCGCGCTCGCTCGAAATCCACGGGAGAAATCAGGAAGTCAAGATCCGAAAAACTTCGCAGCCCCAGATCGCCGTAGAGCGATTGCGCCAGCACCGGCCCCTTATACGGGACCATCCGCAACTGGCCGCTCTCGAACTGTGCCATGATGCGAGCCAGTTCGGCGGCGAACCACAAGCTGCGCCGCAGGTTTGCGTCATACGCAGATCGCAGCGAAAGCTGGACCTCCGTGGGAACTCCTCGACCATGTTCCGTCAGGTTGCGCGCCGCAGGCGGCAGAACCCCATGTTGCTCAGCCAAGCGAAGGAATTCGCGCCAGTCGAGCCCTGACAGATTCCAATTCGCAACGCGTTCGATCCGCGCCGAAGCCAGATCCGTGCCAGCCAACGCGCACAGTAGTTCGAATTCGTTCTCTCTCCGCGGCGAAGAGCTAGACACTGGGGACGAAGGCAAGAGTTTGGTCATGCATGCGAATTCCGACGGATAGACAAGTGGATGCAAACGCGCAATCAATTGGAACGCGAATCGCCTCTATAATACAGAGTCTTCGGCGCGCGAACGGCGTTTCGCTGTTTGCCATTCGCACTTTCATGGACCAAGTCGTCTTCCAATCCGTGCGCAAGATATTTCGCCATCGTCCGGCTCTGTTCAATTGGCTGGGAAGCGAGCGTGGCGGCGAAACCGTTGCCTTGAAGGATGTCTCTTTCTCCGCCGCCCGCGCCGAAGTTCTGGTTCTGCTCGGCCCGAACGGCAGCGGAAAAACCACGGCCCTGAAGCTGATCTCGACCATGCTCCTGCCCGATGCTGGCTCGGTGCAAGTGGGCGGCTTCGATGCGCGCCGCGATGCCGGCGAAGTCCGCCGGCAAGTCGGCATTGCAGTTGCCGCAGAGCGCTCGTTCTTCCCTCGTCTCTCGGCGCGTGAGAACCTCGATTTTTTTGCCGCCCTCGACGAAGTCACGCGCAGCGAGCGACAGCAAAGAATCAAAGAAGTTCTCAGCGACACCGGCCTCGAAGAGCAAGCCGACACGCTGGTCATGAAGTTTTCCAGCGGAATGTACCAGCGACTCGGAATCGCGCGCGCCCTGGTCAAGCGCCCCAGCGTGCTCTTGCTCGACGAACCGACGCGCAGCCTCGACGCCGCCACCACCGCGCACTTCTGGGCGACGATCCGGGCCTTGGCGCGGCAGCAAACCACCGTTCTGCTCACCACCCACAACTTCGCGGAAGCAGCCGCCGTCGCCGATCGTCTGCTGCTGTTGCACCGCGGCGAGTTGCTTGCCGATCGCCCGGTCGGCAACGAAGAAAGCGCTGAGGCGCTACGCACTTTCTACTTCCGCATGACCGGCGAGATCGACGAAGCGATAGGCGCGATTCATCGCGCAGGACGGGCAGAATGATCTCGACGAGAATGACTTCGACTCTCGACAAGCTCTACGCCATCCTGCGCCGCGATCTGCTCACCGCCGTCCGCCACCGCAGCGGCTTCGTCGTCACGCTGGTCGGAGTGTTCACCGAACTGGCAGCTTTTTATTTTCTGTCCCGCGCCATCGGCCCCAGCTTTCGACCCGGTGGCATCGAGTATTTCCCTTTCCTTCTGGTGGGCACCGGCGTCTACACCTTTTTTGTGATGAGCGCACAATCTTTCCTGAGCGCGGTGCAGGAAGCACAGCAGACGGGAACGCTCGAAGTGCTCATGACCACCTCCACCGCCCCGGCCGAGCTCGTCATCCTCAGCTCCATTTCCGCCTTTGCCGGAAACCTGGTCAATCTGCTGGTCTATCTCTTTGCGGGCGTAGCTATCTTCCGCGCCTCCATCCACGCCAATTTTTTCACCGCCGTGGCCGTGTTGATTTTCTCTCTGGCCATCGCCTTGGCGCTGGGAATCGCCGCGGCCACCCTTCAGGTCGCGTTCCAGAAAGGCTCGGCCCTGTTGTGGCTGCTCAGTTCCGGACTCTGGTTCCTGAGCGGCACCTTGTTCCCCGTCCAGAGCTTGCCCCGCCCGCTTGAGCTTCTCGCTCGTGCCGTTCCTCTTACTTACGCCATCGATGGAATGCGCCGGGCGCTGCTGGAAGGGCAGTCCATGACGGCGATGGCTCCCACACTGGCCGTCTTGGCGGGGTTTGGCGTGGTCCTGCTCCCGCTCGCGCTCGCCGGGCTGTCGCTAAGTTTGCGGCGAGCGCGTCAGGATGGAACTCTGTCATTTTATTGAGAAACTGATTCGACTTCTTCGCTTTGCGGCCAAGTCATATTGGCACCGGGGAAAGGCCTGTAGTACACTGCGCTTACCCTTATCAAAAAAGCAGGGGGATAAGCCGACTTTCTGTGTTTGACTAACTGGCTTGACTAACTATGACCGACATTCAGGCCCCTCGCGAGAAGCAGCAGATGGGCAACGCGGGCAAAAACAAGAGACCCTACCAGAAGCCGGCGTTCCGCTACGAACGCGTTTTCGAGATGCAGGCTTTATCTTGCGGCAAGACCGTCGCCAGCCAGGGACAATGTCTGCCGGGCAACCAAAAAACTTCGTGATGCTGGACATTGCCACCAGTGCGGCGCGGTCGAGTTGGAGCGCGGTACGCTCAGCTTTGGCGGCGGACGTTTTGCGTCGCAGCGGTTATTTGCGTCTGCAAGTTCACGGAGAAAGCATGCTGCCGGCCCTTTGGCCAAGCGATGTCGTCGAGATCGCGAGCTGCCCGCCCGAAGACGTCCGGCCCGGCGAGATCGTGCTCGCCTTGCGTGACGGCCGCTTCTTCCTGCATCGCTTCGTCGCCCCCTGCAAGCCGAGCGGCTTCCGGCTGCGCGGCGACTCCATGCCAGGGTCTGATCCTCCGTTCCCAGTCGAAGCCTTGCTCGGCCGACTGGTGCACAATTCTAATGCTGACGCGATGGCGTTGCGCGCGACCTGGTTTGATGTGAGTTGCTCTCGCGCGCTGGGATTGCTGCTCTGCCACTGCGGCCTGGCGCGCCGCCTTGCTCTGAAGCTTCACCAGCACCGCAAGGCGTCCGCTGGCGAATTTCGAAACCGTGAACTCGCCGAAGATATTCGTTCCGCAGAGCTGGAACCCTCGCTGGAAACACTATGATGGCCGCGGCTCGCAAAGTCGCCTGTGTCGAGATCGGCGGAATCCCGATTGCGTTGTCTACCTGCGACGATGGATTTCTGGATCTGTTACGCCGTCGCTATGACGGCTTCCTGAGTGCTTCCCGTCCCGAGTTTGAGCTTGAGTTTGATCTCACCCGCCCCTTACCAGTTTCCGATGACGACGTTCGGGTCCGCCGCGAAGGGGACGAGTGGCTGCTCGAGCGCGGAGACTTCCGCGCCCGTTGGAACCTGCGTACCGGACGAGGCAGCGTGCGGCAAAATGCCAACCCGTATTCTCTCGATTCCGTGTTGCGCATCCTGCACAGCCTCATTGTTGCCGGGCGCGGCGGATTCCTGTTGCACGCCGCCAGTGCCATTTGCCGCGCACCGAGCGCGAGTTTCGGCGCGAGTTTTAATGGCCGGGCCTATCTGTTTTCGGGCGTATCCGGCGCAGGAAAAACCACGATGACACGGCTCGCGCCACCGGACATCACTCTGCTTACCGACGAAATTTCCTACCTGCGCCCGGGCCCCGACGGGTACTCCGCATTCGGCACTCCTTTTGCCGGAGAACTGGCCAAGGCCGGCGAGAACTGCACCGCTCCAGTCGCCGCTCTGTTCTTCCTGGAGCAGGGCCCAGTGAACCGCGTGGATGAGTTGTCGCCCACGGAAGCCGTGCGCCGCCTCATGCGCAACATTCTGTTCTTCGCCGAAGACCAGGCCTTGGTGGAAATGCTTCTCGCCACGGCTTGCGATTTCGTAGCCCGGGTTCCCATTCGCCGCCTGACGTTCTATCCTGATGCCAGGGTGTGG
>DATFZT010000150.1:0-10055 GCA_035314185.1 Terriglobales bacterium
CAGCGGAGAACCGTAAGACGCAGTCGAAATTCGTTTGCCAATCATGCGGCTTTGCATCGAACGCAGACTTTGTAGGGGCCTTAAACATTCTAGCGGCAGGGCATGCCGTCTTAGCCTGTAGAGATACTTCGTGTGCTGTTAACACGTCAGCTCAGGAACCCACCGAGGGCATCGTATGCGCAAGCCTATAGAGCCTGTAGGAATCCCCTCCGTTCACGGAGGGGAGGATGTCAACCGCTTCTGCAGTTTCAGTGCGGCCTCATGCCGTGAGCAAGCCCAACGCTCAAGAAATAATAATATTCGGATTGCCTGGCGACGGGGAGATTATCGCTTACAAAGGGCACAGTGCAGATCGCGACCACCGAGCATCTGGATACTAGGCCGAATTTGTCCGGCACGACTTATCGTCCACTATGCACCACGCTGCCTACCTCGCGGAACTGCCTAACAGCGCGTGGCGGGGAGAAACGCAAATGTCTCATTCGGCAGGACTTTTTAATTTAGGATTTGATTGGGCTTCGCCGCAGTAAGCTCGCCCTTCAATCGCTCGACCTCTGACTGCAGGTTCTGCACTTGCTGCGCCTCGGCATCGAGCCTGGCTTTGCCCGCGGTGTCCGCCGCGTAATTGGTCTTGGAATAATAAGCGTTCTGGTCCAGATCGAACTCGCGCTGCAGTACCTTTAGCTCTTGCTCGGCGCCATCGAGCTCTGTCTGGATTCCCGCGTCTTTAGGAGAGTCGCAGGCAATGCGCAAGGCTCTCGTCAGAGACGCAATCTTCTCATCGAGACTGACTTCCTCGATTCGAGCGGAGACCGGAGGTTTCGTTTCTAGAAGCGGTGGACGTCCAAAGTCAACCCCCGAGGAGCCGGGTTTGAAATTCTTCATATCGACATCGCCGCCAGAGATGGTTAAGGGGTTATAGGAAACTTCACGACGAACTTGGTCTTGCTCCGCCTGGGCGGCCAGAAGGTCCGCTTTCAGCCTGTCGGCGTCAGGATTATCGCACTCTGTTGTCGGTGGCTTTGGTACTTCGGCCACGTTCGCTGATGAGGACTCTGCAGGAGGAGCAGAAGTGCTCGGCGCCGGATACTGCGCGCCCAGGTCATCGTTGGTGACGATCTTCGGACGCTTCGTGGAATTTGATTGATGCTCGCGAACGTTCCTTGCGGCCTCCGCTACCGATTCCGCAGGATGCGGTGCTTCTTGAGATCGCACCGGGACGCCAAGCGCAAGCGCGAGAACCGTGATGGTTAATGACCACGCCCAAGACACGCCAAACGGTTGGCATGTTAAGAGTTTCGAGGGCTCGCTGGTATTACTCCTCATTTCCACATTGACCTCCTTAAACCCACAATCCAAATCTCAGGGGTTCCTGCCCATAAGCATCTTAGGGGACTATCTCGCTATCTTTTCCGGATTTCAAGCTTATTTTTTTGCAGGTGGTAGACCCAGTTCGCGCGTCGTCACAAATTCAGGTGATCCTGATTAACACGTAACCGGAAAAGTGGTACTGGGACGAACAAGCCGTATTTAGTAAAGTTTCTCAGGGTCACCCGACCTGACTTCCTTTAGCGAAAGCGATGACTATCCTCGAAACAGAAAGGCTAAATCTGAGAAACTGGCACGCAGCCGACCGTCAGCCGTTCGCTCAGATGAATGCGGACCCGCTGGTGATGGAATTCATGCCAGCCACTCTTTCTAACTCAGAGAGTGACTTGCTAGTGGACAAGATCGAGAAGCATTTTCAAACGCATGGTTTCGGCCTGTTTGCAGCGGAACTGCGTGCAAGACGTTCCTTCATTGGTTACATCGGTCTGGCCGTCCCGTCATTTCAAGCCAGCTTCACCCCCTGTGTGGAGGTGGGTTGGAGATTGTCGGCAATTCACTGGGGCAAAGGACTGGCAACCGAAGGTGCATGCGAGGTGATGCGGTACGCTTTCGGAGTTCTCAAGCTTGATGATGTCGTCTCATTTACAGTCCCTGCTAATGCGAGGTCTCGGCGTGTCATGGAAAAGCTCGGCATGACGCACGACCCAGCAGATGATTTCGACCATCCGAATCTGTCCGAGGGCCACCCCCTCCGTCGCCATGTGTTGTACCGGCTTAAAGGTTCTGTGCATAGCGCACGTGAAGGAAGACCTTTTCAATGAACAGGAGCTAGCCGTTCCTAAGGCAATGATTCTGGCAAATGGATACGCCATGTCCGCACCACAGCAGGTGAAGCGATCGGGGTGAGGGGCCGGCTCAGTGTTCTGGCGCTACTTTCTCGTAGCAGTCTCGTCCCGTAGTAATGTCCTCACCGAAAAGTTCGACATAATCTACTGTTCGGAGCCAACCCGATTTGCGTGTCTGAACATAGATCTTGCGAAGATAAGCCTCGTGGCCTCCGATAAGCATGACAGCACGCACTTTGCCGCCTTCTTGATAGATGTGGATCTCTCTCCGCTTCTGGGAAACCAGTGTCATCCAATAGGATTGGTCAGAGCTATCTCTCCGGATCGTGAAACCGTAAGCGAGCCTCTTTTCTAGGGCGCTGAGATTTTGGCGCCCACCGTCCTCAGCTGCCATGACCCAATAAACAACCACAGGTTCCTTGGGATCGAAGGACCCATCCTTCCCGATTTTTGCGTCATAGTGGACCACGTTGGCGTTCGTGCTTCTCTCGATGATGAATAGGCCCTGATACGAGTCGTCGGGTGATCCGAGCGCGCCAAGGTAAACCAGGAAAAGTACGAGGAGGCATTGCATTGGGGCACAATAGCATGGTCCCTGTCGGACGCCCGCTTGGAATCAGCCTCATTCGCGTAGGCCACTTCAAGTGTGATTGATCCATTGGAAACATCTCCATCACCAAGGACGGCGATTCTGCGGTCCTACATTTCAAGAGTGTAAAACCGTCCTCGTCGATGGAAATGGCGTGGACGTCGATGCTACTAGTCTGCGCTACCTGGCTTTGCTGGAAAGTGACCTTAGTGCCGAATTCCGCCACTTCTGGAGCGACGACCAAGCCACCCAGTTGTTGGTGGCGCTTGATCCACACTTGCTCAGTTGTGGAAATTTACTTCGTGGACCTGATTTTCCGTAATATAGCGCAGTAATGATTCTGATCACCGGCGGAACTGGGTTCATCGGAAGCCATCTGGTCGAGGCCGTCTGCGCCCGTGGCGAGCCGCTGCGCTGCCTGATCCGACACGACAGTTTAAAGCGACATCCTTTCGCGTTGCCTGCCCAAGCTGAGCTTGTGTTCGGTGACCTCGTATCCGGCGAGGGTCTGAGGGATGCCCTCAAAGGCGTCAGCACCGTGATACACCTTGCAGGTGTGACGAAGGCGCTTTGGACGAGCGAGTTCTACTCGGGTAACGCGCAAGCAACGGAGAATCTCGCGCGGGCGGTCACCGGGCGCGGGGTTCGATTTGTGCACGTCAGCTCTCTCGCTGCCATCGGTCCCAGCAGCGATGGCACGCCCCTCTCCGATGACGCCGAACCGCATCCCGTCACACACTACGGAACATCCAAGCTGGAAGGGGAGCGGATTGCGCGGGCGCTGGTCCCCGACGCGGTGATCGTGCGACCGGCCGTGGTCTACGGCCCGCGCGACACGGACGTGCTGGAAATGTTCAGGTCGATTAATAGGGGCTTTGCGCTGGAGATCTCGGGCGGCGAACACTGGTTTCAGGCGATCTATGTAAAGGATCTGGCCGACGGGTTGCTGGCAGCGGCATGCAGCCCTCAGGCCGGCGGCCGCGCGTACTTTCTTGCCCACAAGAAGGCGGTCTCCTGGAGTGAGTGGAATTCCGCGGCGGCGCACGTCATGCGCAAACAAATGCGAGCGCTACGGATTCCTTTGCCGCTTGCGTACGCCGTAGGCGGCCTTGCGGAAGTTTGCTCGCGACTTACAGGGAAGCCAGTGATCATCTCGCGCGAGAAGGTGAAGGAAGCGCAATGCCGCCACTGGACTTGCGACACGCGCCGCGCGGCGCAAGAGCTCGGCTTCGAAGCGCAGACACCTCTGGAGCTTGGACTCGCCCAAACGCTCGCCTGGTACAAGGAGGCGGGTTGGCTGAAGTATTGAACTCGAATCGCCGCTTTTGGGCCGCTGACAAACTGATCCTGGCTTACCTTGCTGGCGTGGGTGCGTTGGTCGCGGTGCACTGGAATCGGCTTCCCGAAGCACCGGAATTGCTGGCCTTGCACGTTGGGGCGGCCGTCGCCATCGTGTTGGCCTCGACGCACGGCGGTCGCGCGGTCTGGTACTTTCGCCATTGGTATCCGCTTCCGCTGGTGGCTTCCTTCTATAAGGAGATGGCGATCCTGATTCCAGCGGTCCGAGGCGCGGCCACCGACCAACGGCTCGCAGATCTCGACTTTTCCATTTGGCATGCGAATCCGACCGTCTGGCTGGAGCGCATCCAAACGCCAGCGCTCACGGACTTTCTGCAATCTGTCTATACTCTGTTTGTTCCCGCGGTTCTGTTGGTCCCCTGGCTGTTGTGGCGGAAACGGCGCTTCGTGGACTTTCGATATTGCGCTTTCCTGATCTCGCTGGGCTTTCTGACGTCTTATATCGGGTACATCCTTGTGCCTGCGCGCGGGCCCCGCTTCTTGCTCGATCACTTACAGCATTCGCCTTTGCAAGGAGGATGGGTGGTGCACGTGATGCGGACGACGCTTGATCGCCTCGAGTCAGCCCATTACGATTGCTTTCCGAGCGGCCACGGTGAGCTCACGATCATCGCCTGGTGGAGCAGCCGCCAAATCTCGAAGCGGCTCTCCCTGGTATATTTGGCGTACACCCCTTGCATTATTTTTGCTACAGTTTACCTTCGATATCACTACACGGTTGACTTAGTGGCGGGCGGGCTGCTTGCGGCGGTCTTGATTGCGGCGGGACCGATGATCTACCGGAAGCTGTCTGGAAAAGAGGATTCGATTGCCGCTTGAGGTCGCAACGGCAGATAGCAAGCGAGCATTGAAAGAGTTTATTGAGTTTCCCTATTTGCTGTACCGCGGCGACCCTTTTTGGGTGCCTCCATTGCGGATCGCGGTCAAGGAACTGCTGAACCGAGCCAAGCATCCCTTTTACGCCAACGCTGAGGCCGAGTTTTTCCTGGCGCGGCGCGACGGCCGCGTGGTGGGCCGGATCGCCGCTATCCTAGACCGCAATCACAATAAGTTTCACAAGGAGAACGCCGGGTTCTTCGGCTTCTTCGAATCGACAAACGCCCCGGAAGTGGCGGCGGCTCTGCTCGGCGCCGCACGAAAGTGGGTATTCGGCCGCGGAGCAGTGCTGCTTCGGGGACCCGTGAATCCCTCCACGAACTACGAATGCGGCATGTTGGTCGACGGCTTCGATTCCAATCCGATGGTCATGATGACCTACAACCCGCGCTATTACCCGGCGTTGATGGAAAACGTAGGGCTACGCAAAGCAAAGGATCTTAACGCTTACGTCAATACCGCGGCGGCGGTCGAGCTAGAGAAGATCGGGCGGGTGGCGGACCGCAAGCTCGCCAAGAGCGGGGTCACGGTCCGGCGCATCAACATGAAGGATTTCGACGGCGAAGTGGGCCGCATCTGGGATGTGTATAACTCGGCGTGGAAGCGCAACTGGGGATTTGTACCCATGACTCGAGAAGAGTTCTTCCTGATGGGCAAAGAGATGAAGCAGATTCTCAAGCCTGAGCTGGTGCTGGTAGGGGAAGCGGGCGGAAAGCCGATTGGGTTCGCACTGGCCTTGCCCGATGTCAATTTCGCGCTCAAGCCGGCGGGCGGCAGCCTCTTCCCGACGGGCCTGTTCAAAATTCTGTATTATCAACGTCTGATTAAAAGTCTGCGTGTTCTTGCTCTTGGGGTGGTGGAGGAGCATAGAACCTCCGGTGTAACGGCTGCCTTCTATGTCACGCTCGTGCGGACTGCCAGGAAGTTGGGATACAGCGGCGACTGCGAAATGTCGTGGATCCTGGAAGATAACGTTCTGATGACACGCTCCCTGGAGGTGATGGGCGCAAGACACTACAAGACCTATCGAATCTACGAATGGCACTGAACACCAACCTGACGACCACTGCGAAAAAGAAGAGCGCTCGAGCGAACGATATTTTCGAGAAATGCCGCGCGTTCACTCGCCCCGGCGAGCTCCAGAAAGCCGGTCTATACATGTACTTCGAGACCTTCGGAGACCGGGACGGCTGCCAGCCGGGAGAGGTGCGGCTGGGCTCGTCGAAGGTGCTGATGTTCGGGTCCAACGATTACCTGGACCTGATCACGCACCCGCAGGTCAAAGAAGCCGCCGTGCAGGCGATCCGGAAGTACGGCAGCGGATGCAGTGGCTCGCGGCTGCTGAACGGGACCCTGGATCTGCACGTGAAGCTGGAGGCGGAGCTGGCCGCCTTCGTGCGCAAGGAAGCCGCGATGATCTTCGGCACTGGGTTTCAGGCCAACTACGCGACGCTTTCGGCGCTAACCGAAAAGGGCGACGTGATGATCTGCGATCACAACCTGCACGCCAGCTTGGTGGAAGGAGCGTTGCGGTCGGTAGCGCGCGTGATGCGCTTCCGGCATAACGATCTGGATCATTTCGAGCGGTGCCTAAACAACTGTGCTTCCGAAGAGAAGATCCTGGTGGTCTCCGAAGGCGTGTTCAGCATGGAAGGGGACTTGGCCGAGTTGCGCGGGCTGGTGAACCTTTCAAAATCCAACGCGGCGCGCATCTATGTGGACGAAGCACACGGGCTGGGAGTGTTGGGGCGGACCGGGGCGGGCGCGGCGGAACACCTGGGGGTGCTGGACGAAGTGGACATCGTGATGGGCACGTTCAGCAAGGCGCTGGCGTCTGTGGGCGGGTTTATCGCGGGCCCGCGTGAGGTGGTGGATTATCTGAAGCACACGGCGCGGCCGTTCGTGTTTTCGGCGAGCCTACCGGCGGCGGCGGTGGCGGCGGCCGGAGCGGCGCTGGAGATCATCCGCAAGGAGCCGGAGCGGCGCCTGCGGCTGCTGCAGATGGCCCGCGCGCTGCGCGCGGAGCTGCGGGCGCGCTTCTTTTCGGTGCTGGATGGGGAGACGGCAATCGTGCCTGTGGTGATCCGGGAGGAAAGGGATTTGTGCCGGCTGTGCAAGGCGCTTTTGGCCGAAAACATCTACATCAACCCGGTGCTGAAGCCGGCCGCGGCGCAGAATTTGCTCCGCATTTCCTGCACTTCCGCTCACACCGAAGCGCACATCGAGAGGCTAGTCGCGACGCTTACGAAGGTGGCGGGGTGCCTCGGCATCGAGCGCTAGCCTGAGCGTTGCTCACTTCGCTCGCTGAAAATCTTAAGAAGAAAGCAAGCTGGTGCGGGACCGGGCGCAGCCGTGGCAGTGTCGTTCCTAAATCACTCGGAAGCTATTCCGGTCCAGAAGTCCTGTTGTAGGAAGTGATCTCCTCGCTTGGCATCGATCCTGGACGGACACGAGGCAAACCGAAAGTTATGCTGGGTCAGAGGTCCGCCTCTGGGAAGTATTGAAAACCAAGCTCAGAGAACAACAAACTCGTGCTTGAGGAAGACCACAACTCGTGGTTAGAGTCATGTGCTCTAACCATCCGCTTGGATCTGCTTCCCACAACCCCGTTTCTAGCCCGCAACGGGCACTTGTAGTGCAACTACACAGGCAAGTAGATCGAGTGCTGATATAGTTCCGGCCCCCTCGTGTCAGGTTTCAAGGGATGAAATTCGGGGACTGAGGCAAAAGCGGATTAGGTTGATACGCATAAAGGGCTCTCGCGCCCGAATGGAGCGTGAAACCTCCGGGTTGGGAGTTCAAGTCTCTGCAGACTTGCCCGTCCCATTCTCCTTACAAATGGAAACTTCCGATGGCATCCAAACCCCGAAAACACGCTTAACGGACAAGTGACTCTCACCGGCAGATTTAGCCAACGGCTGTCACGCCATCTGCTCGGCCAGAAGGCCACCAACCGCTTCAGTTTTGCCCTGCATAACCCATACCAGCCAGCATGCCTCGCATATAAGCAAAGCTGGCGACAGCGCCCGGCATCGGGTCCTCGGGATGAATTTCATACTCCAGATCGACGAAGCCCATGTACTTTATCGAGCCAAGGGCTTCAAAAATCTTCTTCAGCGGCATGATGCCTTCTCCTACTGGCACCTGGCTCTCCTTGCTCTGGAAGTTCGTGAGGTCCTTCATGTGCACGTTAAACAGCCGTGCGCCCACTTCGTGGATGGCCTGAACCACGTCCGTGCCGGCACGAACTGTATGTCCGACATCAATGCAGCACCCGATGCGCGGATCCATCCCCTTCACCGCCTTCAACACATCCAGCGGCGAATGCCACAACTTATCTTCCGGGCCGTGATTATGGATGGCGATACGGATGTCGTATTCCTTTACGAATTTCTCTATCCGCGGCAGAGTTTCCGGTGTGGGGTCGCCCGCGACAATCACGCCAATCCCCGCTCGTTTGCAGTACTCGAATTTGCTTCGGATGTCCGCGTCTTCGTCTTTCGCGAAATAAATGGTTCCTGCAGCGTGAAGCTTGATGCCCGCCGCGACATAGTCTGCCAGTGCATCCGCTTCTTCCCGGGTATCCAGCGGGAGATGATCTTTGACGTCCTTCGCATTCAAATCCAATACGTTGAGCTGCTTCAAGAAGCCAATCATCTGCGCCCGGCTGAAATTGCGGAACGTATAGCTGGCCAGCCCCAGACGAATAGTCGATCCTTCGTTAGCTGGCGACTGCTCCGCGGCCACTGCAAAAACACTCCTCGAGATAGCGAACGCCGCCGTAACCAGCGCACCCGAGCAAACGAAATTGCGGCGCGAAGAAATGTTTTTCAAGTGCAACTCCTCGCTCGGTCGGCACTGCTGCATCTTAGACATCCGGTGCCCAACCCTTCTCGTACTCGCGGCCCCACATCTTCATAGCTTCCTCGTCGCCCTGGATCCGCCCGTCTCTCGTGTCGAGATGCAACTCCCGGTTGACCTCCCAGGCGATGTTGGAAAGCTGCAGCATCGTAACGGCGACGTTGCCCACAGAGATTGGAGCGTTAAGCTTCGCGCCTTTCCGGATTCCCGCGATGAAGTTTGCGAAGTGAGCATCCGTCATGGAATCGGCGCCGAGAAGGTCAGAAGACGACGTGGTGCTACCGGCCTTGAACTCGCTTGCTTTATTCCCTTTGAGGTCGTAGATCTCGTAGCCATCACGATCCACAACCACGGTGCCAGTCGTTCCCATAATTGCCGAGCCGCGGTCACGGCCGTAATACTTCATTCCCTGGCAGCTCTTGCCTTCCCAGGTGAGCATCTTGTCTTCGTATTCGAAGCTGGTCACCAGAGTGTCGTAAAACTGCCAGTCGTCTTTGAATTGGTATCTGCCGCCTGACGAAGTGACCCGTTTCGGATAGTCGACGCCAAGCGCCCAGCGGCAGACATCCACCTCGTGCGTTCCATTATTGAGCGTTTCGCCAGTGCCGTAGTTTCTAAACCAGTGCCAGTTGTAGGGATGCACGTTGTCCCTATAGGGCCGGCGTGGCGCCGGGCCCTGCCACAAGTCCCAATCCAGTTGCGCTGGCACGGGCGCCTCCTTGCCGGTGCCAATCGATTTCCGCACATTGCTGTACCAGGCTTTCGCGAGGTACGGCCTGCCTATAATGCCGCCGTGAATCTTTTCGACGATCTCGATGCTGTGTGGCGAAGAGCGCTGCTGCGTGCCCATCTGCACGAGCTTTCCATAATTCTGCTGCGCCTGCACCAGCATTTGTCCCTCAGCAGGATTGTGGCTGCATGGTTTTTCCACGTAGACGTGCTTACCGGCCTGCAGTCCGGAGATGGCCATCGCTGTGTGCCAATGGTCGGGAGTGGCAATCGTGATGGCGTCCACGTCCTTCTGCTGCAGAATCACGCGAAAGTCCTTGTCCTTCGCAGGGGACTCGCCTGTCTCGCGCTGCACTGCGTCGGCGAACTTCTTGAGAATGTTGTCGTCCACATCGCAGACGTGCGAGATGCGAGCAGATTTCGTGTTCGCTTTAAGCGATGAGAGATGAGCATACCCGCGCCCGTTC
>DATFZT010000151.1:0-27996 GCA_035314185.1 Terriglobales bacterium
TGTTTGCACCGGAACCGCTACGGATCGTAGACAGCAGTGTGCATCCCCGCACGGCGCGCAGCCTCCTGCATTTGGTCGAGCTTCCTGTGCTGTTCATCGAGGCGCAGCTGGATCTGTGCCACCTGCTGCATCTGCCGCGCCTGGTACCCGTTGGCCGGCCCCTCGTACTGGGCGCTCCCGTTCGCGGAACGAATCGATGCGTTGATCTGGTCGATCCGCGCCTGCAGAGTCGCCATTTTGTTTTTTTGCGCCAGGATCTGCCTCTTCCATTGGTCGGCGGCACGCTGCTCCGCCAGGCGTTGTTGCGCGGAGCGATGGTCGTCGGCCGCGTTGCTCTGTTCCGCCTGCGTGTCTCGCGGCGCCGGGCTTGCCTGCGTATTCTTCGGAAAGTCCGCGTTGGTGATTACCTTGGGCGGCGCGGCGGACGCGTCCTCGGCTTTTTTCTCGCGACTCTCGCGAGCAATGTCGCCCAGCGATTGCCCATAGCCGGAGGAGCTGATCAACAATGCGACTGCCAAAATCTTCAAGAACATTCCTTGCATAAGCTTCTCCCACTCGCTATGCAGAACTGTTCTTTAAATGGTAGCTCCTTTACGCCGCGACCTGTAACTACCCAAGTAACTCGCCCGCCAAACGAAAGTGTCACTCCATCATGGCCAACTGGCCATCGCCAGAACCTCCTCCGCCGTCATCCCGCTCTCGCGCAAATGCCGAATACTCATGGCATCGTGCCGTTTCGCCAGCCGCACTCCAGCAGCGTCTCGCACGAGCTCGCAATGAAAATAGTCGGGAGCGGCATACCCCAGCTCGGCATACCCCAGCGCGCGCATCAATAGCAGTTGCCGCGCCGTCGACTTCAACAGATCCGCGCCCCGCACCACTTCCGTGATCCGCATCGCCGCGTCGTCGACCACCACCGCGAGTTGGTACGCGGGAACGTCGTCGCGCCGCCAAACCAGAAAATCGCCGAAGTCGAAATTACTACCGGCAACGTAACGCTGTCGACCCAGATTCATATCGGTAAATTCGACCACCTCGCCCTCGGGAACCCGAAACCGCCAGTTCACGCCCGCAGGCTCCGTGCTCTCGCCCACGTCCTTGCGCCTACGGCAAGTTCCCGGATACGCCGGTTCATCGTCATCATCCGCCTCGTTCGGAGCGCTTGCCGCCCGCGCCAGATCCTTCCGCGAACAACTGCATGGATAGAGAAACCCGCCCTCCCGCAGCCGTCGCCAGGCCTCCAGATAGTGCGCCCGGCGCTCACTTTGCGAGTAAGGGCCATACGGGCCCCCGCAATCCGGCCCCTCGGTCCAGTCGATTCCCAGCCACCGCAAGTCTTCCATCATGGCGCGAGCGAATTCCGCCCGCGAGCGCTGCGGATCCAAATCTTCATTGCGCAAAATCAAAGTGCCCTGATTCTCGATTGCCCGTTGCGCCGCGATCCAGAAAGTTCGCGCATGCCCGACGTGCAACAACCCAGTCGGCGAAGGCGCCAAGCGTCCGCGATACATTCCGCGATCACCGTCTCTATAACCAAGAGAGAAACGGGGCGTGATTTTACTCACAGAAGCATCGCTCACAAAAGCATTCTAGCGGCAAGGGCCACGGTTCACCGGCGTGTTGCCCACCACACGGCGTGTATCGCTCAGTACACAGTCCGGCGCCAGGTTCGCCCATAAGTGTCGTCGCATCAACAAGCATGAAGTTGGCCGCTTTCTTGCCATATTACTTTCGACTGCGCCAGCCGCAGAGGAGGTGACAAAATGGCAACCATTTGGAAATCCACGAACCAGAGATCCACTAATCAGGTGACTAACCGCACAATCTTCGGGACTATACTCACGTCCTGGTCGCGCCAGCAAAAGCTGGCTATGACCGCGGGCGTCGCGATGCTCGGAGTTTTGCTCGTGATGAGCGCCTGCTCGGAACAATCTGCAAAACCGGCGCTGGTCGGCGTCTCCAGTAACCCGTCCACTCAGACGGCGCCCTCGGCCGCCGCCATAACGGCGCCGGCTATTACTGCAGTTCCCGTTGCAGCCGCGAAGAAGAGTCCCAGGAAGCGTCCCGCGAACGTCACTTACACCGACGCTAACTCCGGTATTTCGTTCCTCTATCCACGTAAGTTCGTATTGACCTCGGGCAACGACGCATTGCCCCAGTTCGCAGGCTTGGGTGCTGCGTTGATGAACTTCGTCCAGCCCGGCGGGGTTGCGGTCGCGACCGTGGAAGTGCCCGACGGTTCATATCCCGGCACCGACTTCGCATCGGCCTTCTTCAACGTGAACGTGAATCGCAGCGTCTCCGAGCAGGAGTGCGCGCATTTTGCCCTGGCTGACTCGCACAATGTCAACGGCGGGTCCATCGACTCTCAAAAAGTGAAAATCGGCCCGACCGAAATGGAGACGACTTCGAATTTTTCCGCCAGCCCCATGACGCAAACCGAAACGCAGTACTTCCACCGCTATGAAAATGGCGCCTGCTACGAATACATCCTGAGCCTGGGCACCGCCGGATACGGCATCAAAGACAATGCCGAGCCGGTCAACCGCGACGTAGTCTTCGCCAAGTTGGAGAAGATCCTGGCCACGGTGAAGATTAAGACCGCTCCAGTCGAGCAGCAGCCTGAAGCCGAACAGACAGTCGGCGCTGCCGCCGGCGGCAAGTAACAGAATCGGATCATCGGGTCATCGGGTGCCGTTTCGGATGACCCGATGACCGATGACCCGATCACCCGAGGACCCGATTTTCTGCATCGGTACCGCACCAGCTCACATCCAAGACCTTTGCGAAGTCTACCTCCTACTGTGGCGGGAAAAACTCACTCAAAGGATATTTGAATCGACATGATGAAAACCGTGCAAAGAATTGGCGCAGCTTCTGTGATCGTCCTCCTCGCAAGTCTGTCGGCGCTCGCGCAAACCTCCACCTGGAACATCGACCCGGCGCACTCGACCGCGCAGTTCACGGTGCGTCATTTGGCCATCTCGAATGTCACCGGCAGTTTCACCAAGGTGACGGGAAGCGTCGTTCTAAACGAGAAGGACATTACGCAGTCGCAGGTTTCGGCCAGCATCGACGTCAGCTCGGTCGATACCCGAGTCGAGGCCCGGGACAAAGACCTTAAGAGCCCTAATTTCTTTGACGTTGAAAAGTATCCGACCATCGAATTCAAGTCCAAACGGATCGCGAGCAGCGGTGGAAAGCTGCAGCTGATTGGCGATCTGACTATCCACGGAACGACCCACGAGGTCACGCTCGACGTGGATGGGCCGACGCCTGAAATGACCGATCCGTGGGGTAATTCGCGCCGTGGAATTTCCGCAACGACCGCGATCAACCGTAGAGACTTCAACCTGCTCTACAACAATCTTCTTAAGACCGGTGAAGCCGTAGTTGGAGACAACATCAAGATTCAGATTGACGCCGAAATAGTGAAGAAGAAGTAAGAGTGTGGAGGCGGGGCTCCGCCCAGTCTCCACACAACCTCGGCCACGCGATATTATCGAACCGTGGTGACCAATCGCGTCGCAAGCAACAATTTACAACTTTTGCGTTCTAAGAAATTGGGTAAGCTCCCTTGGCTGGTGCATGCTTTTTCTACCCGGTCTGGCGGAGTATCGCGCGTCTACGGCGGAAATGCGCTGAATCTTGGGTTCACCAAGCAAGACTCGCGCGCGGCCGTCGAGCGCAACCGCGCGCTTTTCCTCAAGGAACTCGGCGTTGCCAACGGACGCGAAAACTGGCCGCTGGTGTCGCTGCGGCAGATTCATTCTGATTTGATTTTTAGAATTGAGGGGATGCCACAGCAGCCTCTGGCCGGTGACGGGTTGGTCACGGACACGCCCGGGCTGATCTTAGCCGTGCAAGCCGCCGATTGCCTTCCCATTGTTCTTGTCGATCGGAAGCGCCGGGTCGTCGGCGTTTTTCATGCCGGCTGGCGCGGCACCGTTAAGCGCATCGGCGAGAAAGGCGTCGGCGAGATGCGCAAGCATTTCAAGAGCGATCCGCGGGACCTGGTAGCGGCAATTGGACCAGGCGTGCACGGATGCTGCTACGAAGTGGGTGAAGAAGTGCGTACTAGGTTTGAAGCTCAGTTTGCATACGCGGGCGGCTTGTTCCGCGAGGTGAAGGACTCGGACCCGGTGCGGGAAAAATATCCGTTGCTGTTCCTGACAGCGCGCGCGCCCGGACACGGCGAATTGCCACCGAAACTCTTCCTCGATCTGGTAGAGGCAAACCGGCGGCAACTGCTGGATGCGGGCGTAATGGCAAAAAACATTGACACGGCGGCACCATGCACAGCGTGCCATACGGAATTGCTGTTCAGTTTCCGCGCGGAGAACGGCGTAACCGGTAGGATGATGGCAGCGGCAGGGATCAGGCCGGAATGAAACGCCGGTTCAGGCCATCGGCCCGCCCTGACCCTGGAGCCGATTCACCTTGCTGTATCCTGCTCGTGTGGTGACGGGGCTCTGCCCCGTCCAAGCCGATCCTGGCTCAGCAACCGCCTGCGGCCACAGCAACTCTGGATTCGCCATACCTATGCCTTATCGCGTTATCTCTTTCACCATGGCGCAAGTGCGGCAAGGAGCGCTCGGCTTCCAACGCGATCTGAGCGCCGTCCTGCGCGAACATGCCGGGATCAAAGTGTATTCGGTGAGCCCGTTCGACCTTGACGAACGCCGCCGCGCCAAAGATCGATTTGGCGGCGACATCGTCTACTTTCTCAACGACGCGGCATGGCAGGAATGCGAGGGACTGGGTCTCAACCTGCAATTCCTGGCGGAAATCTCCGATGACGAATTGCCTCGCCGGCGAACCTTGGTTGTCGGAATTCCAGAGCGGACAACAAGGGCGGAGTAGCTAGTCCCTTTTGGTTTTCTTGTGCGAAGTATCGGACTTCGGCTTGTCGTCTTTCTTGGTGTCTTTCGTGTCCTTCGTGTCCTTGGAATCCTTGGCGTCTTTCGTACCGCTGTCGCTTTCGGAAGAAGAAGAGGACGAAGACGATCCCGACGACCCGGCACCTTTCTTCGCGTAATCGGTCACGTACCATCCCGAGCCTTTGAACTGCACGGCGGGAGCCGAAATCACTTGTTCAATCACGCCCCCGCATTCGGGGCACTTTCGCAGCTGCTTATCGGAGAACTTACGGATTTGTTCAAAGCGGTGTCCGCAGTCCTTGCACAGGTATTCGAGGTTGGGCATGGGTGAACTGATTTTAGAGGTGGAGATTCATCGGCGTCAATTTTGCGGGGGTGTTGATGGCGCGCTACTTGGTTTTTTTTCCGGCCCTTTTCGCAGCGAGCACGACTCCTAGAGGAGTATCTGGCTTCTTCCTAAACCCCCGTCGTTGGCTGTCAGTGGTCCTTATCTTGGCTTGCAGTTCGGCTTCTGTCGCCTCGTCCTCTTGAACATACCCTTTTGGCCGACCAAGCGCCTCGCCCACGGTTCTGCGTTCGTCCATATGCCGGCGCTGCTTTCCGCGTTGAATACTCTTGCGGCTCGATTTGCTGTTCTCGCCGTACCTGTTGCGGCGATCGTGTGCAAGGCTTAAATGCTTTTTTTCTTCAGGATTTTTGACGGTGCTCACGCCGTTCTCCCTTCGCGAGACCATGCTACATAAACTCAGCGCTGCAACAAATCCACCGGCTTGCGCACGTCGTGCACCCGGAAATATTTGGCCAGCGCCGGATACTTTGCGGCGACCGCTTCATACATGGCATAGGCCACGTTGCGATAGGAGGTGTGTCCGGCGGGCGTGGTGCGCAACTCGGAGATGTAAACGGCCTCGGCGAAGTCCATCTTAAACAGCGTGCGCTTGCGGAAGGCCAGCGGGATCGCATACTGCGCATTTTGCTGGGCCTCTTCACCACCGGAGCCGGCCAGCTTCCGCACCGCAGATTCAGCGCGCTTCATCGCGGCGTCATAATCGGAGCGGACACCGGCAGCTTCGACTTCGGGCGGCGTGTCGAACCCGTGGACGGTCGAGAAATCCTGCATGATCTGAACGCAGCGGCGGTGCCGATGCATGTCGCGGAAGCCGCCGATGTCCATGAGGATGTCGAAGCGGAACTGCTGGCCCGCAGAAAATGCACGCGGCAGTTCGTCGTGCTTGCCGCGATGGCGCAGTCCGAGGTCGATGATCTCGCGGCGACGCGCCTCGCCCGCCGCTTCTATCGTTCTGCGGA
This sequence comes from Terriglobales bacterium, assembly GCA_035314185.1. Lineage (GTDB taxonomy): Bacteria > Acidobacteriota > Terriglobia > Terriglobales > Acidobacteriaceae > Acidiflorens. Next base: position 6,189 of record DATFZT010000151.1, read on the forward strand.
TCTGCCGGTAGGGGTAATGACAGTGCCCGTACACGAGCGTAGTCGCGAGTTCCATCTCGAGCACGTCGTTGTCTCGAAGATCGTTGTCCAGTAAATCAACCAGCGGCGCGGGTTCGATGGCCGCGTCCCGCATCAGTTCAGCGGCAGCCTGCTGAAGTTCCCGGCGGGTCTCTATCTCGTAGAGATTCGGATCGGCGTACTTGACCAGCGTGGGCGCGACCCGCACTTCACGCAGGAGTTCGCGTTCGGCGCGATCGGCGATCTCGGGCGACACGGCGCGAATCTCGGCCACCAGGGCGCGCAACGATTCTTCGTTCGCGTTATAAGCCGGAGAAACGGCAGCGTGTTTCAGCAGCGCTCCCAGAGCGCGGACTTCTTTATGCGGTTGCGCAAGCAGGTGGGCAACCTGGCTTTCCAGTGTACGGGCGTTGACGATCTCCCCCAGCGAAGTGTTGGTGGCGAGCGGCAACAGGTAACGCGAAATGTCGAAGGCGCGGGCGCGCACGGTGCGCTCGTAAGCTTCCAGCTTCATCTCTACGGGGCGCGGCGTGATACTGGCGAGATATTCGAACGTTCGCTGCGAAACCTTTTCATAGGCCGTGAACAAGGACTCGATGGTTTCGCGATAGAGAATCGGCGATGCGTCGTTCTGGAAAGCAGGCGTGTAGTAGCCGCTCTTCCGGAAGTTCTGGTAGCGCGTCGAGCGTTCCTGGCCATCCCAGCGCTGCTCGTCGGCAACCACGATGGCGGCGAGAATGGAGAGGCGCTCGATGGCGAGCGCGATGTGCGCCAGGTCGGCGATGGAGCGGTGACCGTACTGAAAGTAAAAAGTGTTGAGAAATTTCTCTGCCTTCTGCAGCGTAATTTCCTTCAGCGACTCCTTCATCGAGAGCGCCGAGCGCGAATACTTGGCCATGGCATAGGCCTGGATCTCAGGCTCCACGCCGTAAACGGCGAATACCTCGACCGAAGTTTCGGGAGCAGGGGTGGAAACAGAGTGCGAAGTTGTGGGCTCGGTTGAAATTACTTCAGACATAATTAGTTGAGACATGGAGAGTGAAGAAATCTTAGTCGTCCGGTGCGCCGGGCGCAATCGCCCGACCGGGGTAGAATCTGCGCAAGCATTAAGATACAAGTAAAGGCTATCCCAGTGACGACTCCTGCTGAAGGCGAAAGCGAACCGAATCGGGGCGATCGGAGTCATGATGATCGGAGTCATGGCGATCGCAGCCCAATCGATTTGATCCAGGCCACTCTCCCCGAACATATCGAACAAGTTCGCGACCTCTTCCTCGAATACGGCAGTTCCCTCGGCTTCAGCCTGTGCTTCCAGAGTTTCGATGAGGAGTTGAAAAGCCTTCCCGGCGCCTACGCCCCGCCGAGCGGGAGACTGCTGCTTGCCCGATCCCAAGGCGGAGACCGAAGCCAAGCCGCCGGATGCGTTGCGTTGCGCAAACTTGAACCCGGCATCTGCGAGATGAAGCGTCTCTACGTGCGCCCAGGCGATCGCGGCCGGGGCTTGGGCCGGATGCTGGTGGAACGCGTGATCGCCGAGGCGCGCGTCATCGGCTATGAGCGCATGCGTCTGGATACGGTCGAATCGGCAATGAAGGATGCGATCGCGCTCTATCGCATGATGGGGTTCCAGAAAATCCCACCGTACTCCGCGATTCCAATCGAAAGCGCGCTCTGGATGGAATTACTGCTGTAGTTATCAATGACCGCCTGCGGTACTCACGACCGTCGCGTTGGGTGGGGCAACCGGAGACTTTTGCGTCGTCTTCATCAGGGCTGAGGCCGCGATTGGGATCTGGGCTGGGATTAAGGATTGGAGTCCGGCCTGGGCAAGAGCGACGTCCGTCGGCGCGTGGCCGAGGATAACGACATCCACCCCCTTGGCGCTCTCCACCGTGGCCACCTGGCGGACAAATTCCAGCCCGTCCATGACTGGCATGTTGATGTCGCACAGGATGAGGTCGACCACGTTGCTCTGCAAAGCCGCCAGCGCTTCGGCGCCATTCGAGGCTTCCACAACTTTCTCCAGTTCGATGCCCGCCTGACGCAGCGAACGCTCGACGATTTTGCGCATCACCGAGGAGTCATCCACAATGAGCGCCCGGATCTTATCCATGATTCGACTCCCACGGTCAAGCGACAAAACCGCGCGCCGTCATTTCTGACTGACTTGTGGTACATCGGCAGTCTGCCCCTGCGCTTTAGGGAAATCACCGAGCGGGTCGGGGTCAGCACCTTAATGATCCCATGACTCAATCTGCATTCATCCGCTATGCTTAATAAAGACTTATGACCCTGCTCGACGCCCCACTCTACGACCCGGCCAAGGCGCGACGGCGCAAGATTGCGATAACCTTTGCCATCCTGGCCGTGATCGTTCTGGCCACACTTGGATGGCTCTACCGCAACTGGCCCGAAGAGCACGCCGTAGACAAGTTTTTTGCCGCCCTGCAGCATCAGGATTTCGAAACCGCCTACGGCATTTACTTCAACGATCCCGGCTGGCGCCAGCATCAGCAGAAATATCCTCAATACACCTACGCCGATTTCTATCGGGACTGGGGACCGGGCGGCGAGTGGGGCCTCATCAAATCGCACCGGATCTACGGCTCAGCGAACACCAAAGGCTTTGGCCGCGGAGGCGTGGTGGTCGAGGTCATAGTCAACGAGCGCGCCGAGCACGCGAGAATGTTCGTTCAAAAATCCGACAAGACGTTGACGGTATATCCGTACTAGCGAGTAACGAGCTCGTGTGGTGACTAAGTTCGTGTGGTACGGGGCTCCGCCCCGTCCAAGATCGCCGCCTACGCCGCCATGGCCGCAACCTGCGCCAGCGTCTTCTGCAGCGACGCCTCATCTCCCACCGTCAAGCAAGTCTTCGAGCGGTCAATCTGCCGCATCAGTCCCCACAAAACTTTTCCCGGGCCGACTTCAATAAACAGGCTGGCCCCTTGGTCGATCAACAGCCGCACCGACGGCTCCCACCTCACCGTGCCGGTCACCTGCCGAATCAGAGCCGCGCGCGCAGCCGCCGCGGAATCGACTACCGCCGCATCAACGTTGCAGACCACCGTGCACGACGGATTCTTGAAACTCAGCGCAGCAAGATCTGCCGCCAGCCGATCCTGCGCCGGCTGCATCAGCGCACAATGAAAAGGAGCGCTCACCGGCAGACTCACTGCCTTCTTCGCCCCGCGTTCCGTCGCAAGCTTGACCGCGCGCTCCACCGAGCCGGCGTTCCCCGAAATAACAATTTGCTCAGGAGAATTGATATTGGCCGCCTGGCAAACTTCTCCCTGCGCCGCGTCACTCGCAATTTCGCTGACCTTGTCGAGCGGCATGCCCAGAATCGCCGCCATCGCACCCACGCCCACCGGCACCGCTTCCTGCATATACTTGCCGCGATTGCGCACCGTCCGCACCGCATCGGCAAACATCAGCGTTCCCGCCGCCACGTGCGCCGAATACTCGCCCAGACTGTGCCCCGCCACAAAGTCCGGCTTCAATCCTTTATCCTGCAGCACGCGCCAAGCCGCCACCGAAGCCGTCAAAATAGCCGGCTGCGTGATCTCCGTCAGCTTCAATTGTTCTTCCGGACCATCAAAACAAAGCGCGGAAAGCCTATAGCCAAGCGCCTCGTCAGCTTCCTCAAAGGTTCGACGAGCCACCGGATAGTTGTCGGCCAGCTCTTTGCCCATGCCAACCGCTTGCGACCCTTGGCCAGGGAAGAGAAAAGCGACTTGAGACAAATTGTTGGTCATATTCAGGTATGAGAGGTCAGAATTCAGAAGTCAGATTGCAGAGGTGAAAACCCGGCGGCAACGGATCGGCGGTCGCGGGATTTTCAATTCTGCAATCTGACCTCTAACCTCTGACCTTCCCTACGTCGCAACCGTCGCGGAAAGCTGCGCCAATTCCCGCTCGATGGTCTCATTCACTTTGCCCTCGGCGAATTCCGCCGCCACACGCACCGCGTTCTTGATGGCATTCGTATTCGACGATCCGTGCGTGATGATGCAAACTCCCTTTACGCCCAGCAGCGGAGCACCGCCATACTCCGTATGATCGAGCCGCTTCTTGAAATCCGAAAACGCGTTGCGCGAAATATACGCGCCCACCTGCCGCGTAATCGTTGACTTCAAAGTTTCTTTCAGCACGGTGCGCACCAGCCGCGCCACGCCTTCCGAAGTTTTCAGCGCGACATTGCCGACAAATCCATCGGCCACGATCACATCCACATGGCCGTTGTACAAATCGCGCCCTTCCACATTGCCAATAAAATTAATCGGAAGCCGCTTGAGCAGCTGAAACGCCTCGCGCGTCAGGTGGTTGCCCTTGCCTTCTTCTTCTCCAATCGAAAGCAGTCCCACCCGCGGATGCTGCATCCCGAAAATCGACCGGCAATAAATATCGCCCATCACCGCGAACTGCTCCAGATTATTCGGAGTGCAATCCACATTCGCGCCCACGTCCAGCAACACCGCCGCCGTGTTCAGCACCGTAGGAAATGCCGCCGCCAGCGCCGGACGATCCACGCCCGGCAACGCCCCCAGCACCACCTTTGCGGTGGCCATGGCCGCGCCCGTGTTGCCCGCCGTCACAAAGCCCGCCGCGCGCCCTTCGCGCACCAGCCGCAGTCCGACGCGGATCGTCGAATCGCGCTTGGCGCGAATCGCCTCCACCTTGTCGTCCATGGTGATGATTTCGCTGGCGTGAACCACTTCCACCGGCAGCCGCCGCGCTCCGGGATAGCGCGCCAGCTCAGCCCGCAGCTGCGTTTCCGGACCAACCAGCAGCACGCGGATGCCATGATGACGAGCCGCCTGCAATGCGCCTTCAATCTCCGGCTTAGGCGCTTTGTCGGACCCCATCGCATCCAGTGCGATTATGCTAGACATGAAAGTACGCTAGGCATCAAGAAAAAGAAAAATGGAGCGCCGGGCGTCCCCGCCCGGCCACCACTCAGCCGGAGAACTAAGACTTCTCCGCGACCTCTATAACTTCGCGCCCCTTGTAAGTCCCACACTTCGGGCAAGCGCGGTGTGGCATCTTCTGCTCATGGCAGTTCGGACACTCCGACAGCGAGTGCGTCGAAAGCGAGTCATGCGCCCGCCGAGTAGCGGTGCGCCGTTGCGAATGTCTGCGTTTCGGATTAGGCATGATGATTCCTTTTTTAGTCCTCAACTTCTACTGATTCAACTTATCCCGTATCTCTTTCAGCGCCGACCACCGCGGGTCTTCCACCTCGACCACGCACGAGCACTGAATTTCATTCAAATTCTTGCCGCAGTGCGGACACAACCCTTTGCAATCGTCGCGGCAAATCGTCTTCAACGGCAGCGCCAGCAGCACCTGCTCGCGCAGCATGTCTTCCAGCAACAACCCTTCGCCCTGGTAGTACCCGATCTCCGCTTCCGCGTCCGTAACCGAAAGCTCTTCGTGCCCCGAGTCCGTTCCCAGCGGCCGGTACAGCAGATCGAAACTGCGCTCCACCTGGTGCACAACCGGATCGAGGCACCGCGCACAAGGCACTTCCAGGCTCGTCTCCAGCTTGCCCTTTACCCGTATATCCTGCACCACCTTGTGCTTGCCGTGATGCTCTTCGACCAGATCCGCCCGCCCCGAACTGCGCAACGGCGACCGCTGCAGCACATCCGGCCCCAGATCAATCGCACCCGGGCTCAATTCCTCCCGGAAATCAACCGGGTGAATTTCCAGATCCTTAAGTTCGATGAACATTGGAGCTTGGAACCTCCGCCGCCCCCACTCCAATTACCGCAAAGGCCCGCGGAAGTGCGCACAGAGACGAAAGTCTCTCAGGGAGCAATAAGTAAGAATAAAGGCCTGAAAACTTGGTGTCAAGGCAGGGCCTACACTGAGAGTGGCCCCAGCTGAGTTGTCACCCTGAGCAAGTGTTTCTCCCCCTCGCATCAAATAAAGATTTGTCATCCTGAGCAAAGCGAAGGACCTGCTTTTTGCCAGCGGCGATCACGCGCTTGGCTCAATTCCTCTCTATGACTAGCCTACTACCCCCAACACCCGTCCAGCCGCACCCCCCATTCGCCCCGCCCCGTCCCCTTCTGCTACCCTCCCCCCATGGACCATCTCTGGACTCCGTGGCGCTACGCCTACGTAACCGGCGCCGAGCCGAAGTCGGGCTGCATCTTCTGCAATGCTCCCAAAGAAAGCGACCAGCAAGCCCGCATAGTCCACCGCGGCAAGCATTGCTACATCATCCTCAATACCTATCCCTACACCCCCGGACACGTCATGATCGTCCCCTACGCCCACCTGGACGAGTTGCAGAAGCTCCCCGCCGATGCCGCCCAGGAGATGATGGCTCTGACCCAGCGCATGGAGACGGTTCTGCGCCATCTCTACGCACCCGACGGCATCAATCTCGGCATGAATATCGGAAAAGCCGCCGGCGCCGGCGTAGCCGGACACATCCACATGCACATTCTCCCGCGCTGGGTAGCGGACGCCAATTTCGTCAGCGTAATCGGCGAAACCAGAGTCCTGCCCGAAGCACTCGACGTCACCTGGGAGAGAATACGAAACGACCTGGCGAAGATTTTGTAGCTGGCTCACCCTGACAACTGTCTGTATCCCTCCCGAAGGTAACCATCCCGGCAACAAACGTCGCATAGTCCATGCCCCGGCAACGGCTAAACTACAAAGGCCGGTTCTTCATGAAGAGATTTGCAGCCATTCTTGTCCTCTATGCGTGGCCGCTCTTTTGCCAGAGCAATAGCGGAGAATTGCGCCTTAAAGTGACCGATCCGGCCGGCCTCGGAGTGAAAGCAACCGTTCAGATCATCAGCCGGGCAAATCAGTATCGCAATAATCTGGAGACGAACGATCAAGGTAGCCTGAACGTGCGGCGCCTCCCTTACGGCATCTATCAACTGGAAATCAAGCAGCCCAGCTTTGCAGGCGCATCCGAATCCGTTGAAATTCATTCTTCGATTCCCACCGAATACACCATCCAACTTCAGCTGCCTTCGGTGAATGAAACCGTCATGGTCACGGCGCCCAACACACTGATCGACCCCAATCAAGCCGGCGCTATCAGTCAGATCGGCTCGGATGTTATCCAGGACCGGCTCAGCTCAGTTCCGGGTCGCTCCCTGCAGGATTTGGTGAATTCGCAGCCCGGCTGGCTCTACGAAGGCAATGCCGTCCTGCATCCGCGCGGATCGGAATATCAGACTCAATTTGTGGTCGATGGCATTCCGCTGACGGACAATCGCTCGCCCAGCTTCGGACCTGCGATTGACGCCGATGACGTGCAATCGCTGAGCATCTACACCGCAGGCATTCCCGCGGAGTATGGTCGAAAAATGGGCGGCGTGGTCGAGGTGAACACCCTGCAGGATGCGCAGTCGGGCTTTCACGGCCAGGTGGTGCTTTCGGGCGGCACCTTCGATTCGGCTGGCGCTTTCGCCGAGGGGCAGTATGTTTGGGGCAAGAATGCGTTCGGCGCCAGCGCCAGCGGTAGCATGACCGACCACTATCTGAATCCCGTGGTTCCGCAAAACTATTCGAATACGGGTACGCTGGGCGATTTCTCGGTCAATTACGAACGCGATCTGACTTCGAAAGACCGCTTACGATTCATCGTTCGGCACGAGTTGTCACGCTACGACATTCCGAACGAACAGGTGCAGCAAGCCGCGGGCCAGCGTCAAACGGCGGATAACGTCGAGACCATGGGAATCGCTTCCTACCAGCACACTTTCTCGTCCCATGCGGTCGCTGATTTTCGCGGGATGGTCCGCGACAATGCGAACGATTTCAACTCCAACCAGAATTCGACTCCGATCGAGGTTTTTCAGCACAATTGGTTTCGCGAGGGATATTTCAAGGCGACTGCAATCGTCGATCGCGGACGCAACGAATGGAAGTTTGGAGTCGAGTCGGACAACTTATTTCTGCGCGAGAATTTCAACTACGTCATTACCGATCCGACGCAATTTGACCCCGGCACGCCTCCGACCTTCGGCTTCATGGGAAACCGGCCGGACCTGGAACAATCCGCATTCGTGCAGGACCGAATTACTCTCAAGAACTGGACCATCAATGCCGGGCTGCGCTGGGACCACTATCAGCTCTTATTGAACCGGCAAGCGCTCGACCCACGGGTTGCGATTTCGCGCTATTTTTCCTCCGCCGATCTCATCGTGCATTTCTCCTATGACCGCGTTTTTCAGACCCCGTCGTTCGAGAACATTCTGACTTCAAGTTCAGTCGCGTTTGGATCCCTCAACCCGAACCTCCCTCGCCTACCCGTGGAACCTTCCGAGGGCAACTACTACGAAGCAGGTTTGACCAAGGGATTCCACGGCAAGATCAAACTGGACGCCAACTACTTTCGGCGGCTGGTCGCCAACTATGCGGATGACAATCTTATTACAAACACCACCATCAGCTTCCCGATTGCGTTCCGCAAGTCCATCATCTACGGCACCGAGGCAAAGCTCGAACTGCCGGATTGGCGCAAATTCTCCGGCTTCCTGAGTTACTCCTATACTGTCGGTAACGTCTGGTCCCCGGTGACTGGTGGCCTCTTCTTAAACGGCGACGGCTCCGCACCCCTCCCCAGCCATTTCCCCGATTCGCAAGATCAGCGCAACACCATTCGCGGACGCCTTCGCTACCAGATCAAACCGCGCTTCTGGATCGCAGGCGGTATTCAATACGACACGGGGCTCCCCTTCGAGTTCGATGGCGACCCGGCCACCGTGCTCGCCGAATACGGGCAGCAGGTATTCAATCGCATCAACTTTGCTCGTGGGCGCATCTATCCCGCTTTTCAGATCAGCGCCTCGGCGGGAGCGGATGTTTATAAGTCGGATCATATGACCATGCGGTTTCAGATCGACGGCCAGAACCTTACCAACGTCCTCGACGTTATCGACTTCGGCGGTCTTTTCTCCGGCAACGCCATCGAACCATCGCGCAGCGTTGCAGCGCGCCTTACCACCAGCTTCTAACGTGTTGGTCCTATGCCGCCCGGCGTTGTGCCGTTTTCTGCATCCAAATCCACGCACTAGACACAATGTCCGTGAGTTTGCGTTTAGCGATCCATCCCAGCATGCGCCGAGCCTTCGCCGGATCGGCCACCAGAACCGGAGGATCGCCCGCTCGCCGTGGTCTGAAGGTTCGCCGGACCGAGCGCCCTGTGGCGTCTTCCACCGCCGCTATGACTTCGAGAACAGAGTATCCGTGGCCCGTCCCCAGATTGATGGCCTGTGAGTCGCCGCTTCCTTCGTCGCTGTTTCTCGCGAGGGGTTGCCTTTCCAAGTAGCGCAACGCAAGGACGTGCGCATCGGAGAGGTCGTTCACATGAATGTAATCGCGAATGCAGGTACCATCCGGAGTCGGGTAGTCGAGCCCATAAATTTGCAGTTCGGCTCCGTTCGCGGTGGAGGCGGCAAGCGTCAGCGGAACCAGGTGAGTTTCCGGGTCGTGGATTTCGCCGATCTCACCGCGTTCGTCGGCTCCCGCAGCGTTGAAATAACGCAGACTCACGGATCGCAGTCCGTAAGCTCGGCCGTAAGCCGCAAGCGCGTTTTCGAAAAAAAGCTTCGACGCGCCATAGGGGTTGACTGGCGCGCAAGGCGTCTGCTCCGTAATTGGAACTTGCTTGATCGGAGTCTCCCCGGGAATACCGTACACAGCACAGCTCGAGGAAAATACAATGCGGCGGATGCCAGCTTCCAGCGCGGAGTTCAGCAGGCTAAGCGCACCGAGAACATTATTCCGGAAATACTTGCGCGGATTCTCGACCGACTCCCCAACGTAGGCATGGGCGGCAAAGTGCATCACCGCGTCCACGCGCGCCAGCACCGGCCGGAGCTTGGCTTCGTCGGCGATGTCACCTTCCACCAGTTCGAAGCCTTGCGCCAGGCGCCGGAAGCCGGTGGTGAGATTGTCATAGAGCAAAGCCTCATACCCGGCCCGCCGCAGCGCGCGCGCCGTATGACTGCCGATGTAGCCCGCTCCGCCCACGACCAAGACCGCCACTCGATCATATTGCGGCGAGAAGCGGTCGACTTGAGGTGATACCCATCACTCTCCGTTTGTGACAAATGAGTCGCAGCCGTTCTCGCCCATGGCCACCGACTGGTGTAGAATTTGAAAGTCAAACCCCACGCTGCCGTCCTCGGCGGCGGATTCCATCGGTAGGCAGGATCATCGGGACGTAGCGCAGCCTGGTAGCGCACTTGCTTGGGGTGCAAGGGGTCGCGAGTTCAAATCTCGCCGTCCCGACCATTTACTCTCGACCCCGCGGACTAAGATAGTATCGAAGAGTGCCACTGATCCGGCTAAAAATTGATGTTGCTGGGACCGTTGGTGACGAAGCCTGGCGCAAACTAAGCCAGTTCGATCAGATCCAGAACGCCGCGTTTGGTCCCAACTTCGGCGGTGGAGGTCCGTGCAACCACCCAGCGAACGCGCCCCATGCGAAGGGTGAATGGATGGGCGCAGAAGTTCGCGTGCAGACCCCACTTCTGGCCCAGTATGCGGTCTCGCATTATTTGGAGCAGGAACGCGTGCTGGATGCGGACGTTGTGGAGTAGGCGATTGTAGGTCACCGATCACTGCGTGAGCCTCGTTGACCCTAGTTGGTGACGTCCCGACGTCCGAGGTACCAAGGTTACTTGCACAGAGGCCCTCCACGCGTCGGATAATACAAGTATTCGGTTGGGGGGATTCTCCATTCCTCAGGTAACGATCAAAACGGGCCTCACGACTCCGGACGGACGCGAAGAACTGCTTACAGAATATCTCTGCGACCACTCCGGTTGTCCCAATATTGCTACCCACGTGCTCGGGTGCGTAAGGGAAGTCGGCATTGTGGCAGCCGTTTGCGCCGAGCACGCACCTGGACACCGATCCTAGCAGGCCCTACCTCAGCGAACCGATCCGCTAGTTCGTTTTCTCGTCCCACATGAAGGCCGCTTCCCGCCCCAAGACAGGGGTCCGGCGAGTTCCACTGTACATTCTGACAGTTGCCTCTCTGACGCCGGAGTCCTAGATTTACGCCGTCAAGACGAACCTCTGCCTGTTCCCTTCGTCGTCTTGTCAACATCCCGCGTTTAAAAGGAAGGAAGCCTAACTATGAGCGACCAAGACAAAGTTCAACGAAACGTTCTCCCCATTCCGGATCCACCGCGCTCAGGCCTGATTTTGTACGATGCCAAGGATCCGGAAAACAAGTATCCGGCGATCACACAGTTGCGGCCGCCCAAGGGTGCGCCAAATGTTCTCGTCGTCTTGATTGACGATGCCGGCTTCGGCTCCTCCAGCGCCTTCGGGGGACCATGCAAAACGCCGAACGCGGAACTCTTAGCGAGCGGTGGTCTGAAATTCAACCGCTTTCACACTACAGCGCTTTGCTCGCCGACTCGACAGGCCATGTTGACCGGACGCAATCACCACACGGTTGCCATGGGCGGGATCACCGAGATCGCCAGCGGGTCGCCCGGCTATTGTTCGGTTCTGCCCAACACCTGCGCGCCCCTTGCCCGGACCCTTAAGCTCAACGGGTATGCCACGGCGCAGTTCGGCAAGTGTCACGAAGTGCCGGTTTGGGAGACCAGTCCGGCCGGTCCCTTCGATTCCTGGCCTACCGGCGGAGGCGGATTCGAATATTTCTACGGGTTCATCGGCGGCGAAGCGCACCAATGGTATCCGTCGCTCTATGAAGGCACTATACCTGTCGAGCCAAAGAAGACGCCCGAACAGGGCTATCACTTTATGGAAGACATGACCGACAAGGCCATGAACTGGATTGGGCAACAGAAAGCGCTCATTCCCGACAAACCATTCTTCGTCTACTTCGCACCGGGCGCCACACACGCCCCGCACCACGTCCCGAAGGACTGGGCGGATAAGTACAAGGGTAAGTTTGACCAGGGCTGGGATAAGCTGCGCGAAGAGACCTTTGCTCGTCAGAAAAAGCTGGGTGTCATTCCGCAAGACTGTCAGCTCACGGTGAGGCACAAGGAAATCCCGGCATGGGATGAAATGCCAGCCGCGCTTAAGCCAGTGCTCACCCGCCAGATGGAAGTTTACGCGGGGTTCATGGAATATGCCGACTACCATGTTGGCCGTCTGATCGATTCGATCAAAAGACTCAACCTTCTCGATGACACGCTGATCTACTACATCATCGGCGACAACGGTGGCTCCGGCGAAGGTACGCTGCATGGCACCTACAACGAGATGATCAATTTCAACGGGGCCTCGGCACTGGAGACGCCTGAGTTCCTGATGGCACACCTGGACAAACTGGGTGGGCCGGAATCTTACAACCACTACGCGGTGGGCTGGGCGCACGCCATGGACACGCCATATCAGTGGACCAAGCAAGTCGCCTCGCATTGGGGCGGCACGCGCAACGGGACGATCGTGCATTGGCCCAAAGGAATCAAAGGAAAAGGCGAGATCCGTAGCCAGTTTGCTCATTGCATTGACGTCGCGCCGACCATTCTTGAAGTGGCCGGTCTGCCCCAGCCTCTTTCCGTCAACGGAGTGCAGCAGCATCCGATCGAGGGCGTCAGCATGGCGTACGCGTTCAACGACGCCAAGGCAGCCGAGCAGCATGAGACACAGTATTTCGAGATGTTCGGCAACCGCGGCATCTACCACAAGGGCTGGACCGCGGTGACACGGCACAAGACGCCTTGGATCCTCATCGGCGAGGTAACCCCGGCTTTCGACGATGACGTTTGGGAACTCTACGACACCACGAAAGACTGGACCCAGGCAAACGACCTGTCCAGGCAGATGCCGGAGAAGTTGCACGAACTGCAACGTCTGTGGCTGATCGAGGCGACACGATATAACGTACTACCCCTTGATGACAACCTCGGTGCACGGATTAACTCGGATACAGCAGGCCGTCCGCAGCTGATCAAGGGCAATTCCCAAATCCTGTTTGGCAGCATGGGTCGTCTGTCGGAGAATTCGGTCCTCAATCTGAAGAACAAATCCCATTCGGTGACGGCGGCAATTGTTGTACCCGCCACCGGAGCCGAGGGCGTCATCGTCGCCCAAGGCGGCAATATCGGCGGCTGGAGTCTCTACGCCAAGGGCGGCAAACTGAAATACTGTTACAACTTCCTCGGCATTATGCAGTTCTATGCCGAATCCAGCGACGTGCTGCCTCCGGGCGAGCACCAGGTGCGCATGGAGTTGGCGTATGCTGGTGGCGGCTTGGGCAAAAGTGGTGTCGCGTCGTTGTTCGTGGATGGCAAGAAAGTCGGCGAGGGCAAGGTCGGGGTCACGGCGGCCATGATCTTCTCCGCCGATGACGGCTGCGACGTAGGAGTGGACAACGGTTCTCCCGTCTCGCCAGACTACGGGGCGCGCGGCAACGAATTTACGGGTCACGTAAAGGGCGTCCAACTCGCCATTGCCGAGGATGCTGTAAGCGTCGATCACCTTGTCTCGCCGGAGGATGCTGTCCGCATCGCCATGGCGCGGCAGTAAACAAAGTTCGTGACTGCCTTTCTTCAAGTCCCCGTCCAGGCTCTTTTTTGGACGGGGCTTTTTTTGGTCCGCCGAAAGCTGAGCGTGTTCGGATTTGACGAAAACTCGCCTTTACTCCAACAATCATTTCCCTACCCAACCCCATCTCCTGTGACCCTCGCCCTTGCATTTTTCCCGCGTTTGGAGCAACGTTTTACTTTGAAAGGAGTGTATCCGACCCCATGATCAACCTTCTGATTCACCACGAAGTCGCCGACTATACGGTCTGGAAAGCCGCGTTCGATTCCGCCCAGGACTGGCGACGCAAGAACGGCGAGTGCAGCTGCCGCATTTTTCGCGGCGCCGGAAACGTCAACGATGTCAACCTTTTCATGGAATGGGAGAGTCTGGAAAAGGCGCGCGCATTTATCGCGTCCGAAGAACTCAAAGCCAAAATGGCCAGTGCGGGAGTCAAAGGCCAGCCGCGAGTTGATTTCCTGACCGAGGTGCAAAGCGTCCGCCGCAGCGCTGCCGACTGAGCTTAGCAGCCTGCGGAGAAACTCGACTCCGCGATTGATTTTGGGTGGCGCAACGCTTCAGCGCTGCGGTAAGTGCATCGATTGAGTACGGCTTTACCCGCTGAGCGTACTGTTCTCACTCAGAAACGACTTCTCCCGCAGCCTGCCAGCCAGCCGCGACTGCCCCCGACGTCGTAAATAGGGACTCCGGCGCGGGCAGAATTCCCGTATCCATTTCCCGCGGCTCGCATCAAAAGCAGCTGAACCGGTAAACAGGACCGGAAGTCGATACCTCTGTTCTGGCAAATTCCTCCTCTTCTGGTTCGCCAAAACTGGTTTGCCTAACTTGGTTTACCCAAATTCGTACTTCCAGGAGAACTTCATGCCCAGGAAACCAATCTCCAGCAATACGCACAAAGTTTCAGCCCAACCCCGCTACCACCAGTCAGCCCGCGAACTCCAGGCATTTGGCACGGTGACCAGTGCCCTGCCGTTGCAATTGGAAGAACCGGTCCGGCTGGAAATGACCGAGCGACTCAATCAACTGTTAGCCGACACCATAACTCTGCGGGATCTTTACAAGAAGTCCCATTGGCAGGTGTCCGGAGCGACTTTCTATCAGCTCCATCTTCTCTTCGATAAGCACTACGGAGAACAGAACGAGATCGTCGACACCATCGCGGAACGAATCCAGCTGCTAGGCGGAATCAGTGTCGCCATGGCAGCCGATGTCGCGGAAACGACCCGGATTCCACGCCCGCCCAAGGGTCGCGAAGAAGTTCCCGTGCAACTGTCGCGCCTGCTGGACGCGCACGAACTCATCATCACCTATTGCCGTGAACTCGCGGATCTGGCCACCAAACTCGGCGACGCCGGTACCAACGATCTGGTGGTAAGTGATGTGCTTCGTCCCAGCGAACTGCAGGTCTGGTTCCTGAGCGAGCACCTAGTCAATGCGCCGCTGGTAGAGGCCGAGCCACTAAGGGAATCGGCGTAAGACCGAATCGATTTTGTCATCCCGAGGGGAGCGACTCTTACCCGCTTCTACCGGCGTGCGCTAAGAATGTGCAGGATCTGCTGCAGTTCATTCCGCAGGTGCGCCACATTCACGGAAGGCTTCGCCGGAAATGGAAGGGTGCTCTGGCTTCGCTCGGACTTGGTCTCCTCGCGTAACTGCACCCGCGCCCCGGCGATGGTGAATCCGTCTTCATAAAGCAGCTTTTTGATGCGCACCACCGACTCCACATCACGTTTGCGATACATGCGCTGCCCAGTGCTGCTTTTTACCGGCTTGAGCTGCGGAAATTCGGTTTCCCAAAACCGAAGGACGTAGGCCGGCAGGCGGCACAAACTGGCAACTTCGCCGATGCGGAAATAGAGCTTGTCCGGGATGATGACCACGGCGTTGCGGGCTGCTTTCTTCGGAGCTTTCTTGCGGAGGCTGCTCATGAAGGCCGTTTCCCTACTGCTGTATACGCGTTTCTAGCACGAGCCGCGCCCCGCGACAACCCCCAAAAGTACAGATGGCCCGATGGAAAAGCCTCTCAAGAGGTGCTTCTCCAGAGAGGCTTTGGGGAACTTCTGAACGAGCATCCGTCCGCTTAGTGTTTCTTTTTCTTGGCGGCTTTCTTCTTGGTTGCCATGAAGTGTTTCCTCCGTTTGAACGATTTGTTCTCCCAAGGTTCTCGACAGGGCACCTTGATGCCCGGGCTACTCAAGTTCTTGTATGAGCAGCTGTCCTACCACAAGATATTGCCATTTGTATGTAATTTGTCAATGAAAATATCGCTGCACCGAGCGATTTTGGTCAAGCACGTGCTCGGCTCGCTCGCGCAAACTCACGCAACATTTCACCGTCACCAGCAGAAGCGTCTCGTCCGGCGCCGGTGAAGCCGTGATACCTGTGCGATAATTTCAGAAGAAATCTATGTCCGATCACAAAGTCTTCTGCGCAAAATTGAAACAGGAACTGCCTGGACTTCCCGAGCCTCCGTTCGACAGCGACTTGGGAAAAAAGATTTACGACAACGTCTCGCAACAGGCGTGGGGCCAGTGGATGGAACACTGCAAAATGTTGCTCAATGAATATCGCCTGAACCCGGCGCGCAAGCAGGATCAGGAAGTCATCGTGAAGCAGATGGAGCAGTTTTTCTTCGGTGAGGGATCCGCGCGTCCAGCCGAATACGTTCCTCCGGCGCACTGAGTCCGGACCCAAGACCGCCGCAAGGCAAGCCATCTGCATCCGTCGGCCCTCATTGCCAGGCAGGTTACTAACAGATTACCTCTGGCCCCTGCCCAGTTCCCAATTCATCACCTCGTAACACTGCCCGGTGACAATGAAAGCTGTGCCGCCGCAGGTCATAGCCTCGCAGGTCATAGCCTCGCAGATCTATGACACGCTGATCCTTTCGGATCTGCATCTCGGCGCGGACATGAGCCGCGCGCGCGAGGCGTTGCGCGTGCTTCGGGAAAATCAATATCGCCGCCTCATTCTGCTCGGCGACATCTTTGCCGACCTCAATTTCGGGCGCTTGAAAAAAGAGCACTGGAAATTCCTAAGCTTCATTCGCAAGCTTTCCAATCCCAAGCGCAATGTCGAAGTAGTGTGGGTCGAAGGCAATCACGACCACGGACTGACCGAAATCATGTCCCACCTGGTCGGTGTTCGCGTGTACCAGGAATATCAATGGGAATATCAGGGCCTGCGCCACATCGCTGTGCATGGTCACCAGTTCGACGGCTTCGTGGTGAGCAATGTCCACGTCAGCTACTACATCGGGACGCTGCTCTACCTGCAACTGCAGAAGTGGGATTCGAAAAACAAGACCGTGACGCGTTTCCTCGACCGGCTTGGCACCCGCTGGCAGCGCTTGTCAGAGAAGGTCGCCGAGGGCGCGCTGGCCCATGCCCGCCACCATCAAGCGGCACGCATTTTCTGCGGCCACACTCATGCCGCCCTGCACAAGCACGAACACGGAGTCGATTATTTCAACTGCGGAGCCTGGATCGATGAGCATCTTACCTATATCACCGTCGGTGAAGAGGGAGTCCAGATCCATGAATATCTTGAGCGGCCCGACGATCTCCATCCCGGCGCAGAACAAAGCCCCGCTGATAACGAACCTGCCGATTTCGGCGACGAGGCAGGATTCGTCGAAGATGGAGAATATGAGGGCGTGGCTACCTGACGCTTGTTCCAGCGACTGGATGGTCTTCCGAAATTTGAAAACAATCGTTCGCCACAAAAACGAGGCACCGTAAATCTTGCGCAAACTAACCATCGTTTTCCATCACGCGGGCGGAGGGCATCGCAGCGCAGCGGAGGCCCTCAAAGCCACTCTCTCCAGCCAGGAGCATCCCTGGGAAGTCAGCCTTCTCGACATTCAGGAATTGCTCGATCCCCTCGACCTGATTCGTCGTGCCACGGGCCTGCGTATTCAGGACACCTACAACCTGATTCTCCGCAAAGGTTGGACCCGCTTTACACCACAACTTCTGCTAGCTCTCCAGGGGACGATCCGTGCCTACCACAATCCAATCGTGAAACTACTTCGAGCTCATTGGGCGCAACATCCGGCGGACCTGGTGCTCTCCGTGATCCCGCATTTCAATCGCGAGATCGCCGACAGCCTTCGCCCGGATGGTACAGAAACGCCTGCCGCAAGGGCGCCCTTTGTCACCCTGATCACCGATTTAGCAGATTACCCGCCACATTTCTGGATCGAGCAGGAGTCGGAATTCATCATCGCCGGCACGGAGCGCGCCCGCCAACAAGCCATAACCATCGGCCATTCCGCCGACCATATCTTCCAAACATCGGGAATGATCCTGAAGCCAAAGTTCTACGAAAAGACAACCGTCGATCGCGCCGCTGAAAGGAAACATCTCGGCCTGGAGCCCGACTGTCCAACTGGCATTGTGCTGTTCGGAGGCCATGGCTCCCAAGTGATGGTCGACATCACCAGGAAGCTCAACGACGTCGCCAGCGGCGTCCAGTTAATCCTGATTTGCGGCCACAACCAAAAGCTCGCCGCTAAGCTCAAGAAGCTCCAAACCAGAAAGCCAATCCTCGTCATTGGATTCACTCAGAATGTCGAACACTACATCGCCATGGCCGACTTCTTTATTGGGAAACCAGGTCCGGGCTCGATCAGCGAGGCGCTGCAGTTCCACTTGCCCGTCATCGTGGAATGCAATTCCAGAACCCTGCCGCAAGAGCGCTACAACGCGGAATGGGTGACCGAGAAGGGTTACGGGATCGTCGTGCCCAGCTTCAAAACAATTGCTCGCGCCGTTCAAAGCTTGCTTCAAGCCTCGACCTTCAATGAGTTTCGAAGGAAGGCATCGGAATACTCCAATCGAGCGCTGTTTGAGGTCCCCGAAATCCTGGACCAGTGCGCGCAGCACACCGCAGCTCCAGCTCAATCTCACGCTGTGGTCTAGACTCGCGCGCCGCGAGAGTTCGTGACGCGATTTGTCGCCCTGCATCAACTCAATTTGTCATCTTGAGCCACCCGAGCAGTTCACGCCTGACCAGTTAGTGGAATAGCGCGGCAAAAAGTCCGCCGAGTTTTCTGAAGAACCCACGCTTCGGGGCGCGATCCGTCGCTGCCGCTTCAGTGCCCGCCGGTTTCGGCTTGTCGTTCACTGGCGGAGGAAGCGGAGCGGCCACAGCGGGTGCTGTCCGCGGACGCGAATTGAGAGGCAGGGCGCGCACTTCCTCAACCGGAGCAGGCGGAGGGCCGGTCGCGTGGAAGACAAAGGGCGCCTCTATCTGCACATGAAGTTCGTTGGGCGCAATGGAAGCGTCAAGCGGAGCGGCCGTTGGCGGCACCTCGATTGCGGAAACATTTCCTGCGTGCGTCTCCGCAGCCGGCGCCGGGCGCGCATTTACGGGCGGCATGGCTGCGCCCTCTGTCTTGCTCTGCATGGGCAGATCGTTGGTCGCCCGCGGCGGCGGACATCCGCACTCCAGCGGTACCGCCATATCCACACGATCAAGTTGCCCGGCGCGAAACACGAGCTGGTCGGTTGCCTTGACCTGGTAAGTACGATCGCCGATCAACTCGGTAACAATCGCCGATGCCGTGTTGCCGGGCAGCGCACGCACGCAGGTATTGCCTTGATTGTCGGCGCTGATGGCATAGTGGAATTCCCCCGGCCCCACCAGCAGGATGCGGAAGTCCGGCGTCATCACGGAATCCGAAGAAGCGTCGAGAGCGAAGTGCGCTTCCAGCGCGCCCGTGTTCATGCTGAGCATCAGGTTGTGCCGGCTCTCGGACGGAGTCACCGATACGGTCGTTCCCGGACAAACATGCACTTCGCCGCCACTCGACAGGCGGAGAACGGCGGTATCGGGTCCGGCCGTAATCGCAGAACCCGCGCCTCCGTTATCTTCAGCCAACGCCAGCGGGCCCGCCGTGCGCACGGCCGTTACTACCGGTTGCGGCGCGGGCGTCAGGCTGGGAACCGTCGGCGACTCAAACGGCGAATTTTTTGCCTGGTTGGGATTCTTCCCAAGATGCACGACCAAGCGGTTTCCCGCGGCATCCCAGGTGTAGGCGCGCGGCGCGAGCAGATCCACGACCACGCGTGCGACCGGCGGATTCTGCTGAAACTGGTCGGCGCGTAGCGTGCTGATCTGATCGGCTTGTATGCGGATCCGCTTCTGCTGGGTTTCCAGCCGTGCGTTAGGCAGATCGATCACCAGCCGATCCGGGTCGCTGACCGCTTGAATCGAGGGAATCAACGGCTTAGTCGAAAGAATTTCAACTGCCGGACCATCTTTTTCCTGCACAATCCGGAAGCTCTTAATGGCGGCAATCTTGCCCACGGCAGAAGAAGCGGATGGCTGGGCGCCAGGCTTGTTCGTGGTCTGGGAGCGGAGCCACGGTGCGAGCCCCAGCATTCCCACTACCAGGACCGCGCACAAATCCGCCCGCAAATTGCAACGAGAACGCGGTTGCCGGAACCGACGATTAGGCTGGACGTCTTTCACAGCGGCACTCGAGTGTTAGAAAAACCATACCACTCGGGGGCCGCGTCGAGAAATATAACGGTGGAATATAGTCGAAAGAAACGTCGTGAACGAGAAACACAACTGACCAGGACTACGAGTCGGCGAGGAACTCGTACTCATCGATAACGGCGGCCACCGCCATCTTCTTGGCGGGACGGCCACCTTCAATTCGCACCACACGGCCCTTGCAGCGCACCCGAATGCTTTCCGTCAGCGTAATCTCGGGCGGCAGGGTCAGCGTGAAATCAATGACAGAGCCGGCCTGGATGGCGGAATCGACGTAGAAGCAAATCCCGCGCGCGCTGACGTCGCGGGTCTGCGCCTCGTGTTCCTCTTCATTCTCGCCGTAGCGGACGCTTACGGGCAAACGAAGCGAGAACCGCCGCGTAGCCCGCTTGTTATTGTCATTCGCCTGGTCTGGCTGCGTCTCGGCCATTGCACGTCCTCAAGAGCAAGAGTTTCAGAATTTCAGAACTTAACAGTTTCAAAGAAGTAGTCAGAAATCGCCTGTAAGCATGGCAATTAGTGACACGGCTGTCAAGAACAAGGTTTAAAGGCTCACAGTTTCAAGGACGATCTCGATTCGCATCGGGCCCGCTTTTGCCGGTTCATTGAAACCTTGAAACTCTGAAACTTTGAAACCTGCTGTCGATCTGCCCTTCAACCGCTACAATAAACACGTGGTCTTCGTCCTCGATAACTACGATTCGTTCACTTACAACCTCGTCCAGTACATCGGCGAACTGGGCGCCCAGGTTGAGGTTCGCCGCAACGACGAAGTGACTGTTCAAGAGATCGAGGCAATGCATCCCGAGCGCATCGTGCTTTCTCCCGGACCTTGCACGCCGCAGGAAGCCGGCATCAGCATCGAACTGATCCGTCATTTTGCGGGCAAGAACAAGAATAATGTTCCGTTGCTGGGCGTCTGTCTGGGACACCAGGCGATCGGAGCGGCCTTCGGCGGCCTCGTGGTGCGCGCGAAGAACCTGATGCACGGCAAGACGAGTCAGGTCGAGCACGATGGCAGGACCATCTTTCGCGGCCTGTCTTCACCGATGACCGCGACCCGCTATCATTCCCTGATCGTCGCAGAAGAAGGCTTGCCCGACGATCTGGAAATCAGCGCATGGACTCGCGACGGCGATGGAACCCGGGTCATCATGGGTTTGCGGCATCGGAAGTTTCCCGTCGAAGGCGTGCAGTTCCATCCGGAGAGCGTGCTGACGGACGAAGGGAAAAAGCTGGTAGCGAATTTCCTGCGGAGTTAATTCCGCTCATCGGTGATGAGTGAGATGGCGATTTTACAACACCTATCCGAAGGAGTAGCCTTCCGTACGAAAAGGAGCATGCGAGCATGAGATGTCGCACGTCCTACTTGTTTCCCGTTCTGCTTCTGGTCGCGATTGTCGTCGCACAGTCAGACCAAGCTGCCGGACCGCCGCCGTCATCAGCTCGCAATACTGCTCAGGACCTAACACCGGACGTGAAGTCAAAAGTTGAACTACTTGCCAAACTTCAAAAACACTTCGGCAAGGACATGAACAGTCCGGGCGTGGAACTCTCTCTGAAAGAGACAAATCGCTCGCGATCCGGGGATCGAACGCTGGTTACTTACAGTCTCTATGGGGTCGGCCACTGCTGTCCGGTTAAGTAACAAGGTGCTGGCTGCAAGTAATAGCTGCGCAACAAGTTGAAGTCATTTCTGGCTTGCCGCGATTTGAATGCGAGGAGAGCAGACAATGGCTCATGAATCAGGGGCGCATCGTCTTCTCGC
>DATFZT010000152.1:0-11450 GCA_035314185.1 Terriglobales bacterium
ACCTCGGCCCAGAAACGAAAAACCCCGACACCGCGTATCTACAATCTCTCCGGCCGCCCCGCTTTGGCGGCCGTTACTTAATCGATAGGGGGTGACAAAGTCTCGTTGCAGTTAATACGACATTTTCTCGTTGCAACAACATTGATTATCTCATGGCACCAAGACTCCCGGAGCCTCGCGGTAGCGACGGGGTTCTACAGACGACTCCGTTTTTTCAGGCGCGTCCCCTCAGCAACTCCTCCGCAGTCAGCAATTGATTCATCGACCCGGAACGGAATCCCTCCAGGTCGAGAGTGACAAACTTGAATCCCAGTCCTTTGAACACGGCGGTGAACTCGCGAGCCATCTCGGCGGTCAAGGCACGGGGAAGCTCTTCGCGCGCAATCTCAATACGTACGATTTCTCCGTGATGGCGTACGCGGAATTGCCGGAAACCCATGGTCCGCAGTGCGTCTTCGCCGCGCTCGATCACATTCAGCGCTTCGGGCGTAACTGCGCGTCCATACTCCATGCGCGAGGAAAGGCATGCGGAGGCCGGCTTGTCCCACACCCGCAAGTCTGCCTGCCGCGCCAGTTCCCGGATTTCCGCCTTATTCAGACCCGCTTCCAGGAGCGGAGCCAAAACACGATGCTCACGCGCGGCCTGCTGCCCTGGGCGAAAATCGCCCGCATCGTCGGTATTCACTCCATAGGCGATAGCATTGAATCCGCAGGCTTCGCGGTAGCGCTCAAGGACAGTAAACAATTCGTCCTTGCAGTGAAAACAGCGCATGGCATCGTTGCGGACGTAGGCTGGATTCTCCAATTCCTGCGTTTCCACAACCCCGACCGGAATTTCGTGCTCGCGCGCAAAAGCAAGCGCATCTTCCAGATGAGTTCGCGCCAGGCTGGCGGAATCCGCAATCACCGCCAGCATTTGGCTGCCCAGCACCTGGCGCGTCATCCAGGCAAGAAAAGCGGAGTCTACGCCACCAGAGTAAGCGACGATCAACCGCCCGCGGCCCGCGAGGATCTGGCGCAGGTGTTCAGCTTTCTGATTGAGCATGGCTGCAGTGCTCACAATCTCCATTATCCACGAAAAAAGTTCTCAGATCCCAGTTCTCAGTCAGCGGCGTGGGATGTTTCTGAGAACAGAGAACTTAATACAGCCGCTCCTGTCGCTTGAGGTTGCCGATTGTTCCAATGTTCGCCAGCGTAAACGAGAAACGATATTCATTTTCGTTCCGTACCGTTCCCAGCGCAAAGCGCCGATACTCCAGGTTCACGCCGCAACAGTCCCAGATGTAACTCGTCTGCGCCGTCGCGTACTGCAGAGATCCATTGTCCGCGTCGAAGCCGAAGCTGGCGGCGGCGCTCAAGCCACGCTTGTTGAGTTGACCGTAGCCAAGCAACACCCGAAACTGCTGAAAATCACAGACGTTTGCGCTTGGGGTGGTTCCGCGTATCGCACAGTTTGTCGGCGTCGTTCCCGCCACCGTGTCGATAACTCGCAGAAAAGCATCGCCTCCCGCTATGGTAAATGGGCCGTAGTGATAGTTCACCAGCGCCATGCTGGAATTAATTTGCCCGGTCTTGATATCGTAGTCCAGGTCCCACTCAGTGTTGGTGCGCGGGCTGGTTTCGATGCGCAAGCGGGAAATCAGAGGAGCGAATCGCCGTTCTGAATCCAGAAAGGCAGTGCCAGTGAAATCGGCGGTGGTCGTGAACACGTTTCGTTGCCCCACAACCAGCGCATTCCCAAACGTCGGATCGAAGAAATATTTCTGGCCGATCTCCCAACTCAAGATCTCTCGAGGTCCCGACGCACAAATTTGCGCGTCCGGTTTCGGAGGCACCTCCCACGGCACCACGCCGACTTGCGGAGGTCCGCCGATGGTGAGCGTGCTCATCGTCAGGACGTCACAATCCTTTGCGTTGGGATCGACGCGTTTGGCGTAAAGCCGATTCACCACTGAGTACTCGACTTCGTTCGTGTTGGTGAGCACATCGGCGGCATCGAATCGCAGAATATTGGCAAAGTTATTGATGCCGACGACGTAGTCGTACTTCATACGCGGCTCGATCACATGCTTCCATTTGCGTCCGAGCCAGGGACGATCGAACACTCGCGACAATGCCGGCGGACGCACCTCGACCGAAGTTTCCAGCGACTTGCGATTAAGAATGTCATCGGCCGCGGTTGTGGAAGTTGTCGCGTTACCCTGTTCCGTGTAGAAGGTGTCCCGGAGCGTAAGTTCGGGACGGAACGACCATCCCTGCCATTGCACCGGCATGGTAAGCGAAGGAGCCAGATCGAACCTGCCCACGATAGGACCGGTACGGAACCCAATCTCGCGCCGCTGCAAACCTTCCGCTGCACTCTCGAACGACCAGTACAGCGGCGTATTTCCCAGTTGCCGCTCCTCGCCGGAAAGGAAAAAGCTTGGCGTATGCAGGATCCGAACCAGCTCGGTCTGCGTAATCGTGCTGCAAGTTCCGGGCTCCGGTACCGGAGGCGGCACGCACACTTCGAAGTTCTGGTAGCGCTCCGCCAGCCCATTGAGATGAAATCCGTTAGTCGTGTTGGAGAGAAAGATCTGCGACCGCACTTCCGAATCGATCGCCTGCGTGTAAACATCGGTGAAGGCGAGGCGGAAAACGAACGAACTCAAGTAATCCACATTCGCAACGCCGCGGAAAGTCCCGATAGCGCGCTCCGCCATAAAACGCGCGTCCTCGCCGCCTTGGTTCTGCGGTGGATAGCCGATGCCGCGATCCACCATCCCCACGTAGTTGAAGAACACGTACGAACTGTCGCTCGGGCGGGCACGGAATTCTCCCCGTTCGAACCAACCTCGTTTCGAATAGTAATCGGTGCCCACCAGTGCGTCCATGCTGCGATTGATGGCCCAATACATCGACTCGCCGGCAATATATCCCTTGGTGGACGAGGAGCCAAAAGTTGGAATCAACAGCCCGCTTTGCCGCTGTTTCTGAACCGGATAGCTTACAAACGGAAAATAAAACACCGGCATGCCCATCAGCTGAAAATCGCTGTTATAGATTTTCGCCGTGCCGTCCACATCCACTGAAATGCGCTTCGCGTCGAATAGCCACTTCGGATGCGGCAACTCGCAAGTAGTGACCGTACCCTGCCGCACCAGATAGTGATCGGGCCCGTGCTTCTCGACAATTTTTCCGGTGAAGGCAAACGGATTGGATGTAGTAAGCACGTAGCGGGATTTCCGCATCTGCATTCCCACCGTTCCAATCACGCTATAGAATGTTCCGACTTGGGTGCGGATGTTGTAAGTGCCATGACTGGCCACGACGTGCTCGTCGTAAGGGCCGCCATCCAGCACCACGTGGCCCTCCAGTTCGCTGTCTCCCGTGTCCGAATTGTAGGTGATTTGATCCGCGCGCAGGATATAGGTGCGATAGTCGATTTCCGCCTCGCCCCGCAGGTGGTAGATAGACCCGTCCTTCTCCTGTTGCACCGCCCGGATCGTAACCGGCTCCTCGGTCTGACTGCCCGGCGCTGCCGGTAGAGCCGGCTCTGTCACCGGAGCGCTCTCTTGGGCGGAAACCGTCGGCGAGGCGGGGGGCAGCGTCTGGCTGGTTACTATCCCGGAAGCGAGAAGCAGATGACAGACCAATGCGGCCGTGATAAAGATTCGAGAGCGGGTGATCATTAGCGGTGATCTGCGAGAACATGATCTGCAAGCGCGCGTGCGCTCCGCAAACCGGTCTGCCAACGGGAACCAACTGACCTTAGCACGCGAGCGGCAGGCGAAGCAAAGCTGCGCATTTTTGTGATCTCCCCATTGTGCCTGGCCTGGCTCTGGCTGCTGGCATTCTTCGACGACTTGGTTACGACGAATTGACTACGACCACCGGATTGATCCCGGACTGATGACTACTGGACTGATGACAACCGGATTGACAAGCGGTCCGACCGGCGGCGATCCCGCGGCTCACGCGCACCTCTGCGCCACCGCCGCTGCTGAAGCTGCGGCCTCGGAACCAAACGTTTGTCCGAACTCCGATCCGAACCCCAATTCCTGGCGCGTCGAGGTAGCCGCTCGCCTTGAACGCTATCGCAACCGGCGCAAGCCCCGGACTCCGCGCTATCCATCACTCCTTCTACCTTTTGATGCGCCCGAGGGCTGGTCACGTCCCGCGACGGCAAGTGGATCGGCCGCGGTGGCGGCTGCGCCAGCCGATCAAGACTTCACGTTCCCGACAAAAGAAGAACCGGCGACAGTCGAGGCGCCGAGTTTCACGGAACCACGCCAGCCATCGAACCGTCACGCATCGGAGCAAGCCCCATACCAACATCCGGAGCAAGCTTCGGAACTATCCGCCAATGTCATAGAGTTCCCGCGGTCTGCCGCAATTCCGGTTTTTCACCCGAGCGACCTGGCCGATCCCGTCTTTGATCGTCATCGGCCGCGCATAGTCGAAGTCCCCGAGATTCTGCCCCCGCCGCCTGCGTTAGGTGGAATGCTGATCGAACCCGCTCATCTGGAGTCGGCCGACAGGCGAGCAGCTGCCGACTCTCCCATCGCGTCCCCGTTCCCATCTGCATCAATAGGGCGGCGCACTCTGGCCTTCCTCGTGGATGGCATTGTCCTGACAACAGCTCTGGTGGCCTTCGTCGCAATTGTTCTTCGTCTAAACCCCGGTTTGATCCATGGCCTGAACCCAAGCTTGATTCCCCTTAACGGCCCGCTCCCGATCCTGGTCGGCGCGTTAGCTGCGGTCGCAGTCCTGCTCTGGGCGTCTTACGAATTCCTGTTTTTGGTGTACACCGGTTCGACTCCTGGACTTCGCGCCGCCCGGCTGCGGCTCGCACGCTTTGACGGCTCGCCGCTTACCCGCCGCTCACGCCGCTGGCGGGTGCTGGCATCGTTTCTCTCCGCGTTTTCTGCCGGGCTCGGCTATCTCTGGTGCGTTCTTGACCAGGAAGGATTATGTTGGCACGACCGTATCACGCGCACCCACATCCAATGGGACGGTCCCGCACAATAAAAAACCCCGGCCAGCGAGCGACCGGGGCGCGCAAGGTTACCAGGCTGAACTAACTCGCCGCTGGTGTGTGCGGCTGCCGTTCACACTTGCTGCCGCAGCAGTCCATGGCGGTCTTGTCGCCTTTGGTTTCGCCGCAACTCTTGCCTTCGGCGCAGCACTTGCCGTCTTTGCAGCAATCGCTCTTTTTGCAGTCTTTCATGGCGGATTTCATATCCTTGCCTTCGCAGCAGGACTTGCCGTTTTTGGTTTCACACTTGTTCTTGGCGCAACAGGCCGTGGCATCCTTGGCACCGGTCGCGGCCTGATGGCAGCAACCTTTGCCGTCTTTCATATCGGCCATGTTGTGATGACAGCACCCCTGGGCTTGCGGGACCGGCGTCGAGTTAGGTGCTGCCGAAGTTGCTGGCGTCTCCTGCCCCCAGCCAACCAGCGACAGGGCAAGAATGAGGATCAAAGCAAACAGTCTGAATTTCATAAAATCTCCTTATCAAAGTTATGAGAACAGTTGAGACGAGCGGCTCGCTAAACGGCCGCGAGAATGGGAACTAAGAAAGGAAATTTAGACCCGGAGCACCATTCCAAGTAGTCCTGGTGCAGGACCAGGCACCACCGCAGTCATCGGAGAAACGTGCGACTCTGCCTGAGCCGGGCTGAGTTGAGCAATCTCTGCCGCGGCGATCTCTTGCGATAGTCTGTATCGGGAACTTACGGGTGCCGGCGGGTTCTGCGGTCCCTGCAAGAAGCAGCAGCGATGTTGTTCCTGGCACGGCGGAGTGGTAGCAGCGAACTCCAGCAGAGCCGTCTCAACGGCCTTGCCCAGCCTCGGACAACACGGATGGCCTGCGGGCATCACGTGGTGGTGAGCCGCCATGTGCTCAGCCACTTCCCGTGCGGGATGCACATGGCCGGCATGCATGAGGAACATCGGCGCCAAGGCCATCTCGGCCCAAGCCGCCATGGCCACAAGCAACGCCGCCGCGATGGACTTCTTCACCATTCCGCTCTAGTGTGGCAGAGTAAAAGCGGCCGTGATGTGACGGCAATCACATCCGGGTTTGGTTCCAGGCGAACGACAGACCTATCCCACCAGATTCTCCAGCGCCGCCCTCAACTCGCTGAAACGAAACGTATATCCGCTGCCGCCGAGTTTGCTGGACTCCACCCGCTGGCTGGCCAGCAACAATTCCTCCGCAGCCATTTTGCCGAAAGCCAAGCGCACCGCAAACTCCGGTACCGGAAAAAATGCAGGGCGTCCCAGAACCGAAGCCAGCACCTTGGTAAACTCCGCATTGCGCTCCGGATTCGGCGCCACAAAATTCACCGGCCCAGACAGCGACTCGGTGCGGATCGAGTGATGAATTCCGCCCACGATATCGTCCACATGAATCCAGCTCCACCACTGCCGCCCCGATCCAATCCGTCCGCCCAGTCCTAGTTTGAACGGCATCAGCATATTCCCGAGCGCCCCGCCCTTCGCACTCAGCACCAGGCCAATCCGCATGTTCGCCGTGCGAATTCCGGCTTCGGCTGCAATCCGGCTGGCCTCCTCCCACTCGCGGCAAACCTCGGCCAAGAATCCCTGCCCAGTCGCACTCTCTTCGGGCAAAAGTTCCTCGCCCCGATTCCCGTAGAACCCGACTGCGGACGCACACACCAATACGCGAGGCTTAGCTCCACTCTGCGCCAAGGCCGAAGCCAGATTCCTCGTTCCCAGTACCCGACTCTCGCGGATCGCCTTCTTCTTCTCTTCGGTCCAGCGTCCCACCACGCTCTCCCCGGCCAGGTGGACTACCGCATCGAACCCCGAAACCGCCGCCGGCGACAGCGCAGTCAGTGGATCCCAGGAAATCTGCGTCGCATTCTGAGCCCGTCCCCGCACCAGCCGCACAATCTCCGTCCCCTGAGCCGCAAAAGAAGCCAGCAGTGCCCTCCCAATCGGCCCCGAAACCCCGCTAACCAACACCCTTCCCAAGCCATGCCTCCAAGAGTCCGTGTGGCGCGGGCGCCCTCGCCCGCGTGCCCTGAACCGAGCACTCAACAACGGGCGAAACAGCCCCGTCTCCCATACTCTACCAGCCCAAATGCCTTTCTCGGCGACCTCGGCGTCTCGGCGGTGAAATAGCATTCCCTTAGGTTAAAATCCATCATGGCGACGTTGCGTCAACAGATCGCGACCAACGTGCTCACGGTCACCCGCTTCCGCGAGCTGATGAAAAAGCTGCGCGAGAACCGCCCGAACGACGACCTCAACCTCGTCAAGAAAGCCTACGAATTCTCCCAGAAGCACCACGCCGGACAGCTCCGCGCCTCCGGCGAGCCGTATCTCGTCCACCCCCTCGAAGTCGGCAACGTGCTCGCCGATATGAAAATGGATTCGGTTGCCATAGCCGCCGGCCTTCTGCACGACTCCGTCGAAGACACCTCGGTCACCACCGTCGAAATCCGCCAGGAATTCGGCGAGCAAGTTGCCCACATCGTCGAGGGTGTCACCAAGATCAGCAAAATCGATTTCTCCACACGAGAAGAAGCGCAAGCCGAAAACCTCCGCAAAATGATGCTGGCCATGGTTGACGACATTCGCGTCATCCTGATTAAACTCGCCGACCGCCTGCACAACATGCGTACCCTCGAACATCTGGAGCCCGACCGTCAGCAGAAAATCGCCCGCGAGACGCTCGAAATTTACGCTCCGATCGCGCACCGTCTCGGTATGGGCAAGATCCGCGGCGAACTCGAAGACCTCGGCTTCAAATACGTCGATCCCATCGGATTCGAGCAGGTCCGCGTTGCCGTCGAGTCCCGTCGCAAAGAGGGCGAAGCCTTCATGACGCGCGTTGAAGGCGTGCTCCGCGACGGCCTCAAGGAAGCCGGTATCACTGGCCGCGTCGAGAGCCGCGTCAAGCGCCTCTACAGCATCCATAGAAAATTAGTTCGCCAGCGCATCAGCGTTGACCAGGTCTACGACCTCTACGCCATGCGCGTCATCACCAACTCCGTGCAGGATTGCTACGCCGTTCTCGGCATCATCCACAACCTGTGGCGCCCCGTCCCCGGCCGTATCAAGGATTTCATCGCCATGCCGCGGCCCAACCTTTACCAGTCACTGCACACCTCCGTCATCACCGAAACCGGAGAGACCTTCGAAATTCAGATTCGCACCGAAGAAATGCACAAGATGTGCGAGGAAGGCATCGCCGCCCACTGGAAATACAAGGATGGCACCGTCTCTGCCGAAGACGAACAGCGCTTAGCGTGGCTTCGCCAGGTCGTCGAGTGGCAGCGCGACGTTTCCGATCCCAACGAATTCCTTTCCACCCTGAAAGTAGACCTCTACCCCGAAGAGGTCTACACCTTCACGCCCAAGGGCAAGGTCCTCGTCCTGCCCCGCGAGTCCACGCCCATCGACTTCGCCTATTCGATCCACACCGAGGTGGGCCACAGCTGCACCGGCGCCAAGGTTAACGGACGCATGGTTCCCCTCCGCCACAAGCTCCACTCCGGCGACATCGTCGAGGTCATCACCCAGCCCGGACACAAGCCCAGCCGCGACTGGCTGGCGATCGTCAAGTCGTCCCGCGCTCGCAACAAAATCAAGCACTGGCTCAACGTCCACCAGCGCGAGCGTGCTATTGAAATCGGAAAAAAGCTGATCGAAAAAGAAGCGCGCAAATACCGCATCTCGCTGAAAGAAATCAAAGAAGCCGATATGCAACGAGTGGCCACCGAATACGGACTCGGCCGCCCCGACGACCTCATGGCCGGCATCGGCTATGGCAAGTATTCGGCCCGCCAGGTGCTCGCGAAATTCGCCCCCGCCGGGGCTGAACCGATGTCCGACAGCGAAGAGCAGGCTGCGTCCCACGGCCTTGCCAGCGGACTGACTAGCGTTGTCCGCCGCGTCTTTGGCGGCGACACGAACGCCATCGTCGTCCGCGGACAAGGCGACCTGCTCGTGTATCGCGCCCGCTGTTGCAACCCCATTCGCGGCGAAGCCATCGTTGGCTACGTCACCCGCGGCAAAGGCGTTGCCGTCCACTCCGTCAACTGTCCGAACGTCACCAATCTGCTCTACGAGCCCGACCGCCGCATCGACGTCCTCTGGGCCGGCGACAAAGATGGCCAGCCCGTTTCTTATCCCGTAAAACTCACTCTGCTCTGTGACGACCGCTGGGGCATGCTCAAACAAATCACCGCCGTCATCAGCGATACCCAAACCAACATCCGCAGCATGGAATCACGCAGCGAGAATGGCCGAGCCTGCGTAGACGTTGTCCTGGAAATCGCCGACCTGAAACATCTCCAGAAAATCATCGACGGCGTCCGTCAAATCCCCGGAGTCCACGACGTGCAGAGACTACAGAAGATCTAGCAACTAAAAAAGGGCGCGATCGCTCGCGCCCCACTTCTGCAATCTAACCCCTTACCTCTGACTTAGTCCCTCACCCCGTCCATGAACGCCCGCAGCTTCCGCGAGCGCGAGGGATGCCGCAGCTTCCTCAGCGCCTTGGCCTCAATCTGCCGGATACGTTCGCGAGTCACCGCAAACGACTGTCCCACTTCCTCCAGCGTGTGCTCCGAGCCGTCTTCCAGCCCAAAGCGCATCTTGATGACCTTTTCCTCGCGCGGTGTCAGCGTACGCAGCACCTGCGAAGTCTGGTCTTTGAGGTTGACGTTGATCACCGCCTCGGCCGGAGAAACTACCGCCCGGTCTTCGATGAAGTCGCCCAGATGCGAATCTTCCTCTTCGCCAATCGGCGTTTCAAGGGAGATCGGCTCCTGCGCAATCTTCAGCACTTTCCGCACCTTCGCCACCGGAATGTCCATCCGCTTGGCGATTTCTTCCGACGTAGGTTCGCGTCCCAGTTCCTGCACCAGCTGCCGCGAAGTGCGGATCAGCTTATTGATCGTTTCGATCATGTGCACCGGAATGCGAATCGTACGCGCCTGATCGGCAATAGCGCGGGTAATTGCCTGCCGAATCCACCAAGTGGCATAAGTCGAAAACTTATACCCGCGGCGGTATTCGAACTTGTCGACAGCCTTCATCAGGCCGATGTTGCCTTCCTGAATCAGGTCAAGGAACTGCAATCCCCGGTTCGTATATTTCTTAGCAATCGAGACCACCAGGCGCAAGTTCGCTTCAATCAGCTCGCGCTTGGCATGCTCCGCGTCCATGTCGCCCTGGATGATCTCGCGCTGCGTGCGCTTGAGTTCCTGGAACAACAGGCCCGCTTCCACTTCAAGCTTTTCCAGCTCTCCGCGGACCGCGCGCGACTGCTTCTTATATTCCTTGCGCTGTTCTTCGCTGCGCGTCGCCTCGGCCCGCTTCTCCAGATTCTGGATCTGCCGGTCAAGCGAGCGCATCCCGTCAACCGTGCGATTGACGCGGTCGATAAGGCGTTTGCGTTCGTTGTTGGTGAAGCCCAGCTTCCGCACCGCGATCGACGTGCGCACAATCGCATGTGCCAGGTGAAAGCGATATCGCCGATGATCGCGCGGCCGCTTCTTGAGATTCACCGCCGCCAGTTTTTCCTGGAGCGGCGCCACCTTCTTATAAAGCTTGTCAAGATTGTTAATCTTGGCAAGAAACTCTTTCAGACGCTTGTCGACGATCTCTTCCGTGATTTCCTCTTCGTCGAACGTAACCAGCTCCTTAATCGAGCGGACCCCCTTCTCGAGGTCCTCGCCCAAAGCCAGGAGTTCACGAATCACAATCGGCGACCGCGAAAGCGCCTTCAAGACGCGGTTTTGCCCTCGCTCGATCCGCTTTGCGATTTCAACTTCGCCTTCGCGAGTAAGAAGGGGAACAGTCCCCATCTCCCGCAAATACATGCGGACGGGGTCATTGGTTTTTTCCAGAGCGCCCGGGGTTAGGTCGAGTTCGACGTCCTCGGACGCATCATCCACTTCTTCGAATTTTTTTTCCAGATCGGTCGTCGGCCCTTTCGAGCTTTCGAGTACATCGATTCCTTGGGTTCCGATCGTGGTTAGCAGATCTTCCAGGTCTTCAGGAGAGTGCACATCGTGCGGGATTAGGTCGTTGACCTGATCATAGGTCAGATATCCCTTCTCTTTGCCTGCGTCGATCAGCTTTTTTATGTCGTCGTACTTGTCATCAAGTGCCAAGCCAGATTATCCTCTAAGCGTCCGCCGATTCTCACCCCATCAAGCCAAAACCAGGCTTGCTGGGGACCCCGAGTTCGCGGACGCCAGCTCTTCAGCGGTGGGAGTTGTTACGGAGTTGTGCGCGATGCGCACAGACTCCAGAAGTATAGCACGCCGAAATTGTCGGTGACTGCCGCTAAACCTTTTTCCGCTAATTCTTTAGATGGTGCTCGAGCCGGTTTCGTTCCAATTTACGAAGCCTTGCTGTCGGCTTCCCCCAGTCCGGGATCCATCAAAGCCCGCTTCAAACGCACTTTTTCCTGCAAAAGCGCCTG
>DATFZT010000153.1:0-20608 GCA_035314185.1 Terriglobales bacterium
TGGTTCATATCCACGTCCACGTAGTTGGCGACGTAGAGATCAAGGTTGCCATCGTTGTCATAGTCGCCGAAGGCTGCGCTGGTTCCCCAGCGATCGGCGTTGGCGACGCCGGCTTTCGCAGTGACGTCGGTAAAGGTGCCGTCGTGGTTGTTATGGTAAAGAGCCGAACCGTGGAAGCCGGTAATGTAAACGTCTTCCCAGCCGTCGTTGTCGAAGTCTCCGATAGCGACGCCGTAACCCCAGCCGCAAAAATTCAGGCCCGACTTCGCCGACACATCGGTAAACGTACCGTCATGATTGTTGTGGTAGAGGCGCGGCGGATGGCACTTGCCGGCCTTGTAGTCCTCGATCGACGAGCCATCAATGAGAAGGATGTCCATCCATCCATCGTTGTCGTAGTCGAACGCGGCCGCGCCACCGCACTGGGTTTCGACGATGTAGAGCTTCTCCAGACTGCCGCAAGTCAGATGAAAGTCAATTCCGGCGGCGCGCGTGACGTCAACAAACAAGGGTGGATTGGTCGCTGGAGTCTCGGTGCCCGGCTTTTGCGCAGCCCCCGCAGGCTTCGCGGGAACAGTAGTCTTCGGAGCGACGTTGCTCTGAGCCGCAGCCTGCGCTGCTACCCGCGAAATCCAACCGCCGCTCAACGCCATCGCCAGAACCGAGGTCGCAATCGTAAGAAGCTTTTTTATGACTCCGGATCTGTGCCAGGGTGAAGTCTGGTGATGGTTCGTATCAGCGTTTCGCTCTAACGGTTCGTATCAGGGTATCGCTTTAGCGATACCACAAGCCTTCAAAAACAACCGCCCCTTTAGGGGCTGCAAACGCTCACTGATTGCGTCCGGTGGCCATTCCCGCCGAAGCCGGTTGCGCCTTCTTCAATTCCGCGAAGCGTTCTAGTTCGCTTCGCGCTTCTTCGCCCCGTCCGAGTTTTTCCAGCACGCGCGCCAGTTGATAGTGAGGGCTTGGGTCCTTCGGGTTCAGTTCCGCCGCTTTGCGCAAAGAAGGCTCAGCCTGAGCCGCCTGTCCCGCGAGCGCCTGCGCCTTGCCCAGGGTGTACCAGACGTCGGGATTCGGCGCGTCCAGTTCCGTGCCACGCTGCAAGTAGCTCACAGCCGCCTCGTATTTTCCGCCCGCGACCAGCGAGCGTCCCAACTCGTACACCAGCGCCGGACTCTCCCCCGACCGCCGCAACTCCTCTTTATATTCGCTGATGGCTTCGTCGTTGCGACCAAGGCTGAAGTAGGCGAAGCCCAGATTGTAGTGTCCGTGCTTGATCGAAGGGTCGAGTTTCAGAGCGATTTTAAACTCGTCGACCGCCGGCAGGCTGCGATTTGAATTCAGATACGCTCGTCCCAGCAACTCATGTGCGAGCGCGTTCGCGTTCGAGGAGTCGAGCTTGATGGTTGCTTCAAGTTCGTCCGCGGCCCCCGCGTAATCCGACTGGCTCAGCAACAGCAGCGCCAAGTCATAATGGGTCGCGTAATCCTTTGGGTTCAAATCTCGAGCCCGCGTGAGCTGATCCTGCGCCTGCTTGAGATCGCCGGTCTTGAAGTAGGCCACCCCAAGATAGTGACGGAGCTGCGCATCGCCCGGCCAACGCGAAACCGCTTGTTGCCCGAGCAGCACGGCATCCCGCAACTGACCCGACTCCAGGTCTTGCAGCAACTGCTGGCGCGTTTGGGCTCGGGTCAGATTCTGCGTTTGCGCCGGCGCAGACACGCACAACAGGCAAACTAAAATCGCAGTAATAGTAATGGTGACAAGGACGGGAGAAAGACCAGGAGGGTTGCGGAAAAATCCAAACTTCTCCACGAAAGGGAAGGGCACGAGTTTACTCGTGCCGTCAGGTCGTAGAAAACGTGTCCGCGCTTTAGCGCCTGAGGTGCGCTTTTTGCACCCTCGATCACTTCTGCCGCAGCCTGTTGGGGGGCGCCGCGCAGCCGGCCCCGTCGTTGCGCCGTTTGTCATCGTATGGTCTGTCATCGTATCGTCTTTGCGCAGCCAGTCGCAACGCGCTGCGAATGGAGGGAGCTCCTATGGACAACAAAGATTTCCTTCGGATGTTTGCCTACGATTCCTGGGCGAATCGCGAATGCCTGGCCGCGATGCGCGCCGCCCCGCCCATTTCCGTCGACACCTCCGCTAATACGGTCGGACGCATGGCTCACATTCTATCGGCGCAGAAGCTCTGGCTCGAACGGATACTGAAGCAGCCCCAGAGTATGCCGGTATGGCCCACTGCGACGATTGCGGATTGCATGGCGCTAGCCGACGAGATGTCGTCCAGGTGGCGAAATTATCTGACGCAGTTGGCCGCCCAGCTCCCGCCCGTGTCGCTCGACGACAAGGCAGAATACCGCAACAGCAAGGGCGAGCTGTGGTCGAGCCGCGTGGAAGACATATTGACGCACGTGCTGTTTCACTCCGCCTATCATCGTGGACAAATCGCCTTGCAGATGCGCGCCGCCGGCTTCCAGCCCGCCTACACCGATTTCATCCACGCCGTCCGCCAGGGATTTGTAGAGTAGAAAATAGTGTGGAGTAGAAAATAGTGTGGAGTAGAAAATAGAAATGGATCGTGGAACGATACTGCGTGTCTGGCTGCCCTTGGCCGGAGGTCTGTGGGCTCTTGCCTGGTTATTTCAGTCCGGGCCCGGTCCACACGGGCCCGCACGCTGGATCGGTCTGCTGCTCGGCTTGATCGCCCTCGCGGGCGTGATCCTCTCCCGCTACACGCTGGGACGATCATTCTCCATCGTTCCTAAGGCGACCGCCTTGGTCACCAGCGGCATCTACTCGCGAATCCGCAATCCCATTTACATTTCGGGAATGATTTGTGTGCTGGGCATGGTTCTCATAGTGTGGCGACTCGAACTGCTGATCATTTTTCTGGTACTCGTTCCCATGCAGATTATCCGCGCCCGCCGCGAAGCCGCAGTGCTGGAAGCAAAGTTCGGCGACGCCTATCGCGAATACCGCAAGCGCACTTGGTTCTGAGGTGTCAGGTGTCAGGTCCCAGGTGTCAGGAAAAACAGCCCCATCAGACCTGAGACCTAAGACCTGCCACCTGAGACCTTCCTCGCTGCTATCATTTCACCAATGAAATCAGCATCGACCAAACTGCTCCCGGCATTATTCTGTTTTTTTCTGCTGCCCGGCCTTCACGCCGCCGACGAACCCGAACTCAGCCCGCTCCCGGCCCCAGTGTCGAACAATGCGGTTGCCATTTCGCATGACGAAGGCGGACCCAAAATCTTCTCCTTCATGGGCATCGGTCCAAAAAAGACCTGGGATGCGATCAGCACCAGCACCTACGAATTGGATCCGAGCACTGGCAAGTGGACGGAAAAGCGCCCCGTGCCCGGTCCCGCCGGACGTCTCGCGGCATCGGCAGTCGCGCTCCACGACCAGGTTTTCATCTTCGGAGGCTACGTCGTCGACTCCCAAGGTGGAGAGACCACCGTGTCGGACCTGAATGTCTTTGTCCCGGTTGAAAACCGTTATTATCGCGGCCAGGACATGCCCGTCCCGGTCGACGACGCAGTCGTCGGCGTCTATCGCGACCGTTACATTTATGTCATTGGTGGATGGTCAACCGCAAAGAACGACGCCGTCCGCAACGTCCAGGTCTATGACACCGATAAAGATACCTGGACGCAGGCCACCCCGATTCCCGGTACACCCGTGTTCGGCCATGCGGGCGCCATCATTGGCAGCACCATCGTTTACGTGGACGGCGCCTACAAGAACCGGGGCGGCATCGGTCCCAAGTACCTCGCGTCCAGCGAATGCTGGGTGGGCGACCTTCCCAATACGAAGAAGGGCGATATCACAAAGATTGTGTGGACAAGACTTCCAGCCCATCCCGGCAACGCGCGCTATCGCATTGCGGCAGGCGCGGGACTGCTGGAAAAAAGAGCGGGCAGAATCTATTTCTCCGGCGGTAGCGACACTCCCTACAACTACGACGGAATCGGGTATAACGGCAAGCCTGCAGAACCTTCCCCGGTGACGTTCGCTTTCAACGACTACACCGGCGCTTGGGAAACAATCAGCGATGACAATCCCGAGCCCTCCCCTCCTACCATGGACCATCGTGGCCTGCTGGTTACGCACCACGGCCTGGTCATCGTAGGGGGCATGGAAAAAGGCCAGCAGGTAACCTCCAGAGTGACGGTTGTAAAACCTGACCGCTGGAAGTAACCTTGTCGTGATCGTATCAATATCATTGCGCTAACGGACACATTTCAGGGATTTTCCAGTGTCCGACGCATGGTGCCCTACGCACATAGCCTTGCGCCAAATTATCACGAAATCAGGTGACGCCCATCACGGCAGGGCATCCCCGCCAGGCATCTAATCAATACAGCCGCAATTCCTGCGGCGTCCTGTTTTTTTTGACAATCCGTTCACTTAAAAATTCGGAGGCAAGCCTATGACTGTCATGGAACCGCCCAAGGTTAATGCAGCGGCGGACTACATCAATCAATCTCTCAATCTCGTCAAATCCAAAAACCCAGCCGAACCGGAATTCCACCAGGCCGTCCTTGAAGTATTCGAGTCCTTGCGACCCGTGCTGGCGCGCCACCCGGAATATCACGAAGCCAAGATCCTGGAACGCATCACGGAGCCCGAACGGGTTCTTATGTTCCGCGTGCCCTGGTTCGATGACAAGGGCAAAGTACAGGTCAATCGCGGGTTCCTCATCGAGATGAACAGCGCCATCGGCCCCTACAAGGGCGGACTGCGCTTCCATCCCTCGGTAAATCTCGGCATCTTGAAATTCCTGGCGTTCGAGCAGGTGTTCAAGAATTCGCTCACCACGCTGCCCATGGGCGGCGGCAAGGGCGGTTCCGATTTCGATCCCAAAGGCAAGAGCGACGACGAAGTAATGCGCTTCTGCCAGAGCTTCATGACCGAACTCAGCCGCCACATCGGCCCTGACACGGACGTTCCCGCCGGCGACATCGGCGTGGGCGGCCGCGAAATCGGATTCCTGTTCGGCCAATACAAGCGGCTGCGCAATGAATTCACCGGCGTCCTAACCGGCAAGGGCCTGGCCTGGGGCGGCTCGTTGATTCGTCCCGAAGCCACCGGCTATGGCTGCGTGTACTTCGCCAAGGAAATGCTGAAGACCCGCAAAGACACTCTGGAAGGCAAAGTGTGTCTCGTCTCCGGCAGCGGCAACGTCTCGCAATACACCATCGAGAAGCTGCTCGATCTGGGCGCAAAACCGGTTAGCGTGTCCGATTCCGACGGCGCCATCTACGATGCCGACGGCATTGATCGCGAAAAGCTCGCCTATATCATGGAGCTGAAGAACAACCGCCGTGGTCGCATCAAGGAGTACACGGAAAAATTCAGGAAGGCCATCTACAGCGCCACCGACAAGAAGCTTGACCACAACTGGCTGTGGGCCATCAAGGCCGACTGCGCGTTCCCGAGCGCCACTCAGAATGAGATCAACGCGAAAGACGCGGCGAACCTCATCAAGAACGGCGTGAAGGTCGTCAGCGAGGGAGCGAACATGCCGAGCACCCTCGAAGCCACCCGGCTGTTCCTCGAAGCCAAAGTCCTCTACGGACCGGCGAAGGCCGCCAATGCCGGCGGCGTTGCCACCTCCGGACTGGAAATGGCGCAGAACAGCATGCGCATCTCCTGGACCCGCGAAGAAGTCGATGATCGTTTGCACAAGATCATGATTGCCATCCACCAGAACTGCTACGAAACGGCCGAGAAGTACGGCACGCCCGGCAACCTGGTGAACGGCGCCAATATCGGCGGCTTCCTGAAGGTCGCAAACTCGATGCTCGATCAGGGCCTGGTGTAAGTACTCGTCGAAGTGACGATGAAGGTCGATGAAGCGGGTGCCCCACCCTTGTCCCTGCGCTTTTTGCAGGGACAGGGTGGGGATTTTGACTTTCAATGCGCAACCCGACGATAGAAAGCCTATTCGAAGCGGGAGGGAGCAATCCCTCCCTCTTTTTCGTGCCCGTAAAATTCGCGTGAATTTGGTTGTGTGGTGATGGGGCTTTGCCCCGTCGGTTTTGTTTCTTGCGTTCGGGTGGCGCCGCGGTTCACCGCTGCGATAACTGGCCTGCTTTCCACGGGCTTTAGCCCCTGAGGGCCGGGGTGGGCCACTTCTCGCGCTTTTC
The DNA here is from genome assembly GCA_035314185.1 of Terriglobales bacterium. GTDB lineage: Bacteria > Acidobacteriota > Terriglobia > Terriglobales > Acidobacteriaceae > Acidiflorens. The sequence continues at coordinate 6,159 of DATFZT010000153.1, forward strand.
GAGAAGTGGCCTGCCGAACAGCCGACACCGTTCGACTCCACTCTACCCGGTCGTGTATCAATCTTCCAGAAATACCAACGTTTCAAAAGTAAGGAAAACGTGCTAAAGTAAGGAATCGGAACTCGCTATGCAAAAGCAAGCTAAACTCACGAGCAAAGGCCAGATCACCGTGCCCATTGAGGTTCGCCGAATTCTAGGCGTACGTGCGGGAGACCGGCTGCTCTTCGAGAGCGACAACAACGGCGTACATATCCGTCCCGTTCGCAGCCAAAGCGTATTCGAAAAGTATCGCGGCATCGGCACTCCCGGAATTGGATCGGGCAGAAAGGCCATCAACCGCTGGCTGCGGGAAATGCGCGGGGAATAGTAATCAATGACGACCGCGCTCGACACCAATGTGGTCGTCGCATACTGGGGCCCGGACCCATCCCTAAACTTGGCTGTGCAGGCTGCACTGGAATCAGCTTTTGAACGGGGGAATGTAACTGTGGCAGCCCCGGTCTTTGCTGAGCTGATCGCTGCTCCCGGTCGCACTGAGAATTTCGTGAATGGATTCTTTGACGACACGGGAATTGCTATCGATTGGCATCTGAGTGAAGCGATCTGGCGATCGGCTGGCCGGGCCTTCCGCGGTTACGCGGAACGCCGCCGCAAGCATCGTGATCCTGGCGCGCGCCGCATCCTCGCGGATTTCTTGATCGGAGCTCACGCCGCGGCGCACGACTATCAGCTCTTGACTCTTGACGCACACCTATATCGGGCGGCATTCCCAACTCTAAAAATCGAGACGATCTAAGCCGCTTCTCCCCTACCGCGCCCGCGCCAGCACCAGCGTAATATCATCCGGCTGTTCGTTCTCGCCGATCCAGTCGGCCACGGCGGCCATGACAATTTCGGTGATGCGCTCCAGCGGCAGATGCCGATTCGCGCGCACCAGTTGAATCAACCGCTCCTCGCCGAACTCGCCATAATCGTTTTCCGGCTCGGTCACTCCATCGCTGTACGTCACCAGCACATCGCCGGGGCGGAGCTGCACCGTCGCTTCCGGAAAACTCACGTTATCGAAGAGTCCAACCACTGTTCCGCCGCAGCTCAGCAGCTGAGACGATCCATCTTCCGAAATCAGGATCGGAGGCAGATGACCGCCGTTCGCGTACGTGAACCGGCGCGTCGCTCCGTCATAGATTCCCAAGCACAAAGTTGCGTATTTTGCCGCCGGAGTGCTTTCGTAAAGCTGATGGTTCAATAGTGTCAGCAGCGTTGCTGGAGACACGTCCGACCCTCTCGACTCGGTGACGAGCATCAGTCCCGAGCCCCCCGAAGCTACCGCAACCGATTCGCGCGTTGACAGTTCGCGCGTCGCTAGTTCGCGCAATGCAGGCACGTCTTCGATCGTGTAAGCGCGCACTGCCGAGTGAATCGTCGCCATCAGCAGCGCCGCCGAAATTCCTTTGCCGCTGATGTCGCCAACCGCCAGCATCAGCCTGTCGGAATTCAGCGCGAGAAAATCGTAATAGTCCCCGCTCACCGTCCGGGCCGGACGGCAGAACCCGTGCACTTCGAGAGTCTCCAGTTGCGTGATCAACTTGGGATAGAGCTGCGCCTGCACTTCCTGCGCGATCGCGAGTTCACCCTCCAGACGCTGCTTTTCCTTCTGCTCCTGAACCAGTTTTTCGATGGAAGTGGTCATCGAATTGAAGGAGTTCGCCAAAGTCGCCAGCTGGTCGCTCGACCGCACCGCGATCCGGTGGCTGAAGTCGGCACGATTGACGTGTGTGGTCGCTTCGTAGAGCTGGCCCACCGCCGACGTAATGCTGCGCGTCAGTTTGGTTCCAATGAACAGCGCCAGCAATTCGATGATCGCGAACACAATCGCGATCAACAGCAAAATATATTCCACGCCCTTGGCGTAATCCCCGCGCGCGGCGAAGAGTCTGGCATAGAGCACCGACGACCGAGTCTCGACCTCCGCGAGCGCTCCTACGCGCTGTGGTTTTCCCGTGGCCCAATCCACCAACTGTAGCGGAATCCTTAAAGTGATCTCGTGATCGAACGTGCTGCCCGCCGGTGGAATCGTCCCCGCGGAAAAACTCTCCTCACGTGTTCCTCCCGCACCGAATACCAAGGAAGGTGAGGGTGAGGGTTGCGACGCGTCCCGCCGCGCCGGCGTGGCCGAACTCGTGGCAGCCGGACCCTCGGTTCCATAGACGGTAATCCGACCGAGACCCGCCGCGATCTTCTCGACAAACTCCTTGTCGAATGGCTCGCTTAGAATCACGCGCAAGGATAACGATGACGATGAAGACCCCGGCCCCATCGCGAGCACGGTCGCCGACCGCAGATACAGTTTGCCGCGGTCGCTCACCACGTCGCGGAAATCCACGCTGATAAACGAAGGAGAGTCAAAACCAGGCACGCCCTCCGGCCCTGAGCAGTAAGCCTGGGACTGGTTCCCGTACCAGGCGCACACCTGTCGCCGCAACCACTCCGGACGATGCGGCCTTGCCCGACCGAGCATTTCCGCGTTCAACTTTCCACCGTCCGAGATTTGCGTCGCCATGTGATGGGCGACCGTTCGGTTGGCTGACTCCATGCTGCGCAAGTGAGTGGTGATGTCCGAGGTTACGACAAAGCTGGCGAACTGCCCGGCAAGAAGATAGAGCGTAGTGAGGGAAATCACCACCAGCAGAAAAACCGGAATCACGCCAATAAAAATATAGGTAACGATCAGCCGGTTCCGCAGACGCCAGAGTAGTTTCGAGCGCATCCAGCCGAACCCGGCAATCGCAAACAGCACCAGCGCCAGCAAGCTAAGAAAATCTATCCAGCCCGTCAGGCTCTCTGAGATTGCAGGGCTGACGCGGCGCGTCAGTAGTTGCACGGCGAACAGAAACAGTTCGAGCGCCACCACGTAGAGCGCCGCCCACTTGATCCAGCTCTGTGGCCATAGCCCTTTTTCGCGCAGCTTGCTCTCGACTTCCAGAGAGATCAGTCTCATCCCGTTGCCTGATTTGCCGCCTGTTTATACGACGTCGCGCCTGCCGTCATACCGCAGGCGTCATGCCTTCTAGCGTCATATCTCTGGATAGATGTCGAAAAACGCCGCGAGACTCGTTTTGAGCTGTTTCTCGATTTCGTCTTTCGCGCCCTCGAGAATATGCATCGCGACGTGCGCATCCCGCCCGTTTTTCAGTTTGATCGTAGCCGCGCTCACTTCCTCGACCTCATCGGAGGGCAACAGGCGCAGACCATACACCAGTGTCAGGTTTGCCATCCCACGATTGTAAGCCAGAGAATGTCGGCCGGTGAGTTAGAAGACGCAAGCGGGACGATCCAAGCTTTGGCAGTGGAGAGCCGGGCCCCATCTTGTGTGGTGACGGGGCTCTGCCCCATCCAGGCAACGCGAAGCCCTGCCACCACAAGAAGGGCAAGATTCCTTGACTCCACCGCGCGACCTCTCACGCAGCCGCGATCGCAAGAAGATCTATCCCGGTGGCCACTGCAGCGTGCGCCCGCCAATCAGGTGCACATGCAGATGGAAGACCGATTGTCCCGAGCGCGGGCCCACATTCACCACCGTGCGGTAGCCATCTTCAATCGACCGCTCTCGTGCAATGTGCGCGGCCGCCAGGTGACAGCGCCCCACCAGCTCCGCGTCTTCTGCCGCGGCTTCCTTTAAACCAGCAATATGTTTCTTGGGGAGGACCAGCACGTGGGTCGGGCCTTGTGGATTCAGGTCCTCAAAGGCGTATGTGTGCTCGTCTTCATAAACTTTCTTGGATGGCACTTCGCCGCGAATGATACGGCAGAATAAACAATCCGCCATGAGTTAGTCTCCTCTTGCCTGGTGTTAAGATCATCGGATTACGATCATTGGTTTACCATCATCCGGCAAGTAATAGGGGAGATAGATTCTCTATCTCTGGAAGAAACAATAACACCGACTTAACAGCGTCGTGCAACAAATGTTTTCAGTCGAGCCGCACCAGAAACACCGATCCCTCTACCGTCTCCGTCTCGTGAGCCAAAGCGGTTGCGCGCTGGCGGTCGTCGTCCAGCACTCGCACTCGTACCCACCAACCTCCAGCGGGACTTAAGAACTTCAGGACTTTGGCCGTCTGGTAACGTCTCTGCAGGTGTTCCGCTAATTCAGCAGCATCTTTCTTTCCGGCGATGGAGCCGATCTGAACCGCCCACCGTCCGCCCGTATCGAGCGACAAAGGCGCCTCTAACACTTCCAGCCGAACCTTGGCAGTGCCTGGTAAGTACACATCCAGCGCCTTCGCGGCAGCCAATGAAAGATCCACGATACGTCCGGGCACGAACGGACCGCGATCGGTGATGCGCACCACCGCCGAATTCCCAGTCTTCAAATTTGTGATGCGCGCGATCGAACCCAATGGCAAAGTAAGATGGGCCGCTGTCATCGCGTTCATATCGTAAATCTCGCCGTTCGATCCGCGCCGGTTGTGATACGGAGCGCCATACCAGCTCGCCATCCCCGTTTCTTCAAAGATCGGCTTCGCATCGGCGGGAACGTCGATTTTCTCGTTTGCGCCCGTCGTTGCGGCCGGCGGCGGAGTGGCGACCGGCTTTTCTTGCGGAAGTGACGGTGGAGGAGGAACCTGCGCCTGCGTGGGCGTATGCCCGCCACAGCCGCTCAAGAATGCGCTGCCCACTAATAAAAGGAAGAGAAAACATGCAAGCGGCCACGCCACCGGCCGGAGCGCGCCTGCCGCCGGGTAGCCGGAAGGAAGGCAATTCAAGAACTCTTGCGCTGCGTCTCCAGAAAGTCCGCGAACTCGGAGAGCTTTCCCGCCGCCGTTCGCAGCGCCTTTGAGGAATGCGTTCGCACCGCCGGCACAACCTCGTCGTTCAGATACGTCACCAGTTCCGAAGTCTCTTTTTCCAGAGTCTCGGCGATATTCGCTACCGAACGATTGATGCGCGCGGAAGCCTCTTCCACCTTGCGGTCGAATTCGGTCATACCCATCCTGCCGGTTCGGGATTATGTTCAAGCGTGTGTCGCGGTTACCAGGCTTCATCATTATCGCGGGCTCTCTCCCAGCGGTCAATTGGCATTGTGTGGTAGCGGGGCTCCGCCTGTGTGGGAGCCGGTCTCCCGCCTGTGTGGTGGCGGGGCAGTGCCCCGTCCCCACACAAGCCGGGTCACGATACAATCACGCCATGCGTCCGAACATAACCGTCGAATCCCCACCGGTTTCTGTAATTGTGATGCTCACTTCCGCGCTGATGTTGGTTCTGATGTCCGCATCGGCCTGTACTATGTACGCCGATCATCCAGCGCGCGCCTTGTCCGAAGCCACTGGAGGCGAAGGTCTGGAGCGCGTCTTCTGGAAAAATATGCAAGCGGCGAACTGGGTCCAGGTAGAGCGCGCTCTCGCTTCGAATTACGCCGGCGTGACCCCCAGTGGCCCGCTCGATCGCTCCGCCACGCTTGAGCAGTATCGTGGATGGCAGTTGAAGGATTACACGCTCGGCGATCTGAAAACCGAGTTGAATGGAACCACCATCGTGGTGACCTACACCATCACGCTGAATGGCACCTCGAATGGGACCACCGGGAATGGCGCAGCCGGCTCGCAACCCCTCCCCTCTGCGCCGCAGCACATGATGACCGTGTGGCAGCAGCAAAAAGCCGGATGGGTAGCCATAGCGCACAGCGTCAGCCAACCATAATGCGAGTGGTATCCAACATCAGGGTAGAGACGCGGCTCGCCGCCGTTCCCGCCAAAGATCTAGCGACTGTCCAGCGCGCGCTGCTCCGCTGGTACGACCACCATCGCCGCGACCTTCCCTGGCGCGAAACTCACGACCCCTACCGCATCTGGCTCAGCGAAATCATGCTGCAGCAGACGCGCGTGGCCGCCGTGCTCGACCATTACCGCACGTTCCTCGAGCGTTTCCCTGATGTGCAAACGCTAGCCGCGGCTTCTGAAGACGACGTGCTCGCCGCCTGGAGCGGTCTGGGCTATTACCGTCGAGCACGCATGCTGCATCAATGCGCGCAACAGATCGCTGAACAACACGGCGGCTGCTTCCCGCGCAACTCCGAAGCCTTGCTCGCCCTGCCCGGCATCGGTCGCTACACCGCCGCCGCCATCGCCAGCATTGCGTTTGCCGAGACTGTGGCCGTGGTCGATGGCAATGTCGAGCGGGTGTTGCAAAGATTTACCGGCATCAATCTCACGACGCCACAAATCTGGAAACATGCGCAAGCGCTTCTCGCGCAATCCCGGCCCGGGGATTTCAATCAGGCCATGATGGAACTCGGCGCCACCGTGTGCGTGCCGCGCGAGCCCCGCTGTCCGATGTGTCCGGTGCGGAAATGGTGTGTACTACAGCAATCCGGCCAAGGAGCGAACCGCGCAATAACCAGCGCAATAACAATGGAGCGCCGGGCGTCCCCGCCTGGCAAGACGCCAAATTCACCCTTGATTCGTCAGGTCAAGAAAACAATCTGGTGCGTGCTGAACCAGCGCGACGGTGGTATCCGCCTCGTCCAGCGCCCGAGAACGGCCTCGCTCATGGCCGGCATGTGGGAACTGCCCCAAACGTCCGAGCCTCCGCACCCCTTGCCAGCCGCAGCGCACTGGCGCACCTTTCGCCATTCCATCACCATCACCAATTACACTGTTCATGTTTTACGGAATACGCCGTTACGGAATATGCGGTTGCGCAATATGCGATTAAGAAATATGCCGTTGCCGGATATTTCGCCCGCCGCCAAAGGCAAGTGGATCGCAACGAATCGCATTCCGCAGATCCCCATCACCGGGTTGACGCGGAAAATCCTGAAGGCCGGCGGCATCATCCAATAAGTGCGAGGCATTTCTTCTATGAAGTGGCTCGATCGCCTGTTCGGAGGTCCGAAAGATATGGCTGCACTGCCGGCCGGAACCAAATCGCCCGACTTTTCCTTGCCCGCCGTCGTTAGCATTGTCGTTAGCACTAAAGACGGCGGCAAAAATGAAGCGGGCGGCAATTTCTCATTGCAATCCGCTCTGGAACAAGGGCCGGTACTCGCTGCCTTCTTCAAGGTGTCCTGTCCCGTCTGCCAATACACCTTCCCCTTCCTCGAACGCATTCATAAAGCGCACGGCGACAAGAAGATCACCATCGTGGGCATCTCGCAGGACAACCAGCGCGACACCGCCGCCTTTCTGAAAGAGTACGGCGTCACCTTCCGCACTCTGCTCGACGATCCGAACGGCTACGCGGTCTCGAATGCTTATGGCCTGACCAACGTCCCCACGTTGTTCTTGATCGGACAAGACGGCCAGATCGAAATCAGCAGCTTCGGATGGGTCAAACGGGACGTGGAAGACATTAACCGCAAATTCGCAGCCGTACAGCAAACGCCGCCCCCTCCCATCTTTCAGCCCGGAGAAGACGTCCGCGACGCCCGCCCCGGTTGAAGCTCGAAAAACTGACCCCGCGGTCGCGGGAGAAAATCGAAAATCAAAGATAATAGAAGCTGAACCGCGGGCATGTTACCCAAGTCGATGCTCAGATGGTGCTGTCCGCCATCCTGTTTCCGTTTACAATTCGGGGGTACTTCATAACAACTGAGGCTTCGAGGCTCCGCGTGAACATTCGCAGAATTGCCGTGCTCGCCGCCGTTCTGTTTCCAATTGCCATGCTGTTGGTGCAGGAAGTGGCGGCGCAACAAAAGCCACCGAAACCCCGTGCTGAAGCGCGCTTTGGCTCGCACCTTCCCCCGGCCGCCATCGCCGCCCTGCAGAGCATTCGTCCCGACAGCATCGAGGCCCATGTCCGCTTCCTCTCTCACGATCTGCTTGAGGGACGAGGCACCGGCCAGCGCGGAGGCGACGTTGCCGCCGAATACATCGCCACGCAGTTTGCGCTCTACGGGCTGAAGCCCGCCGGCGACAACGGCTATTACCTGCAAAAAGTTCCGATGGTCGGCATCACGCCCGGCTCCGGCACGCGCTTCAGTCTCGTACCTGCGAAGGGCCAAAAACTCGACCTCAAGCCGCTCGACGAATATGTCGCCTACGATCAGACGCAACAGCCAGAATCCAATGTTGACGCCGAAATCGTCTACGTTGGCTACGGCATCGAGGCGCCCGAATACAACTGGGACGATTACAAAGGTGTCGACGTCAAAGGCAAAGTCCTGCTCATGCTGGTCAACGAGCCGCCCTCGGACGATCCGAAGTTTTTCGCCGGCAAGGCGCTCACCTACTACGGCCGCTGGGTTTACAAGTACGAAGAAGCGGCGCGCAAAGGAGCCGTCGGCGCCATTCTCATCCATAAAACCGAGATGGCCAGCTATGGCTGGGACGTGGTCCGCAATTCCAACTCGGGCGAGAAGTCGTATCTCAGGCTCGACGGCACCCCCAAGCTGAAAGCCGCCGCCTGGATTCATCTCGATGTCGCGCACAAACTCGCGTCTGCAGCCGGTATGGATCTCGACAAGATGATGGCCGACGCGACCTCGCGCGCCTTCAAGCCCGTCCCGCTGAACTTTCGCTTGTCCGCGCACATGACCAGCAACATTCGTCCTCTCGCATCGAGCAACGTGATTGCCGTGCTGCCGGGATCCGACAAGGAACTGAAAGACGAGGGCGTCCTCTATACCGCCCACTACGATCATTTCGGCATCCGCCCCGATATGACGGGCGACAACATCTTCAACGGCGCCATGGACAACGCCACCGGCTGCGGCATCCTGATGGAAATCGCGCGCGCCTATTCCGAGGCAAAGCAGAGGCCCCGCCGCTCCATCTATTTCGTCTCGGTTACCGCCGAAGAACAGGGCTTGCTCGGCTCGGAATACCTGGGCAAGCATCCTCCGATTCCGGCGGGCAGGATCTCGCTCGGCCTAAACTTCGACGACGTGATGCCACTAGGCGCGCCCGAAGAAGTCGAGGTTTCCGGAGCCGAGAGAACCAACTTTTATCCCGCCGTGCAGGCAGTTGCGCAGGATTTCCGCTTTAGGATTCGTCCCGACGCACGCCCCGAAGCCGGACACTACTACCGCTCCGATCATTTCAGCCTCGCGCGCGTTGGCATTCCGGCGTTCTCAATCAACGAGGGGATGAAGTTCAAAGGCCACGACGAAGCCTGGGGCCTGGATAAGGATGCCGACTACACGGCCCATCATTACCACCAGCCGAGCGACGAGTATCACCCCGGCATGGACTACACCTCCGATGCCGCCATGGCGCGCTTCGGGTTCGCGCTCGGATGGAACGCCGCCAACCAGGCGCACCTCGTCGACTGGAAGAAAGGCGATGAATTCGAAGCAGCGCGCCGCGCCAGTCAATCTCAATAGGCTCAGCGTCGGTCTTTTGCCCTCGGCAGCCGTTACCGCAATAATTCCGCGCTTACACCAGCGTAACTTTCGACCCCTCCCGGCATCGTGCTAGTCTGCTGCTTAGTATTGCAGTTTCAGCAGTTTGCAAACAGCTTAAGACGAGGAACGTACCGTCGCCCGATGCCCAAGCTCCCGATTTTCAGGTTGCGCAGTTCCGAACCGCCCAGCCGTCCCGACCTGCAATACTACGGGCTGAAACTCGCCTTTAGCGATTTGCAGCTGGGCGTCGATAATCTCCGCTACGACGTTTTTCTCAGCCCGCGCATCACCGCGGATTTGAGCTTCCATCTGGCACGTTACATCTGCCGCTTCGGCGAAGTGGAATCGCTGTTCGAAATGGACGTCCCCTCCGCCGCCCCAAACAAGTTCATACGCGCCGCCGAAGGCACCGCCAAGCTGGGCAAGCCCGGCCCCGCTGATCTGAAAACTCTGCTGGTTTCGATTCATCTCGCGATCCTGAATCGCGCCAAGGCGGAAGGCAATCCCTCGGTCGATCTGCTCGGCCGTCTCGCCGTACTCAAGTTCATACGCACCGAATTGCAAACCCAGTTTGCCCGGATTCTCGAACAGTGCCGCATGAAGTCGAAGGCGCTCGAGGGCGTTCGGCAAGCGAAGATGATGCAGACTCAGGGGCTCGTCTCCTCTTTCCAGGTGCGCAAGAAAATCATCCTTCGCCGCGCCGGGCAAGAGATGTTTCGTCTGCTATGCGAAATCGAAAAAGAAACGCTGGCCCGCACTCGCCGCTCCCTGCTCGGCGAATTGCCCGCCGACTGCTATCGCCTTTTCCTCAATCCACTGATTCTTACCGATGACGGACGCGACGATTATCTTTGGGCCGAGCACTATTACATGTTCGGCAACTTCGAGAAAGATCCCGACCGTTTCCAAAATCTCCGCCAGTTCGCGCTGAATTTTTTGCGCGAACTCGGATACGGGGAAGCGACCGACGATGAGCATCTGGAACAGGCGCTCAATGTCCCCGAAAACGCCGTCACGCTGGTAGGCACCGGCAACGGCGAAGACGCAACGCAAGAAGATCGCAATCGAACCGACCGCCTCGACATCTGGACCCGTCTGCTGCAGCGCGAAGGCGTGCTTCAGCACGTCATCGCTTCCTATGAAGCCGTCCCCCTGCTCGCCGAATATGCGCCGCGCGTGAATCCGCAGCAGATCAAGAACGCGCTCATCTTCCGCGAAGAAGCAGCGCGCGTCGAAACCATCATTGCTGAAAGCCGGCTCCATTCTGACCGGCTCTTTGCCGCCATCGGACGCGTCGCCTCCTGCCGCAGTTCCGAGCGCAATCACTTTGCCGCGCGCCTTCTGCACGACCTCTTTTGCTATCACCGTGACCTGCGCGGCCTGGAAGCCCTTACCGTCGGCTTTGACAGTATCAACCTGGTCAGCGACGACAAAGTCCGCCAGCTCTCCACCCTCAACGGCATGCTCTACGAGTTCCTGCCTCCCGAAGACCAGAAGCCCGCCGAGGATCGCGTCCTGCACCACGTGATCCTGAAGGCCAACGTGCGCGACTCTTCGCGCCTCACCCGCTCGCTGATGGAAAAAGGCATGAACGCCGCCTCGTATTTCAGTTTGAATTTCTATGACCCGGTAAACAAGCTGCTCGCGAAATACGGCGCCACCAAAGTCTTCCTCGAAGGCGACGCCATTATCGTGGCGCTGCTTGAGCGCGAAGGCGAAGCCATGCTCGGCGTCGGCCGCACCTGCGTTTTGGCGTGGGAGATTGTGAGCCTGCTGCGCGAGTACAACGAACTGCTGCGCCGCTCCGGTCTGCCCCCCATGGAAGTTGGCTTGGGCATCGCTTTCTCGGATTCGGCTCCGCTCTACCTGATGGATGGCGAGCACCGCATCATGATTTCCGACGCCATCAACGACAGCGACCGTCTCTCCTCCTGCAACAAGCGCGTTCGCAAGAAACTAGCACCCGACGCCGGAGTCTTCCAGGTCTACTCAGTTCAGATCGGAGACGCAGGCAGCAGCAATAACAATAATAAAGACAACGCGAGCCCCGAATCCGGCGCCGAGGAAATGCGCCTTAACTACAACGTGGGTGGAATCTGCCTGAGTGAAGCGGCCTTCCGCAAACTCCAGCAGGAAATCTCGCTTTCCGCCTGGGCGCCAGATCGAAGCGAGTCCGGGTTTAACAGCCCCTGGATCGACGACGAGCGCGAGTTCTTCGTCGGCACCGTTCCCATCGCCAACGGAATATTTCGCAAGATTGCCATCCGCAAGAACCGCATCGCCCAGGTCGACGTCCGCGATCTATCCATCTTGCGCTGGACCGACCGCTACTATTACGAAGTCTGTGCAAATCCGGCAGTGTACGCCGTTCTACAGGGCGAAAAATCCGCGTCTGCTTCGCGTTAGAAATCCTGAATTTGTAACGCTTTCTTCCCGCTCGTCACTATCCTCTCAAGCCGCCATGGCGAGGAGGGTAACAATATGACGAGATCCAGTAGCGGCGCAAGTCTTGTGCTGATACTAGTTGCAGCAGCGATGATTATGGTGTTTACCGCTTGCCCGCCGTCACCGCCACCACCGCCGCTAAACGCGCTGACCTTGCTGCCGACCGACGCTTGTGCCAGTAGCGCTTGTATGCCTCCATCCCCCTTGGGGTTATCCGACGTTTGCACCGTCACGCCCACGACATTTGCGACCTGGTTCCAAAACCCTTCGACACCGATACCGGCGCCCGTGGGTACCGTCTTCGCCCCGGCGAATAGTGTCACCTTCCCGAATATCCCGAATTGCAGCTTCTACCAGTGGGCGAAGCAGGATTTCCTGTGGCTGACCTCGCCGGCTCCACTTACTTACGGCGGAGGCGGCGGACTTATTGTTGATTCGCCTGCTTTCTATGACGTCTCACCCCCTTCTCTCGTAGACGGCAGCCGCACCTTCCTCCCGCACTCAGCGGGCTTCATCAGGCCCTTCGCTTTGCGCGCCGCCCAAGCCGGTCCGCGGGGACTGCAGCTGCTTTTTGACAGGTCCGGAACACTATTTGAATTCGCACCGGCAAAGGAGGGCGTGAAGCCCCTCGTCCGCGATGTCACCGGCCAGACGGTCGAAATCGCCCACGTCAGAGTGGAAAAGGGCGGTAAGGCCATCCTGCTGGATGCCAGCGGCAAGGTGATTCAGCCGTCACCCTCCGGAGGCGGAAAGCAAATCGATCGAGCGCAGGTGAACGAGATGGTAGTTGCGCAAAGATTTCTGATCGACGGGTTCCCGATTTTTATCGATCCGTCTCTCGCGGTCATCGATGTTGAGCAAGGCGAAGCGGTAGGCAGCGCTCTCGGCAGCGCCGTGCTGGAGGCGCAGACCTCGGCCGGGGGGTCTCTCGTCTACTACGCAACCATTGTGAACGACGTTTACGCCTACTTTGCCACCGGAGTGAAAGACGGAGCGATTTCTGCCACCCAATTTCCGACGGCAGGGTCCGATTTGAGCAATATCACGTCCTTTGCTACGGCACACGGGAAAACATTTCCTGACGCCAACGCGCTGGCCATCGAAGTCAAGTCCGCGTGGATCGAAGCGGCGGGGCTCCCGAACGCGAGCAGTTATATCACCATGACCGCCACCATACCGACCTATACGCCACCCACACCATCGAGTACGACTACAGTCATGACTGCCACTGGGCAGAAAACCGTACAGTTGGCGTTGGTTGGCATGCACGTTGTGGGCAGCGCCGCAGGCCATCCGGAGATGATCTGGTCAACCTTTGAACACGTTGCCAATACCCCTGCTGGGGAATACTCGTACATCACTAACACAGGCACTTCGAGCGCGCCTGTAGTCGCGACAGTGAAACAGTCTCAAAGCGTCTCAACACTGCCGGTCATCGGAGGCGTCAGCGTCCCCTGGGTGTTCTCTGAGACCACCGCTTCCTCCTTCAACATCGCGCACATGACATTCAATTCGCCTCCGAACATCAATGCGAATTCTGCGAACCCCCCTAACCCGCCACCGCCGTTCGCGATCTCTCCCAGCGATACCATACGATGGAAGACGTTCGGAGGAGCTTCCGACATCACTCCAAACCCGGTGGACCCTTCCACCGCCGCATCGAACACGGAGATTATTTCCATCAACAACAGTGTTAGCCCCATGCTGGCGAGTACCGACGTGCGCCAGAACTACGTCATGACCGGCGCCACCTGGACGGTCAATGGGTTCAGTCCCATCGGCAACGGTGACAACTCTCCCAACTGCGGAACGACTAATGGTTGTCCGGTTGGCACCAGCGCATTGTCCAACACCACGATGGAAACGTACCAGCAGGGCATAGACAACGCTCTGGGACCGGGACATGGGGGTTCGAATTGCCTCACTTGCCACACTAGCAATTCGACCAACGTGAGTCACGTCTTCGGAGCGCTCAAGCCGCTTTTCTAGTAACCGGCGGCCGAAGACTTGCAACCGGAGCCGCTCAGAATGTATGGGATGCGCAGGGTTTGCCATCTGCGCCATAGGCAAGACGACAATCTGAGCGGCTGCTTCAGAAACTGCGCCGAACCCGAAACGGAATCACCACCACGGCTTCTAGGGCTACTGGTTTCCCCGCTCTTTCCGCGGGCAAGAATTTCCAACGAGCCAGGGCTTTCGCCGCATAGGAGTCCAGCCGTTCGTCCGGGCTGTTGAGGACGCGAATGTCACCGACCTTTCCATCCGCCTGAATGACCGCATAGAGCGTGACCATGCCGTGCACGTTGGCGCGAATCAATTCCAGCGGATAGCCGGGGTCCGATTTTTCCGTGGCCACCGGCTCCAACAGTTCCCCTTCTCTCCGCCCCCCGTCGAGTTCCGCAAACTTTATTACCCAGCTCCCCGTCGAGGAATTCAAATTCGGCATGTTCAGCGTCCTTCCATAGACGCGCTTGCCGCCAAAAACCTTGCGGTCGACCTCGGTGATTTTATCGTCGGGAACCGCGGATGCAACGCGCGCCCCCGGCGTCGCTCCCGATGACGAAAGGCTCGCCATCTCGCGGGCGTCATTCGAGCCTGAGCCCGCGCTGGAATCCGCTGCGCCCACATGCAGGCCAGCCGGTAAAGAACCATGAGAGTTGGT
>DATFZT010000154.1:0-7410 GCA_035314185.1 Terriglobales bacterium
CCCCACACCCATCCCAACCGGGAGAACGTGACGGTGCTCTCCGGCACATTGAAAGTTGGAATGGGCGATCAATTCGACGCCACCAAAATGATGAGCTTCGCGGCGGGCAGTTTCGCTTATCTGGATCCGAGCATGCATCACTACGCCATGGCCTCAGGCGAAACGGTGATCCAGATCCACGGCATGTCGCCGGTGAAGTTCAATTACATCAATCCGGCCGACGACCCCAGCGGCAAGAAGTAGAATCCCTTCGTCCGCGGGTGCTGCTCGTTTGGCTGAGGAGGATGACCGTGAAGACGACGCTCGCAATCGTTTTGCTTTGGACTCTCTGCGCAGGCTCCGCGACCGTGGCGCGAGCCGTGTGTATTGGCGCATCGGTGAATTCGTTCGGAGCCAAGGGCGATGGTCATACCGACGACACAGCGGCCATCCAAAGCGCAATCAGCGCCGCCAGTTCCGCCGGTGGCGGGTCGGTCGTGTTCGGCGTGGCCCGTTATTTCATCACCGGCACATTCGTTGTGCCGACGGGTGTGGTTCTGTGCGGAGTAATCGAAGGTCCCTTCGATGTCGCGGGATTCAATCCGGCGGTAACCACGATCGCCCCCACGCTACTGATCACCAGCACCAACGGCCCCTTCATAACCTTGCAAGGCATCGGGGCCGGAGTCACCGATCTGCTGTTTCATTACCCCAACCAAGTGCCCACCAGCGCTTCCATGCCCACTCCCTATCCCTACACGATTCTGGTGACCGCTCCTGGCACGAAAGTCGCCCGCTCCACCGTGACCAATGCCTACAACTTCCTGGATATCGAGGTCGGCCGCACCATGGCCCAGGATCTGTTCATCGGTGCTTTCAATACGGGAGTGCACATCGATCACACAGCGGACCGGGTCACGCTGCGCAATCTTTTCAATCAAGTTTTCTGGGACGTGTTGGAGAACGTGCAGTATCCGCGCCCGATCGACACCTGGGTGTTGAGCCACGGGACCGGCCTGGTGGTGATGCGCATGGACAGCCTCGAGATCCATGACTTCTTCGTGTTCTCACGTTTCACCGGCATCCTGCTGACCGATTCGACCGACACGTCGCAAGCTGGTGCTCTCTGTGGATATGGCGCGGGAAGCGACGTCGATCTGGATACCGTGCAGTACGGCATCGTCGTCACCGCGACCAATTCTCCGGGATTCAAATTTACCAATGTGGACATAGGGGCGGCGCCGGGGCTCGGCCAGGCGGCGGTGCAGGTGAAAACCGGCGGTTCGATGACGCCGAAAATCGAGATCAATGGAACTACGCAGCGAGGAGTTTGGGCCCTCGGGGCATACCCCACGCCCCCCATAGGCGAAGAGGTCATCGTAAATATCCTGCCCTGAAGCTTCCTGCGCGAACGGCCGCTGATGGCCGGAGGAAACGAAATGAGGAACGTTTCGCAGTTGCTGTTCCTGGCTTTGAGTTTGGGCCTCCTCGGTGGTTGTGGAGGCGGTGGGAACGGTAACACCTCCGGCGGAGGTCCCCCCGCCGCGACACATTTCTCGGTCAGCGGTCCGACCAGCAGCGGCGCCGGGTTTGCCTTCACCTTCACCGTGAGTGCTCTCGACTCCGAGAACAATGTGGTGACCGGTTATGCCGGGATGGTCCACTTCACAAGTAGCGATCCTGCTGCTGTGCTTCCTTCCAACTCGACGCTGCCGAATGGAACCCAGACCTTCTCCGCCACACTGACAACCGCCGGCTTTCAAACCATTACCGCGACCGATGCGGCTTCGGCTTCCCTGATGGGCTCGCTCAGCGTTACCGCCGTGGCCGGCGAATTTCCAGTGACTTCGTTCGGGGCAAAGGGCGATGGTCATACGGACGACACCACAGCCATTCAAAGCGCGATCAACGCCGCCAGCGCGGCCGGCGGCGGCTCCGTTGTCCTCAGTGTGGCCCGCTACTTCACCGCCGGCACGCTGGTTGTTCCGGCCGGGGTGGTCCTGTGCGGTCCCACCGAGGGACCCTTCGATGTGCCGGGAATCAATCCGGCCTCAACCGCGGTCGCCGCCACGCTCCTGATCACCAGCACCAGCGGCCCCTTCATAACCTTGCAAGGCATCGGGGCTGGAGTCACCGACCTGCTGTTTCATTACCCCAACCAGGTAGCTACCAACGCTGCCCTTCCCAATCCCTATCCCTACACGATTCTGGCGAACGCTCCCGGCACGAAGGTCGCCCGCTCCACGGTGACCAACGCTTACAACTTCCTGGACATCGAGTCCGGACGAGTGATGGCCCAGGATCTGTTCATCGGGGCCTTTAATACGGGCATCAACATCGACCATGCTTACGACCATGTCACGTTGCGCCATCTTGTCCACTCCGTTTTCTGGGACATCATGGGAAACCAGCAATTTCCTCAGCCGATCGACACCTGGGTATTGAACAACGGGACGGCGCTGGTGGTGGGCCGCATGGACAGCCTCGAAGTGAGCGATTTCTTCGTGTACTCCCGTTTCACCGGCATATTGCTGACCGACTCGTCCGACACGACGCAAAACCCCACTTGCGGATATGGCACGGGAAGCGGCATCGATATCGAGGGAGTGCAATACGGCATCGTCGTCACCGCGTCCAACACTCCGGGCTACAAGTTCACGAACGTGTTTCTGGAGTCGCAGGCGGACATCGGCGTGGCGGCGGTGCAGGTGAGAGCCGGCGGTTCTCTGGCGCCGAAAATTGAGATCAACGGAGTCTCACAGGTTGGACCTACACCGTGGGCGGACGGCCCGTTCCCCACGCCCCCCGTGGGCGAAGAGATTGTTGTGTATATCCTGCCCTGAGGCTTTCTGACGCCAAGCAAGAGTGGGAGCCATTCAGTGTGTATGAATGTGTTTTCTCGTGTTGACTAGTGTGTATAAAATGTGTACTATTTTCCTCTAAAAGAGCCCGCGAAACATGCACAGCCGGGACGTCATCAAGCACCTGCAGAAAGACGGCTGGTACGAGGTGAATCAGGTAGGGAGCCACAAGCAATTCAAACATCCGGTAAAAAAGGGGAGGGTGACGGTGCCCCACCCGAACGGGACATACCGATCGGCACTCTTAGAAGCATTGAGAAACAGGCAGGGATCAAACTGAGGTGAATCAGACCGGAGTGATCCCGTCGAGCAGAGCGGCAAAGGAGCGAAGTCATGGAATATATAGCCTATCTTCATAAGGACCGGGATTCGGATTACGGCGTGAGTTTTCCTGACTTTCCGGGCTGCATTACGGCCGGAAAGAACCTCGATGAAGCGAGCCGAATGGCGGCGGAGGCGCTGGCGTTCCATATCCAGGGCATGATCGAAGACGGAGACAAAGTGCCGGAGCCATCGAAGCTCGACCATATTGCGGAGGACGCGGCCAAGCACGGCGCCATTGCATTCATGGTGAGAGTGGACACGCCCGATGCAACGGTGCGGGTTAACATCACGGCGCGGGAAAGCCAGATTCAAAGAATCGATGCGCTAGCCGAAGCGGCAGGCATGACGCGGTCGGGGTATATGGTGCGTGCGGCGCTAGGCGCCGGCGAAGAAACGCGGCCCGTGCGCGCGAAATCGCGCGGCGCGCGGGCGGGTTGAGGTACTCCCGGCACCCGGGCACACTTCCCACTCCCCCATCAAATTTCCATTATCGCGTTGGTGCGGTTTAGATGTCTGCGCTGCAAAAAGGGCGGGGGGCCGGCGGAATCCCACTCATCGCAAAGTGCGCGATGAGTGGGGCCCGGCCTCACTTGGCCGCTCCGTTCGTGCGATGAACGATCTCGAAGTGCGTTACTGACTCATCGAAGGCGGTCAGGACCGCGCGCGCTTCCGGTTCCACCACGGCATTCTCCGGCTTCACACCGGCGAACCTGCGGACTGCCTCCATCGACTCCCACAACGTTAGCACGACAAATTCAATCGCGCCGTCAACCGCGCGTTGGAGCAGGTATGCTCCGCGATATCCTTTGATCTCACCGAGTGCCGGGAAGACCCGTTTTGTGGCGTGCTCAATGTATTCGGAGGATTTCTCGACGGTTGCGCGGGCGCGCCACGTGCGCAGGATCATGGCGTTGGCGTTATCTTTATCTCTATCTTTATCCCTATCTTTATCCTTCACTGGGTTCGAAGACACGCTGCCTGCTGTCTTGGCGGCGGGCGCATTCGGCCGGATGGGCGTCGCGGAGTCTTCTCCCGCAACCGTCTTCCATTCCCGCACATGCCATCGCTTCACGGCACCGCTGATCACATAGGGATCGGCTCGGGCAAACTCTTCCGCGACCTCGGGCGAGTCGCCCTTGAACAGCAACACAGCACCGTCGACCGGATTCGACAACGCGCCGCCCAATACCAGTTCGCCGCGCTCGCTTGCCTTCCAGGCCTTTTCGAGGTGGGCATCGCGAAACTCCGCGCGCCGGGAAACGTAGTCTTCACTGACTTCGTAGAACAAAAGGTAATGCATACGAGAGGCTCACTCCTTCTGCGCCGCAGTCCCTCAGCGGCTGAAGCCGTTGGGATTGGGTGCGTGAGCCGCAGCGGTAAACCGCTGCGCCACCCAAAGGCAAGTACAACCCTGGTAAACCGCTGCGCCACCCAAAACCGAATGTGATTGCAGCGGTGCGCGGCTGCGCCGCCCAAAAAATCAAGTGCCACATCGAGTTTTTCCGCAGCCTGCTACACCACAAAATACTTGGCCGCCGGATGATGCACCACGATCGCCGACGTGCTCTGCTCCGGCTCCAGTAAGAAGCCCGAGGTCAGGCGCACGCCTACGTTCTCTTCCGGCTTTAGCAGGGTGAAGAGCTTGGTCTGATCCTCGAGATTCGGACAGGCCGGATAGCCGAAGGAATAGCGCGAGCCGCGATACTTCTGGTGGAAGAGATCGCGCGTGTGCGGGGAGTCCTCGGTGGCTATGCCTAACTCTTCGCGCATCTTCTTATGAAGGAATTCGGCCAGGGCCTCGGCCGTCTCCACGCTTAGGCCGTGGAGATAGAGGTAGCGCGTGTATTCTCCGCCTTCGAAGAGACGTTGCGTCTCGACCGACGCCTTCGGGCCGATGGTCACTAACGACAGACCTAGGACATCCATTTTGCCGGATGATGGGGCGGCGAAGAAGTCGGAGATGCAGAGGCGGCGGCCTTCTTTCTGGCGGGGGAAGGTAAATCGAAGAATCTCTTTCCCCTGTGTTCCCCCGTGCTCTCTGTGGCTATCGCTTTTGGGTTCGTACACCACTACATCGTTGCCATCGCCCTGCGCCGGAAAATATCCGTAGACCACTTTCGGCTCGAACCTGCCCGCCGCGATCACATCTTCTTCCAGCTTCTTTTTGATCGGACGGTACTTCTCCTCCACCAGGCGCGCGTAATCCTCCTGCGACGCCGTCTTCAACTGCCATTGATTCTTGAAGAGGGCGGTATCGTTGATGTAATTGAAAATCTCCCGCAGGTTGTAATCCTTAACCACGCGCAGTCCCCAGAACGGAGGCGCGGGAATATTCGGCGCATCGGTCACCACCGCGCTGCGCTCGGAGAATACCGGGCCGATCTCTTCATCTACGGCTGCGGCTTTTGCGTATTCTTTTACGGTTCGGCCGTCCTGCAGACGTGCTTCGCGCTTGCCGTCTTCTGACGCCAGATCCTCCATTACGTGCAGGCCGGCGAAGGCATCTTCTCCGTAGAAAACAGCATTCGAATACTCGCGCCGCAGATCGTCTTCTACATACTTGCGAGTTAGAGCCGCGCCTCCGCAGATCACCGGATATTGCAGCTTCTGGCGTTCCAGTTCCTGGATCACGTACTTCATCTCCAGCGTCGACTTGACCAGCAGGCCGCTCAGGCCGATGGCATCGGCGCTGTGCTCCTGCGCGGAACGAATGATCACGTCGCCCGCCTGCTTGATGCCCAGGTTCACGACCTTGTAGCCATTGTTGGACAAGATGATGTCGACCAGGTTCTTCCCTATGTCGTGCACATCGCCCTTCACCGTGGCCAGCACGATGGTGCCCTTTTGCTGCGAGCCGGTTTTCTTTTCCATCTTCGGCTCCAGATAGGCGACCGCTGCCTTCATTACTCCCGCGGAATCGAGCACCGACGGCAACTGCATCTTGCGGGCTCCGAAGAGGTCGCCTACCGTCTTCATGCCGTCGAGCAGAACCGTGTTGATCAGGTCCAGCGGCGTGTATGGGACTAACGCTTCATCCAGCAATTCTTCCAGGCTGCGCTTGGTTTTTCCCTCGCCCACCGATTTTTCGCCGTTGATGATCGCGTACTTCAGCTTGTCCTCGATCGAGAGGGTATCGATGTGCGCAGTGGTCTGCGCTTGCGCCTTGCCTTTCATGCCGGTGAAATGCTGCATGTAGACCTGCAGCGGATCGCCGTTGGAACGATCCTGGTAAATCAGCTTGCGGGCGAGTTCTACTTCTTCAGCCGGAATTTTGTACAACGGATAAATCTTGGTGTAGTTGACGATGGCTACGTCGAGTCCATTTTCTACCGCTTCATGCAGAAAAACCGAGTTCAGAACGCGGCGCGGATAGGCGTCGAGGCCGAAGCTGATGTTGCTCACGCCTAGGACGGTCTTCACTTCCGGCAGTTCCTCGCGGATGCGCTTCACTGCCTTCAGCGTCTCCATGCCGGCGGAACGGTATTCTTCCTGACCCGTCGAAATGGGGAGGGTCAGCGTGTCGAAGATCAGATCCACCGGGCGGATGCCGTATTTTTGTGTCGCCAAGTCGAAGATGCGATGCGCGATCGCAACTTTTTTATCGGCGGTCAGCGCCATGCCTTCTTCATCGATGGTCAGCGCGATTACTCCCGCGCCGTAGCGCTTGGCCATCGGCAGTACTTTCGAGGTGCGCTTCTCGCCGTCTTCGAGGTTGATCGAATTGATGATGGCCTTGCCGGGGATGCGCTTCAGCGCCTCTTCCACCACGTCGGCTTCGGTGCTGTCGATCAGGATCGGCGCGGGCACTCGGGTTGCGATTTTTTCCAGGATGGCGGAGATGTAGCCCTTCTCGTCTTCGCCCACGATGGCGCAGCACAGGTCGAGCATGTGCGAGCCTTCGTTGGCCAGTTTTTTTGCCAGCGTCAGAATGTCATCGTATTTCTTGGCCTGCACCAGCTTGCGGAAGTGTTCGACCCGCGTGGTGGTGTTCATCTCTTCCGCTACGATCAGGGGCTTGGGCTCCAGATCGAGCGGGACCGATGTGTAGGCGCTGGAGGCTGCGCCTACAGGCTTTACGTCGCGCTCTGCCGGCTCTACGCCCGTCACCGCATCGACAACCGCTTTCAGATGCTCGGGACCGGTGCCGCAACATCCGCCTACGATTCTTACGCCGTAGTCTTTTACGAAGTGCTTGTGGAAGTCGGCCAAGTCTTTCGGCGCGAGCTTGTATACTGCGTGCCCACCC
>DATFZT010000155.1:0-15446 GCA_035314185.1 Terriglobales bacterium
TTTTTGCTGGAAGATGCCGACAGTTTCCGTCTTCGGTGAAATCGCCGCACGTAGGATGGAACTCGCTGGCGGTGCGCCAGGACTCGCGGTTGCTGCGTAACGTCGCACCCGAATCCTTTGTCTATTACACCCATTCCTTTCAAGCGCCCGTGGTTGCCGCCACCACGGCAGCGACCGAATATGGAACGCAGTTTTCCGCCGTCGTCGAACAAGGAAATATTTTCGGGGTGCAGTTCCATCCGGAAAAATCGTGGAACGTAGGACTGCAAATTCTTGAAAATTTCTGTCGTGGGGTGGAGTGACGCTCGTCTGGTCCGTCCGGCCGGGCGGGGACGCCCGGCGCTCCACCAGCAAATGTGGTCGAATCGAGGATCGATAAGTGCTGACCAAGCGCATCATCGCCTGTCTTGATATGGACGGCGGCCGGGTTGTGAAAGGCGTGCAGTTCGTGAATCTGCGCGACGCGGGCGACCCGGTGGAATGTGCCACTGCTCACGCCCGCGACGGCGCGGACGAAATCGTTCTGCTCGATATCACCGCCACCAGCGGCAAACGCCAGACGATGCTCGACGTCGTCCGCCGCACGGCTCGCTGTCTGTTTATTCCGTTCACCGTCGGCGGAGGAATCCGTGAACTCGCCGACGCCGCAGCCGTGTTCGAAGCCGGCGCGGACAAGATTGCGATCAACTCGGCCGCGGTGAAGGACCCGACGCTGATCGGAAAAATCGCCGCGCGTTTTGGCTCGCAGGCGGTGGTGGTGGCCATCGATGCCCGACGCGTAAATGGAGGTTCCAGTAGTTTTGAGGTCTTTGTTGCCGGAGGGCGCACTCCTACCGGCCGGGACGCCATTCAGTGGGCGCGCGAGGCCGCGGCTTGTGGTGCAGGAGAAATCATGCTGACTTCGATGGACCGGGATGGGACCAAAGCTGGTTTCGATTGTGAGTTGACGCAGCTTGTGGCCGACGCGGTTTCCATTCCTGTAATCGCGTCGGGCGGCGCCGGTTCGGCGCAACACTTCATTGACGTGTTCCGCGACGGGCGCGCCGACGCGGCTCTGGCCGCTTCCATCTTCCATTTCGGTCTCGAAAATATTGGACAATTGAAACGCGAACTGCAAGCCGCCAACCTGCCGGTGAGGTGGCCATGCTGATTCCGTCGATCGATCTTATGGGTGGCAAGATCGTGCAGTTGGTCCAAGGAGAAAAGAAGAAACTGGAGTTTGATAACTTCGATTACTGGATTGAGCGCTTTTCAAAATATCCCATCGTCCAACTCATTGACCTCGACGCGGCGCGCGGCGCTGGTGACAACCGATCGTTGGTGAAGCAGATCGTGGGCCAACTGAACTGCCAGGTTGGTGGCGGCATTCGCGATCTCAAAACTGCGCAGGAACTTCTGAACCTGGGTGCACGCAAGGTCATCATCGGGTCTGCGTTGTTAACCGAAGGCCGGATCGATCAGGAGTACGCTCGTGTGTTGGCGGACAAGCTTCCGAGGGCGGCGCTGATGTTTGCTCTCGACTCGCGCGGAGGCCACGTGGCGATTGACGGCTGGCGCACCCAGACTGCGGTTACTGCCTTCGACATGATTCGCGAACTGGAACCGTTCTGCGAAACCTTCCTCTATACGCACATCGACACGGAGGGTTTGATGGGCGGAATTCCGATGGAGACAGTTCATGCCATCCGGCGCGCCACGCAACGACACTTGGTGGTCGCCGGCGGTATCACCGAACAACAGGAGATCGACAGTCTGGACGCGCTGGGAATTGATGCCGTGGTGGGAATGGCGCTGTATGCCGGAAAAATTCGCGGCTGAAAGCGATCCGAACGCAAGCAAGAAGAATCTCTGATGACGAACTCACCCACGCAGTCGGACTGAGTCGCGCGGGATTCCACTTTCGAGCCGGGCCGGGCGCCGCTCACTAGCGGCCTTGCGGGGCGCTCGGGGCGCCGCGGCCAACACCTTTTCGATTTCTTCGCGCAGCCAGCGGTTTGCCGGATCATTCACCACACTCTCGTGCCAGTACAAGTGGGCTTCGAGACGGGGCGCTGGGAGCGGGAAGGGATACGCCCGATTCAGGCCCGTGTTCACCATGCCCGGGTCCAGTAATTGCGCGTGGCGCTCCGGCAAGGTGAGCAGCATGTCCGTTTCACTCACCACCATGCAGGCCGTGTGATTGTGCTGGCTGCGGAGAAACACCTGGCGGCGAAGCCCGCGCCGGCTAAGTTCGACGTCAACCAGGCTGGGACCGTGGCGCCGGGAAGAAACCTGCACATGGCGCTGCGCCAGGTAAGTATCCAGGTCGAGTTTGTCGGTGATTGCGGGGTGACCGCGACGGGCGATGACTACGAATGGTTCATTCAAGAGCCACTTATGCCGAATGCGATCGCTCATCGTCATGGGGATATCGATGGCCAGATCGACCGAACCACTTGCCAGTTCTGTTTCCAGGTCGCGGCGCTTGACCCGCGACGTGGTGATCGACATTCCGGGGGCGGCAACGGTCAGGCGTCGCAGCAGGGATGGGAGAATCAGCGCCTCGGCGTATTCCCACAGTGAAATATGAAAGTTCCGGCGCGTGTGTTCGGGAACGAAGTTGCGACTCTGGCTGAGGTTGACTTCCAGAATTTGCAGCGCCTGCCGAACTTGCTCAATCATGTTGCGCGTGAACGGCGTCGGTACCATGTGCGGTCCCTGGCGGACGAACAGAGGGTCCTGCAGGAGATCGCGCAGTCTCTTCAGCGCATGGCTGATCGCGGGCTGGGTGAGGTTCAGTTGCTGGCCTGCGCGAGTGAGGTTGCCCTCGCGATAGATGGCTTCCAGCACCACGAACAGGTTCAGGTCGACCTGACTTAAATGCACGCCGCATATATTACAGGATTCACAGGATTCATTAGGAGAATTCTGTTGAAATCGCTAGGCTAGGGTGCCTATGGGGGTGAGCGCCTAGAGCCTGGCGTTTATCAAAATCCATATCCATGGACTTTTCTCCGTCACCCAGGGCCCAGAGCTATGTCCAGCGCCTCACGGCGTTCATGCAAGAGCACGTCTTGCCGGCGGAGCCTGAGTATTGCGCGCAAGTGCAGAACCTTCCCGACTGGCGCGGCTGGAAGCAGCCTACGGTCATGGAAACTTTGAAGGCCAAGGCGCGGGCGGGCGGGCTGTGGAACCTGTTCCTCCCCGACGGGGAGTATGGCGCCGGCCTCTCCAACGTGGAATACGCGCCCCTGGCGGAAATCACCGGACGCTCGTCGATTGCTCCCGAGGTTTTCAATTGCAACGCGCCCGACACCGGCAACATGGAAGTGTTGGTGAAGTATGGATCGGCGGAGCAAAAGCTGCGTTGGCTTACGCCGCTGCTGGCGGGCGAGATTCGTTCCGCGTTCTGCATGACGGAGCCTGACGTGGCCTCTTCGGATGCTACGAACATGCAAGCTACGGCGCTCATCGAGGGGGATCGGGTCGTCCTCAACGGATTGAAATGGTGGAGTTCCGGAGTTGGGCATCCGCATTGCCGGCTGCTCATCTTCATGGGCATCACCGATCGGGCTGCCTCGAAGTATCAGCGTCATTCTATGGTTCTGGTGCCGCTCGACACTCCCGGCGTCAAGATCGAGCGCATGTTGTCCGTGTTTGGATCCTATGACTCGCCCTTCGGTCACGGCGAGGTTAGCTTCACGAATGTTCGCGTGCCGCTGGACAACATCATCGCCGGACCGGGCCGCGGCTTCGAAATCGCGCAAGGCCGGCTGGGGCCCGGTCGCATTCATCACTGCATGCGCACGCTGGGAGCGGCCGAACGCGCGCTTGAACTTCTGTGCCGCCGCTCGCTGCGGCGGGTAGCCTTCGGCAAGCCTCTGGCCGAACTGGGGGCGAATGCCGATGTCATTGCCAATGCCCGCATCATGCTGGAGCAGGCGCGGCTGCTTACCCTCAAAGCTGCCTGGATGCTTGATGAGGTCGGCGCTAAGGGCGCCCGCAGCGAGATCTCCCAGATCAAAGTCGCGGTGCCTAACATTGCCCTGCAGATTATTGACCAGGCGATTCAAATGCATGGAGGCGCCGGCGTTTCCGGCGATTTTCCTCTGGCCGAACTGTTTGCCACGATCCGCACGCTGCGCATCGCGGACGGGCCCGACGAAGTGCATCGCGCCTTGATCGCCAAGCTGGAACTACAGAAATATAAACCCAGGGGCGCGGCCTCGGCCTGACGGAAGGCAGCTCTCAGCTCTCAGCTTTCAGCTCTCAGTTGAAGCGGGGTACCCCATTGCGACACGACCGTAACAACTGGGCCACCCCATTGAGATCTTTTACGTTGATGTTCCTGCTTGGGAAAGGATTTAAAGAATGACTTCACCATTGCTGGGCGAGTTCATGGGAACACTGGTTTTGATTCTGTTGGGGAATGGTTGCGTCGCCAACGTCCTGCTCAAGCACTCCAAGGCACAGGGCTCGGGGTGGATGGTCATCACCACCGGATGGGCATTTGCGGTGATGTGCGCCCTCTTCGTCGCCATCGCGTGCGGCAGCAGAGAAGCCAACATCAACCCGGCGGTCACGCTTGGACTCGCGGTCGCCAGCGGCAGCTATTCCAAAGTTGTGTCCTATTCGCTGGCGCAGATGTCAGGAGCGTTTGTGGGGTCGATACTGGTCTGGGCCCACTTCGGACCGCACTGGAAGGAAACCGAAGATCCCCTGATGAAACGCATGTGCTTTTGCGGAGTGCCCGCGATTCGCAATCTGTTTGCCAATTTGCTCAGCGAAATCATCTGCACTTTTGTTCTTGTGTTTGTCGCGGGAGCGATTTTTTCGCGAACGCTGGCGTCCTCCAGCTTCGTGGGAATTGCCGCTCCCTATCTGCTCGGATGCCTGGTCTGGAGTATCGGACTTTCTCTGGGAGGAACCACCGGATATGGGATGAATCCCGCCCGTGACTTTCCCACGCGCCTCGCCCACGCCGTGCTTCCAATTGCCGGAAAGGGGAGCTCGGACTGGAGCTACGCTCCCGTGCCATTTTTTGGGCCGTTCATCGGCGGCTCACTGGCTGGCTTGCTGGTACGCTTTCTACACTGGTGAGGATGGACGATTCCGGCGGGATGCGTCAGTGTGCTGTCTTGTTAGTTCGCGACATTATGAACGAACCGATCACTGAGTGCGCGGGGACAATAGAGGCGGGCGAGATTTGTGGCCAGAATGCCCTGACGCGGTCAAATAGCGTCGAGGGTGTAGGGGTCCTTCGACTCCGCAGAACGATCCGCTTCGCGAATCGTTCTGCTCCGCTCAGGATGACAACGTAGATTTATTAGCGGCCGCTGAACTTGGGGGCGCGTTTCTCCAGGAAGTGCGCGACTCCTTCTTTGAAGTCCTCGCTCTGGAGGCTTGCCACCAGCTCCACAACGGAAAGATCGAAGGCTTCCGCCAGAGTCTGGAACATCCCCGTGTACACCTGGCGCTTGATTACGCCCAAGGAGCGTGGGCTGACGCTGGCGGCCAACTTGGCGGCCTGATCGTGAACAGCAGCGCCGAAGCCGACGCCATCCTGGGGAAAAACGCGGTTGACCAGCCGCAGATCGAGCGCGTCGGAGGCAGTGATGGTGCGGGCGGAGAAGAGCAAGTCGAGGGCATCGGACAGACCCACTATGCGGGGCAGCATCCACGCGATGCCGTATTCCGCGATGAGTCCGCGCTGCGCGAAGACCGTGCTGAAGCGCGCATTCTCTGCTGCCCATCGCAGATCACAGTAGAGTGGAATCACGAAGCCCAGGCCGACCGCTGGCCCGTTGATGGCAGCGATCACGGGTTTCGCTACCCCGAGGAAATAAGAATACTTCCGCTGGAAGTCCGGCAATTGCCCTTCCTGCGCGGCGTCCCCGGACTGAATTCTCTGGGCGACGTCTTTGGGCAGGCCCTGGGTAGCGACGGTGTTGAGCAGCGACATGTCCGCGCCGGCGCAAAATCCGCGGCCCGCCCCGGTTAACACGATCACCCGCGCGTTCTCATCCCGCTCCGCTTCCTCCACTGCGGAACGTACTTCCTGTTCCATGGTGGCGGTCCAGGCATTCAGTTTGTCCGGACGATTCAGCGTGATGGTTGCGACTCCATCCGCGACTTCGTAGATCGTTTCCTGGGTTGGCATCCTTATTTACCTGAACTTGCAGCAGCGTGGATTCCAAGTGCACACGCGGTGTCACGCCTGACGTTCGCCGCTCCTAGCATCGGCCCGCCAGCGTCCGCGGCCATCCGGGATGTGAACCGGAGATGGCCGCGGTTTCGACGCGGGGAAGGACGTGCCTCAGAACGTGAAGCGCAGGCCGAGTTGGATCTCGCGCTTGGGGAAGGCGGAGGTGAAGGCCAGCGGCGTGCTGGAACTAGCCGTCCCGCCACCCGGAAGAGCCGTGCCCGGTTTCATCCCACGCACGTTGAACGTCGTGAACGCCGAACCGGGGACACCCGGGAGACCCTGGTTAAAGCCAAAAAGAGGGCTTACTTCGTTGTTCACGCTGGCATAGTTTGTCCGGTTCGCGATGTTGAATCCTTCCGCCGTGAATAGGATGTTCGACTTCTCGCCCAGTTTGTGCTGCCAGCTCAGGCGCGCGTCGAAGTTGATGTAGTCGGGGCCTAGACCGGTGTCGCGCGGGGCTCCTATAGGGCGTTCATTGGTGGTGTGGTTGTCGCCGTTCACTTCTCCTCCGGCGAGCAAGTTGAAAGGATGTCCGCTGTGTGCCTCGAAAATCGGGGCGAACTGGAAACCCGACAAGATACTCTGTTTCCAGGGGCTGTCGAGCACTCCGGCGACCACCAGCTTATGGCGCTGATCGAACTCGGAAAGGCCGCGATCCAAGCCGAGGTTGGTGGGATCCTGGGGGCCGTAGTCGGAGTTGAAATCGGTGGAGGTGTCATAGCCTTTGCTGAAGGTGTAATTCCCGAACAAAGTAAAGTGCTCACGGAATTGCTTCTTGACTTCCACGATACCGCCCTCGTAAAGAGCGGATGCCGCAGAGGTATATTGGTTGTTCTGCACCACCAGCGGACTTACAAAGCATTGATTCGCCGGGTCATCACAGGGCAGGCCCTCCAGGCCGCCCAGCGGGTCGGCTCCCGCGGCCGTCGTATTCCAGTTGCGATAGGAAACCTTCTTGCCATTGGCCAGAGTTACTGTGCTGAATGGAGCCGGCAGCAGATTGGTATCGATGGCGACCGGGAGTCTCTGCGTGTGCGAATAAATAGCGCTCAGCGAAATTGAGAACCCCGGTCCGATCTCACGCTCGATTCCAAACGAAGCCTGTTGCGCGATGGGAGGGCGATAGCCGGGCTGGTTCACAAAAGCCACCTGCAGCGGAGCGATGGGTCCGCTATTGGTAACATTGATGCCCAATGGGGCGACAGCGGCCGGCGTGATACAGGCGGCATTGCCTGGGGTTGGGTTAGTGCACTGAATCAATCCTTGCCCAAAGAGTGTCGTGAAAATAGTGTTCGCGCCTGGTAATAAACCCGGAATCCCACCGAGCGGATCTACGTAAATGGAAATTTCCCGGTTACACGGGCTCGCGCCGGTACCGGGGACTATTACGAAGCTGAATTGGGAGATGCCGCAAGTCTTGATCAGGTTTGCGACCTGGGCGGGTCCGGTGCCGCTCTCAACCGTAGTCTTATTGGCGTTGAGAACACCCAGACTCAAGTCGACGTCAGGAATCTGGGCGTCGACCGGTCCGTAGAAGATTCCGTATCCGCCGCGGATCACGGTCTTGTGATCCTTGGAGGGATCCCAGGCGAAGGAAACCCGGGGGGCAAAATCCTTGTAATAAGTCGTCAAAGGGGAGAATTGCGAGTCGATTTCGTAGCGGAGACCGTAGTTCAGAGTGAAGTTTGAGGTTATCTTCCAGGAATCCTGGGCATAGATCCCGGTCAGCGGACGAGTGTAATTATGGTAGTCCGGATTTCCGAAGCCCTGCTGGTAAACCTGAGGCAACCCGAACGATGCCGATTGCAAGGAGTTGATGGAGGCGCCGGTTGGGATGGTTCCTCCGGCGCAGGGATCCGGGCCAGAGGCGGGAGTGGGAGCCAAGCAGGGGCTGATCAAAAAGCCGGGGAGCGACCCGAAGACAAAGCGACCCGGGAAAAAAGTGTGCGACTCGGTGTGATTGCCGCGGAGCACCTCGTCGACGCCGAGCTTAAAGGTGTGGCGGCCGCGGACCACGGTGAAATTGTCGGCGAATTCGTAGCGACGCAGGATGCTGATGTTGGGTATGAAAATGTTGGTTCCCAGGTTATTGATAAAACCGGGAATCTGCAGCCCCACCTCTCCGGGCACGTTAGGAATCACGTTGAAGCTTTCGTAATTCCACTGCACCCGGGCCTCGTTCTGGGCGGTTGCGCTGAACTGGTGGTACCAGGCGGCTTGCAGATTATGATCGTAGGTGTGGTCGGAGCTTCCGGCCGAAAAAGCGGTCAGGGACTGGACGTCCGGCGAGTTCTCCAGATCGTGTCCATACCTGTAGGTCACGGAAATGTTGTTGTTCACATTGAAGTGGTGATCGAAGCGGACCGACGCCAGGTATTCGTGCGAGTCGTAAGGAAAAACTCCACCCTGGTTTTCAAACTGGCTTACCAGGAAGTCATTCGGCGTGAGAGGTGGAGGTAGAGTTGGAGTCACGGCCAAAGCGCCCTGGAGAGCAAAGGCGCAATCAATCGGGGGGAGGGGTACACCCGGGAAACAGGTGACACTCGGCTGCAAGGAAGTCGCAAGCGCAGTGACAACTGCCTGTTGCGCATACCTCGGATCGCTCGGCGCAAAGGGGTTGGTGGTTGCGGCGGCGGAGGGTCCGGCGAAGATCGAACTATTCGTCAGCAGGGGAACGGAATTCTGTGAGTTCTGCCGCAGACCTTCGAAGGAGGCAAACAGGAAGGTCTTGTCTTTCCGGATGGGGAAGCCGATGTTGCCGCCGTACTGCTGGCGGCTGAGCGAATTCTTGATCGGAGCGCCGGTGGAAGTAGTGTTGAAATTAGCGTAGGTCGGGTCGGGCGCCAGGGCCGAGCTGAAAGCGAATGGGTCGCGGGCGTCCATGACATCGTCGCGGAAAAAGCCGTAGAGGCTGCCGTGCACATTGTTGGTGCCGGACTTGGTCACGATATTGATGGAAGCGCCGGTGGCTGCCCCCAAGTCCGCAGCGTAGTTGCTGCGGTTGATTTGGAATTCCTGTACGGCGTCCTGGTTTACGGTCAGGCGCACGCCACCGCTATCACCTGAGGTCTCACCACCATCGACCGTTATGCTGTTTCCTCGGCCGTTGCTGCCATAGAACGACAGACCGCTTTGCGGCGTCTGCTTGACTCTGAAATCCTGGTCGCCTGCCAGCCGGGTGGAATCAGAGACACCGGGCGCGAGCAAGGTGAAGGTCAGGTAGTCACGGCGGTCAATGGGGAGATCCACGATATAGTTTTGGGTGATGGTGTCGGCTTGGCTTGATCGTTCCGTGTCGATCACGGGGGGCTCGGCCGACACTTCGACGATCTCCTTTCTCGAGGCCAGCTTCAGGCGGAAATCGAGAATCGCCGTCTGTCCCACCGAGACAACCAGGCCCTTTTGGATTTCGGTTTGAAAACCAGAGAGCTCTACCCTCACGTTGTAGGTCGACGGCGGCAGGCCCGTGAACCGATACTCGCCACCGTTGTCGGTAGTGGTGCTGCGCCGGATGCCCTTCTCGGCATCTTCGGCGACGACAGCTGCCTTTGGCATAGCGCCGCCGGAGGCGTCAGTCACAGTCCCTTTTATGCTGGCAGCCGCGCCTACGCCCTGAGCGTGCGCGAAACTCAGCATTGCCAACAGCACCAGCAGGCATGCAAAACCGAATCCGCATGAGCGTATCCGCCCCTTTGTGCTCCTCATAAAGTCCCCCATTTGACCGGAAGATGATACTTCGTCTCGACTCTGGCTGGCATGCACATCAACGGTAGATAGCCTGCGTGAACTTCAAATTGATATTCGGCAGATTGCCGACCTGCGGCGTATTCACAGTTTTGGGCCGCTGCGTCTGCGGAATGAAAACGAACGCCTCCCCACGCTCGTGCGTTTTCAGAGCGCCGCATCTTCACGATGCGCGCGAGCGTATCCGCGTTCGCGAAATTCATCAAATGAATTGTTTTGATGATGATGTATGCCTGCCGGGAATGTCAGTTCGGGTTCGCCTGGGGGCGTGAAGTGGATCATGACCTTGCTGTTTGCGGACCCGGCTCTGGGCTCGCATTTGACAAAAGAAATTCGAGTATTTGCCGGTTTGCTTCTTCGGGCTGATCGGTGAGAAACAAGTGACTCGCGTGTTCGAGCAGAACGAGTCTTGCGCCCGGAATCCGCTTCGCGATCAGCTCGCCGTTGCCGGGGGGCACGAGGGCATCCGATTTTCCATGGATGACCAGCGTCGGCGCCGTGACCTGGGCGATTCGGCTGTAGCTCTCCCATGCCAGGATCGCCAGTAGTTGTGCTATGTAGCCTGCCGGAGTGGGAAGCCAGGGCTGGCGCACCCTGATATCTTCGTCGATCTTCTGGCGCGGAGTGGCCGCATCGTAGATGTAGGGAAGGATGGCGTCGCGCGCTTGCTCCGGCGTCATGCCGCGGGCCATGAGCACGTCGGCCACCTTGCTCTCCGCGCGCACCGCCGAAGGCCCGCCGGCTGCGGTGCAGCCCAGAATCAACGAACGCGTCCTCGCCGGATATTGCAGCGCGAATTCTTGCGCAATCATTCCGCCCATCGAAACCCCGAACACATGGGCGCGGTCAATGCCGGCCGCATCCAGAACCGCGGCGGCGTCCGATGCCATGGTCGCAATCGAGTAAGGACCGGGGGGAACATCGCTCCGCCCCACGCCTCGATTGTCGAACGCAATCGTACGGAAATGCTCCGACAGCGCCGGGCGTGTGCGGTGCCACATGACCGACGTATAGCCGAGGCCCATGATCAGCAGAACGGGCGTTCCCTGCCCCAGTTCGTCCCAATAAATCTTTGCACGTTGATTCTCAACGAATGACATTAATCCATCCTCAACTTAGGGTACGAGCCCCACGGAAACTCGGCACAGGCTTCGGTGACGATGTGTGGAGGTTCAACGTCGTGGCTGCCGCCAGCCTTCCACCTATGACGACCCCCAGCAGTTCGGTCAACGTGCCCAGGCGTTTCCGCCCGAGGTGGCCTAGTTGTTGGCGATGGGCAGCCTGCACCGGTTCATCAAGGCGGGCCAGGAGTTTGAGCCCCATCGGCGTAATCCGGACCATCACCATTCGCCGATCCCTGTTTTCCCTGCAACGTGAAGTCAGTCCGCGCTTTTCCAGGCGGTCAAGCAACCGCGTAATGTCGGGATCCTTAGTGATCATGCGGTTCGCGATCTCATTACAGGGGAGCCCTTCGGGCGACCCGCGCAGGATGCGGAGCACATTGTATGGGTTCGCCGAGAGATCCTCGGTCTTGAGAACCGCGATCAGACCGCGGGACAGCATGTCGGTCGCGCGCAGCAGTTCCAGGAACGCCGCCTCCTCGGGACAGACGGCCCGCCGTCGCTGACTGCCCACCAGAATCGCTTTCTTCATGCAAAACAAATAACCTGTTATAACGACTATTGTCAATACGGAGTTTGACCTCTGCGCGTCCATGGTCGGTGGCGAGGGTCTCTGGAAATGAGGGCCCAGATCGAGCAGATGTGCTTGTCATGGCTGCTGTATCGGGCAGAAGAAAAACCGAGTCCCAGATTCAGATTGTCGTGTGCAACCTGGTCAACTGCGGGGAGACGCCGGTTGGCGTCGTCGGTTAATATAATTCCATTATTGACCGGGGATGGACAAGGTGTGATCGTGATCACACTTTGAAGTCAGCCTGTGCTTTGGGGGAAGATGGTTATGGCAGTTTCGAATCCTGCGGTTCCCAACATTCATATTGCCTCAGGGTCGAACTCCGGCTTTTACGAGAAGCTCAATACGCGATGGCATGAACGTGGGCTGCAGATTTTCATGTTGATCGTGCTCGCGCATTGGGGAGAGCATCTATTCCAGGCCTACCAAATCTATGTCATGGGATGGCCCCGCCCGAAGGCGAACGGACTGCTGGGCTTGTGGTATCCCTGGTTGATCAAGTCCGAAACCCTGCACTACGGCTACGCACTGGTAATGTTGGTAGGCATTTGGATATTCCGGAAAGGATTCACCGGCGTTTCCCACACTTGGTGGATGGTGGCGTTCTGGATCCAGTTTTGGCACCACATTGAACATTTTCTGCTGATCTGGCAGGCTACGTTTCATCACAATTTCTGGGGTAAGCCGGTGCCCTGCAGCGTCCTGCAGCTGGTCTTCCCTCGGGTTGAGCTACACCTCTTCTACAACTCGATCGTGTTTATCCCGATGGTCGTCGGAATGTATTACCACATGTTTCCGCCCGAGGGTGAGCAAGGGAACATGGCTTGCACGTGCGAATGGGGCCGCCACGATTCAGCAAAAGCTGCCTGCTCAAAGAGTGCCTGACCGCTTTGGGAAACAGGAGCTGGCTCGATGGCTCGCAGGGTTCATCTGCGCGGGAACCTTATTTATAGCGAGCTGTTTCAAACCGGTGGAGGCCCCACCTTTTGTCGCGATTGAGCACGAAATCTCACCTCAACCAGCGCGGGTCGGCCCCGCTACGGTCACTCTTAAGTTGGCCGATGCCACCGGCAGATCTCTCACGGGAGCGCACGTAGCGATTGAGGCTGACATGTCGCACGCGGGCATGAATGCCTTATTCGCAGAGGCGAAAGAAACAGAGCCGGGCCGCTACCAGGCTCACGTGCAGTTTCAGATGGCAGGTGATTGGGTGATCCTCCTCCATGTGACGCTGCCCAGCGGGGAAAGATTAGAACGACAGATCGACGTGAAGGGCGTCCGACCCAACTAGGCAAGCTGTTGAATCCATCGTCCATCCCGGTCCTGGAAACTAGTGATTCGCTTCCGTTTGATTTGATGCGAGTGCCGGGCCTGGGTCATTTTTTTCGCTGGCGCTATGCCCGCCCGGTGCTCCAGGCCCCGCTGCTCGTGCTCAGCCTGGTAATGATCCTGCACGGATTGTTCGGGCCCACGCTCGCGCCCAAGAATCTGGCGACAACACTAACCTGGCTTCACTTTCGCGGCATGCTGGTGCTGGTCCTATTGTGCGCGGGAAATTTTTTTTGTCTGGCCTGCCCTTTCATGCTGGTGCGTCAACTGGCGCGACGTTTCCGTCGGCCCCGGTTCACCTGGCCTCGGCCGTTGCGCAATAAGTGGCTTTCAGTTGGTCTTTTCGTCCTCATCCTCTTCACTTACGAACTGTTCGATCTGTGGTCTTCACCTTGGTGGACGGCCTGGCTGATCGTGGCCTACTTTCTTTCCGTGCTGGTGGTTGATGGGTTTTTCAAACACGCTTCATTTTGCAAGTTTGTTTGCCCCATCGGACAGTTCAACTTTGTGGCTTCCGCGCTTTCTCCGTTCGAAGTGAAAGTCCGCGAGCAGGATGTTTGCACGCGCTGCCGCACCAAGGACTGCATCCGCGGCAGGCGGGAGCCGGTCTCGGATCTGGTGACGATCCGCGGCTGCGAACTGGCGCTATTTCAACCCCGAAAAATTGGCAACATGGATTGCACGTTCTGTTTGGACTGCGTTCATGCTTGCCCGCACGACAACATTGGCATCTTGAGCCGGCTGCCGGCGAACGAATTGATGGTGGATTCGATCCGGTCGGGAATTGGGTACTTCTCGCGCCGTAAAGACTTGGCGGCGCTGGCAATCGTATTCACGTTTGGCGCGCTACTGAATGCGTTTGGCATGGTGAGTCCGGTCTACGCGGTGGAGACTTGGCTGGGAAGAATGCTCCACGTCAATCATGAAGCCCCGGTGCTCGGCGTGATCTTCACGTTTTTCCTGATTGTGGAGCCGGTTCTGCTGCTTGGTCTAGCTGCTTGGTTGACGCGCAGATGGGCCCGCAGTCCACGCGCGCTATTGCCTCTGGTCGTGAGATACACCTACGGCCTGGTTCCTCTGGGCTTCGGAATGTGGTTGGCTCACTACTGCTTTCATTTCTTGACGGGACTCTACACGGTGATACCTGTTACTCAAAACGCGATAGCGAGTCTAGGCCGGCCCTTTCTGGGCGAACCTCATTGGACCTTAACTGGCTTGCCCGCGAACGTTGTGCAGGTCATCGAGATCGGATTCCTGGTGCTCGGATTTGCCGGTTCCCTGGCGGTGACTTACGGACTGGCCGAAGACGACTCCCCGGATAGGCCGCTGCGGGCGTTCCTTCCGTGGGCGGCGGTTTGCCTGATTCTTTGGTTTGCGTCCCTGTGGTTGATGTTTCAGCCTATGGAGATGCGCGCCACTCTTATGAACGGATAGAGAGCATGCTGAATCGTCATAGAGGTGCGGGAGAAGTTTCGGTTGGGCTTCTGGCTGTGCTCTTGCTGATATGGCCTTCGCAAGCCAGCGCACACAATGGGCCGCCGTTTCCCATTATTGAGAACCGGAAAGTTGGGCCTTGTATAGTTGCTCTCTGGGCTCATCCTGATGTGGGCAGCGGAGCATTTTACGTCTTCGTGGAACCGTCGCCAGGAGGGTCGGTGCCAGATGACCTGAAGATCAAGATCGGAGTGCAGCCCGCAACCGGCAGGCTTCCTGAGACATTCTATGAGGCCTCGCGGGTGAAATCGCGCGGCCAAGTGCAATATAACGCTCAGGCCGATTTCGATCGGCAGGAGTTGTGGCGTGTGCGCCTGGTGGTTCAGAGCTCGCAAGGCGGCGGCGAAGCGACAGCACAGGTAGAAGTGACTCCACCCGGGTTCGGTCGTTGGGATCTTTTGTTATATCTTTTACCTTTTCTTCTGGTTGCGTTCTTATGGCTTCGCGGTATTTCGCGCGCGAGGCGGCGCCGGAACGCGCAATTACCGAAAGAGGCTGGAGCTGCAAATGCCACATAGACTGCAGGCAATGCGAACGGCCGCAATTAACACTGCGATTCCCCAAACGATGCTTCTGATGGAGGCTAACCTCTAATGTGCGTTCAATCGTTCCGCTGTTGCAGCTGCGCTTCCGCTCTGCCTGACCGGCGATCAGGCAGTTTTCAACGTGTCGCGTCGTTTCTGCTTCTCGCAGGCCTTGCAGCGGTACTCTCCGGATGCCATTCCAGCCCCAAGCTGCCTGAGAAGGGATCTAGAGCTTACGCCGACGTTGTTTCCGCGTTTTACATCGGATTGGCAGCGCTTCAAGTTGGCGATGACGTTCACGCCGAGAGCAAGCTCTCGGAGGTGACTCAGCTCGTGCCCGGTGAACCTGCGGGATGGGCCAACTGGGGAGTGCTGGCATTACGCCAACGAAACTATGACCTGGCGGCGCAAAGACTGGAACGAGCGCGCCATCTTGCGCCGCGAAACGACCAGATCTACGACCTGCTCGGAACTCTGGA
>DATFZT010000156.1:0-2458 GCA_035314185.1 Terriglobales bacterium
ATTTGTGGTTTACTCATGGCGATTAGTTTGCTAGGAAGCTTACACGGAGACGACGAATGTCAGACCAGTCATCGAATCGACCGCTCACCAGCAAGGCCGTCACGTACAAGGCTCTAGTACTACTACGTTAAGTTATTGACATGAGAATTTGCGAGTGCTACCGTCGCGAATATGACCGACGCCCAGGTCGAGAAGTGCCGAAGGCGTTTGGAACAGTTTCTGGCGGATCTGTTGGAGCCGCTGGGCCGCAGGGAACGAAAGCACTGGAGTGAAGTGTATGTTCGCGGGCTGCTGTTGGACGGCGAGCGAAAGTCGATAGAGCCACTGGCCGCGCGCGTGCCCGACGGAAATGTGCAAGCGATGCAACAGTTGGTGGGTCAGAGTCCGTGGGAATGGTGGCCGATATGGGAGTTGCTGGGGAAACGAATGACGGCGGAATTAGAGCCGGACTCGGCGTGGGTGATCGACGACACCGGCTTTGCCAAGCAAGGGGAGCATTCGGTGGGAGTGGAGCGGCAATATTCCGGGACGTTGGGCAAAATCGGCAACTGCCAAGTTGCCGTGAGCGTGCACCATGTGGGCGAGCAAGGACACGCCATTCTGGGTTGGCGCCTCTATCTGCCGGAGAGTTGGGCGAAGGATCGGCAACGGCGAGAGGAGGCGGGGATCCCCCCCGAGGTGAACTTCCAGACGAAGTGGCAATTGGGTCTGGACATTATTGATCAGGTCCGTGGCTGGGGCCTTGCCGATCAGATTGTGTTGAGCGATGCGGCCTACGGAGATGCTACCGAGTTTCGCGACGGGCTGGAAACTCGCGGCCTTCCTTATATCGTGGGAATCTCCTCGAGCTTGGGAGTATGGATCGAGCCGCCGACGGCGGCGGTTCCAGCACGTCACTCGGGTCGAGGTGCCCCGGCCACGCGCCACGACTATGGCAAGCAGCGTCCGATGTCGGTGCTAGAGGCGGCTCGGAAAGCAAAAGGGTGGAAGGTGGTTCGCTGGCGGCAAGGCACGAGGGGATGGTTGGAGTCGCGCTTCGTGGCGATGCGGGTACAGCCATCGCATGGATTCGTCCGCGGGGAACCGCCACACAAAAAATTATGGTTGCTGGTGGAATGGCCCGAGTCCGAGAAAGAACCCATCAAATACTTCTTCTGCGACTTGCCAGAAACCTATACCCTTCGCCGGTTGGTGCGTTTGGCGAAGTGTCGATGGAAGATCGAGCAGGACTATCAGCAACTGAAGGAAGAACTTGGACTGGATCACTACGAAGGACGCAGCTGGATCGGCTGGCATCATCACACCACCCTCGTTATGATGGCGCACGCGTTCCTAACTCTAGAAACTCTTCGGCGAAAAAAAAACTTCTGGGTGGACCCTGCCACAGACGCGCCGTGAGATTCAATATCTGCTGATTACATGGACCGGGGTATGTGCCTACTGCCAGGCAAAGATCAAGCGACCACACGGGCCCTAGCACTTAACGTAGTAGTACTAGGCGGCCCCGGGGTCATCCAATTCGTGGAACGCACGGTTCGGGCACCTGCGGCCGGTGAGGTCCGTATCGAGGTGAAGGCGGCAGCGGTCAATCCGGCCGACATCCTTTTCCGCGATCCAGGCTGGCCCAATATGACCTCAAATATCGTGCCGGGTATGGATGCCGCAGGAGTTGTCGAATCTGTCGGGCCCGGCGTATCGCGCCTACATCCCGGCCAGAAGGTGATAGCGGCAGTCAATCCAGTGCGCCCCGAAGGCGGCGCGCAGGCGCAGCACATCGTGGTGCCTGCTGCCTCGGTCGTTCCGATGCCTGAGGGTGTTTCGTTGGCGCAGGCTTCTATCCTGTTGATGACCGGGCTGACTGCGCTCAACGCGCTGGAAATTGCTGCTCTGAAGAAGGGTCAGATCTTAGCAGTGAGCGGTGGCGCTGGGCTTCTGGCTCAATACGCGATCGCGGCCGCGAAACGGCAGGGAATAAAGGTCATCGCCGACGCCAACCCAGCAGATGCCGAGCTGGTTCGCGGCTACGGCGCGGATATCGTGGTCGAGCGCGGACCCGGCTTCGCCGAAGCGATCCGCCGGGAGCTGCCCAATGGCGTCGACGCGTTGCTCGATACGGCGGCCCTTGGGGAAAAGTCCTTTGGCGCCATCCGTGACGGGGGCATCTACATTCCGGTTCGCGGCTGGGCAGACAAGCCCGCCGAACGGGGAATCAAGATCAAGCCGATGCTTGTGTCCGATGTCCTCGAACGTACCGAATGGCTCGAACTGCTCCGCAACACGGTCGCAGCTGGGGAGATAAAGCTGCGCGTTGTTGCGGAATACGCACCCGAGCAGACCGCCGATGCACAGCGCGCGCTCGTGGCCGGTAGCCCTCGGGGGCGGCCAGTAATCCTCTTCTAAGGAGAGCTCGCATGAAAGCTGTCAGATTGCTGGAATATGGTGGGCAGTTGGTGTTCAA
>DATFZT010000157.1:0-26751 GCA_035314185.1 Terriglobales bacterium
CTTCCGGCCCAGGTAGGTAGCAACGATGATGAGGGCCACGGCCAGCACGTGGATGATGGTTGAGCCGGCGACTCCGCCTCGCTTGTAATTGTAGAAGCCCCAGATGTCGCGCACCGGGACCGGCTTCGAGGTCAGGACCAGTGGAGGAAGTTTTTTGGGGAAGAAGAAGTCGTCGACGTTGCGGAACAGGGATCTCCAGATAGGCTCGTCCAGAGTCTCATTCTGCAGGAGAAGATGCAGCTCGGGCTCTGGACCGAGTGTTTGCGGATCCGGTTGTGTTTCAAGTTCCGGCATATTTTCCCGAGTGCTAACCCCTAGTTCACGGCATGAGAACCGCTGATTTAGATGCACGAGCGATGCCCAAAGATCGCTTGCAAAACAGACGAAGCTCGCCGCCCAAAGTTCCCCAGTCAGTTGGATGCTTGCAGGCTTCGAATCTACGGAAAATTGTACACTTTTTTTGCAAAGGAGAAACGGTACTTTTTGAATTCGTTGCGAGTCCGGCGTCTCCGTTAGCCGTGTCCTTCCGCGCTCCCTATATAATGAAAAGATTCAATCAGTTGGGAGAACCTTGCGAGTGCCGACGGACCTGAAATCCACCATCAATTTGCCCAAGACCGGCTTCCCCATGAAGGCGGGGCTGCCCCAGAATGAGCCCAAAATACTGGCTCGGTGGGAGGAGCAGCGGATCTACGACCGTATTCGCGAAGTGCGTAAGGGCGCGCCAACCTACGTGCTGCATGATGGACCTCCGTACGCCAACGGGCCCATCCATCTGGGCACGGCGATGAATAAATGCCTGA
This sequence comes from Terriglobales bacterium, assembly GCA_035314185.1. Classification (GTDB taxonomy): domain Bacteria; phylum Acidobacteriota; class Terriglobia; order Terriglobales; family Acidobacteriaceae; genus Acidiflorens. The sequence continues at coordinate 804 of DATFZT010000157.1, forward strand.
AGGACTTCATCGTGAAGTCGAAGAACATGGCGGGGTTCGATTCGCCGTACGTTCCGGGCTGGGACTGCCACGGGCTGCCCATCGAAATTAAAGTCGATCAGATGCTGGGCGGCAAGAAACTGCAGATGGCTGCGGTCGATGTGCGCAGCGAATGCCGGAAGTACGCCGAAAAATTCCTGGATTTGCAGCGGTCGCAGTTCAAGCGTATCGGCGTGTTCGGACGGTTCGACCAGCCCTATTCGACGATGACGCCGCAGTATGAAGCGGCGGTGCTCGGCATTCTTTATCGATTTCTGGAAAACGACTTCGTCTACAAGGGATTGCGTTCGGTGTACTGGTGCGTGTTTGACGAAACGGCATTGGCGGAAGCTGAAGTCGAATACGAGAATCACACCAGCCCGACGGTGTGGGTGAAGTATGCGTTTGCCGGCGACCCGGCTTCGCTCGATTCGACGCTGCGGGGCAAGAAAGTTTCTACCATTATCTGGACCACGACCCCGTGGACGCTGCCAGCGTCGATGGCGGTCGCGTTTCATCCGGACGAAGAATATGTGGCGCTTGAGACCGGCGACGACGTTTTCATAGTCGGGGCGCGGCTTGCGGCCGTGGTGCAGGAGAAGACGGGGCTGCAATCGGCGCGCGAGATCGCGCGCTTTCCTGGGCGCAAGCTGGAATATGCCGACTTCCGGCACCCGTTTCTGGATCGCAAAGTTGTCGGCGTGCTGGCCGACTACGTCACCATGGACCAGGGTACGGGCGTGGTGCATACGGCTCCCGCGCACGGCGCCGAAGACTTTGCCACCGGCCAGCGATACAAGATCGATCCAACCTGCAACGTGGATAAAGCGGGCATCATGCGCAACGGGCTGCCAGAGTATGAGGGCAAGCGGGTGTTCGATGCCAATGCTCCTATCGTTGAACTGTTGAAGGCGCGCGGCGTGCTGATGCATTCCGAAAAGATGGAGCATTCGTATCCGCATTGCTGGCGCTGTCACAACCCGGTGATTTTCCGGGCGACCGAGCAGTGGTTCATCGGCATGGACACGCCCATGAAACGGTCGCCGACGGGGGAAAACACGAGCGGCGAAACCATGCGCAGCCGCACGCTGGCCGAGATCGCGAAAGTGAAGTGGGATCCGGCGTGGGGCGAAGAGCGCATCTCGAACATGATCGCTACACGCCCGGACTGGTGCATCTCACGGCAACGGGTGTGGGGCGTGCCGATCGCGGTGTTTCTGTGCGTCAACTGCGGCAAGCCGGTGAATTACCCTCATATAAATCGCAAGGTGGTGCAGTTCGTCTCGCAGCACGGCGCCGATGCCTGGTACACGCCGGAGGCGGACGCGATTCTTGCGGATTTCCAAAATGGCGGCCATAAGTGTGCGCATTGCGGGGAAACCAAGTTCAAAAAAGAAACCGACATTCTTGACGTGTGGTTCGAGTCGGGATCGAGCCATGCCGCTGTGCTTGGCCACGAGCCTAATCTGCCATGGCCCGCCGATCTTTATCTGGAAGGCGGCGACCAGCACCGCGGATGGTTCCACTCTTCTCTGCTCTGCGCCATCGGCTATGAAGGCAGCGCTCCGTATCGCATGGTCGCGACCAGCGGATGGACGCTCGACGAGCAGGGCCGCGCCCAGCACAAACATCTTGGCAATACGGTCGATCCAGTCGAGATCGCGGATACGCTGGGCGGCGAAATCGTGCGCATGTGGGTCGCTTCGGTCGACTTCCGTGAAGATGTAGCTTGCTCTCCGCAGATCATGCAGCGGGTTGCGGGAATCTATCGCGACATTCGTAATACATTCCGCTTCATTCTTGGGAATCTCGACGGATTTGATCCGGTGAAGGATGCGGTTGCGTTCGAGGACTTGCAGCCGCTGGATCAGTACATGCTGCGGCAGGCGGTGGAAGTGTCGGCGGATGTACAGCGCTCGTATGAAGAGTTCGCGTTTCACAAGATCTATCACCGCATCAATAATTTCTGCGGCGTGGAACTGAGCGCTTTCTATTTCGACGTGTTGAAAGACCGGCTCTACACTTCGGCGCGCCGATCGGTGTCGCGGCGAGCGGCGCAGACGGTTATCTGGCGCATTGGAGAAGCGCTGGTGCGGTTGCTGGCGCCGATCATGAGTTTTACTTGCGAGGAAGTCTGGCAGTATTTGCCGCCGGTCGCGGGGAGACTGGAGAGCGTGCATCTGACGACGTTTCCGGAGGCGGCGGAAATTTTGGGTGCCAGCGAGGCTGCGGCCGCGGCCGATCCTCGACAAGCGGAAGACTGGAAGACGGTGCGGGGCGTGCGCGAAGCGGTGCTGAAGGCGCTGGAAGAGGCGCGCAACCAGAAACTGATCGGAGGCAATCTGCAGGCGCAGGTTACCTTGACCGCGGTTGATCCGGTGTTCTCAGTGCTGGAGCGCTTCAAGAACGACTTGCGCTACTTTTTTATCGTGTCGGATGTCGAAATAAGAAAGGGATCGGGGAACGGCGACTCGCTAGTTGTGGTCGAGGTGGGCAAAGCTCCGGGACTGAAGTGCGAGCGCTGCTGGAATTTTTCAACCCACGTGGGCGAGGACAAGAACTATCCGACGGTGTGCGAGCGCTGCAGCGCCGTGCTGAAAGAAATTGGGGGAGCGTGACGGCGGCTTCCGCAAACGCGATGAGCTATCGCTGCGAGCCAGTGATGAGAGTTGGGGAGTGGTACACCAGCGACACATCTCATGAATTGGAGAGATGGTTATAGAGTTGCCTTATGCGTAAATATCATTTTCTGATCGCGCTGTTTGTCGTCGCTCTCGATCGCGTCACCAAATCGACGATCGCGCACCGGCTTTCCTTGCACGACAGCATTCCCGTTATTCCTGGATTTTTTCGCATCATCCACGCCGAAAACCCGGGAGCTGCGTTTGGCATTTTTGCGGATTCTCCCTCGGAATGGAAAGTCGGGCTGCTGATTGTGTTTTCGGTGATTGCGCTGCTCATCGTCTCGCTGCTGCTATGGAAGAACAGCCATACCCTGACCTCGACGGGAATCGGGCTGGCGCTGATTCTGGGCGGCGCGGTCGGCAATCTCTGGGACCGCCTGGTGAGCCGGCATGTGGTGGATTTTCTGCTCTTCTATATAGGGCCACACCAGTGGCCGGCGTTCAATGTGGCGGACAGCGCGATTGTGGTGGGAGCGGGGCTGCTGGTATTTGAGATCGTGTTTACCAAGTCGCCCAGCCAACAGTCGGCCTAGGTTTTGGGTATGAGGAATCCATACCAGATGAGTTCCCGGATTTCCGGCAAATGTTTGGCAATGACATCGGGCGACGCCAGATGTTCTTCGTGAGATAGAAGTTCGAACAGCTGCCGGAGGGTACGAGCCCCGTCCATAAGAGCGACTAACCTCAGGAGCAGCGGGCTCGCCTCGGTGTAACAATATTTCAGTCCCCGGTAACGGTTAAGCTCGGATTCGGTAACCTCCCAGTGACCGTTCTCCAATTGCGCCTTCTGAATCATCCCGACGTCAGGCGAAACCATGAGTGTTTCTTCCAAGAGGAGGGCATCGCTTTTGTTGTTAAGGTGGGTCCGAATGTCGAAAAGCGCGGAGACACTCTCTCCGTAGGGTTCGGATTGATCCGCTGGCGCTTCATCAAACCACAGAAAATTGGGACGAGTGCTGCAGCGCCTCATGGTGAGCATACCGGTGCCGATGCTCTTGACCTTTCGCTCCTGGAAATAGCGGACGCCTTCCCGGTATAACGCTTCCGTGTCAATCTTCTGTATCTCCTTCTCCTTTTCGCCGGGTAGCCACTCCATCTCTTTTTCTTCCGCCAGCCACTCTCTCACGTACATTTCTGGGGCTTGAGAGAGCATCCGCATCCCCCAGACATCGCAGTCTATACCCGAAAAAGATCTGGTAAGTTTGGCGCTCCAGTCTTCCCCATCGAGTTCGAACCATTCAAACATCATGTGAAAGTAGCCGTCTTCGTTTAGCAACTGCGAGGCTTCCCGCGCCAGGTTGACGCAGAATTCATCGCCTTCCTGGCCTGAGTGTTTAAACATGATTCGGCTTGAGAGGACACTCGGAACGGGGCAGATCATAAAAGGCGGATTGCACACGATCAGGTCGAATCGCTGGTCGCGGACGGGCGCAGTGAGACTACCTTCGAGGCAGGTGACATTTCGGAGTCCATTCCATCGGCAGTTGAAATCGGCAAACTTTACTGCCGTCGGGTTGAGGTCAACGGCGTAAACGTGTTGGCTATGTTGCGCCAGCAGGGCGGCCAGGAAACCACACCCTGTGCCCAGGTCGAGACTGGCGCGCGCGGGACGGCGAACCATGAGATGCGCGACCGCTAGAGAAGAGCCCGAGATTTGCATCAGGGCGTTCTCCGGTTGATTATCGAGCTTATCGATTGCGAAAAAAAGATCCTGATAGGGCTGAATCACCACATTGGCGCGGACATTTTCTCCGTCCATGCGAATGAAGTCAGCGTCCGCCAGTTCCTCGATGGCCAGCGGATGAAGTGCCTTGCGAGCACTCTCTGTTGCAACGGTTTCCTTGAAATGGAAAAGGCGGAGTAAGGCATTCAGTTCGTTTGGTGGCGCCGATTCGTCCGGAAGTGGCAGCGCCACATCGCCAAACGTGGGAGCGATTCCCGCTTCGCAATAGCCTCTCTCTTTTAAGATCTGTCTGAGCTGTTGGAGGGCGCTGGAATCAGGGTCGAGCCGAGATTTCAGAGCTTCCATTATCACTCCTCAAATGAGATGAGGCTGCGGTTTGTCGCAGCCTCATCCATATTCCCCGAATCGTGTTTCGCTTTACTTTTTCTTGAATGCCGTAAGGTTGAACGCGGACGCCCTCTTTTTCTTCATGGACTGCGCCGTGAGCGAGTTTGCCTTCAGCTGGCTGGTTTCTGCGACTTCGGCCGGCTGGCTTGCAATCAACGCCTTCCTTACAGCAACCCGTTTACCGATCAACGACTTTTTCTGGATCGACATGGTTGCCACCCTTTCTTTGTGTTGCCGCATTGCAAACTGAACTGCGGATGACTTTAATAATGGCGGAGACTACGACCAGCCCGTAGCCTCCCTAAACAGCTATTTCTTCCGTTTCATGGTGTGAACCGCGAGAGCGCCCGCCCTCTTGGCCGTCTTCTTAAAGGACCGCATTTGGAGCGCGTTCGCGGTGAGAGTCTTCGACTGGCCAATGGCCCCGGTCTCGACGGGTTTGGTTGTGTCTTTCTTTTCCGCTGGCCTGGTGCTGATCAACGACTTGGTCTGAACTGGCATGGTGGTTGTCCCTTCTGTGCGCTTGAGCGCTGGATACTCCTGAATTCTATTTCCCCTGGGTTCGACCCCACGTTCGCTAATGTAAGAGCACGCCCCATGCCAAAAATGGCGGCCTACCCCCCAACAAGACAAACATGCTGAGTTTTCATAATCTTGCGCCTGTTGTGGGAGCGTTGCCACTTTCGTTCGGGAAGGATTCGACCTCGAAGAGATTAAACTTTCATCTACGAGCATAAATGTTTAATCTAGACTTCCGCTTCTACTCCCTGCCGCTTTCCGCTGCCCGCTACAATGCTTCTGGAATCCGTTTTCGTCCAGGCCTACGCCTACCATGATCGAACCCACAGAGAAGCCATCCGCGTATATCGAAGTTACGCCCGCTAGGCCGGAGCAAGAATCGATCCTGGCTAATCTGCTTGAGCTGTACGCACACGATTTCAGCGAGTTCCACGATTTGCAGATAGGGGCGGACGGAAGGTTCGGCTACAAGTGCCTTCCGCTTTATTGGAGTGAGCCCGGCCGACATCCGTTTCTTGTCTGGGTGGAAGGCAGATTGGCGGGCTTGGCTTTAGTGAAGAGAGGGTCGGAGGTCTCTGGCAGTAAGACGGTCTGGGATATGGCGGAGTTTTTTGTTCTACGTGCATATCGGAGGCGCGGAATTGGGACTCGCATGGCGCATGACGTGTGGAGGCGGTTTCCGGGCCGGTGGGAAGTTCGCGTGATGCAGTCGAATGTCTCGGCGCACCACTTTTGGGCGCATGCCATCTCCATCTTTACCGGTGAGGCGATCCAAGTGGTTCGGGTGGAGCACGATGGCGAGTGCTGGAGCCTCTTCTCATTTGAATCCCCGGGCGTGGCGACGAGATAAGGGATGAGGAAGGAATGTTCCGGCTACTGCAGCTTCTCGGTAATGGAGCTACCTAAAAAAGGGGTATTGGCGAGTATCGCCATTGTCAACCGCAACCCGGTTTTCGTTTGCGGTAACATGGTTGGGGTTGCCAATATGGAACGGGCGATGATCTGGATCGGGGGCGACGACAAGGGCTGGGGCTGCTCGAATTGCCGCTGGAAATACCCCGTCCCCACTCTGCTGGGTGGAGAAGAGGCCAAGAGTGCTTACGACCGCCTGGCCGCGGGGAAGTTTCGCGACCACAAGTGCGAGGCCGGAATCACTGTTTTTGCGGCGGAACCGGAAGCAAGGGAGGCCAGCGCTTCTTTCTCAGATCGTGCCCGGAAGCTCATCAAGGGCGGATACAAACCGAAGGTTGCGGTCGAGATCGTGCTTCATGAAATGGAATTCGAACAAGGCAACAATCCGAAGATGATGCAGAAGGCGCGGGCTGATGCCGAGGACTTCCTTATGCGCGTCGGCAAGGGCCTCATCTGAAGTGGGATTGGCGCCCGGTTGCACTCCGTTGGTGAGTCCGCTACGGCGTTCCGTAGAGCTGGCGGTACACACTCGCATTGCGCAAGATAGCTTGCACGTATTCGCGGGTTTCGGTGAAGGGGATGGACTCGACGAACTCCTGCGGATCGCGGTAGTGACCCTGTCCCAGCCAGTCGCCTACACGGTCGGTACCGGCGTTGTAGGCGGCCAACGCGTATTCGAATTGTCCGTTGTACTTGTCGACCATGTCTTTGAAGTAGCGCGTGCCGAGTTCTATGTTCACGGCGGGCGTGAAAAGCTGCGGCGCGCTGTAGCCCTTGAGCTTGACTTGTTTGGCTACGGTTTTCCCTGTTTTCGGCAGAAGCTGCATCAGCCCTACAGCGTTGGCGCGGGAGAGAGCCAGTGCGTTGAATTCAGACTCCTGCCTAATTAGCGACGCGACCAGATAGGGATCGAGGCCGTTGAGCTGCGAATATTTGCGCAGATCGGTCCAATAGGCTTTGGGAAAAAGCGCTTCCCAGTAAGGGCGCGGCAGGTCGGGAATGTCGACGGCGAAATAGTTCGGCGTGGTGTGCTTCATGATCTCGATGCCGCGATCGTAGCGGCCGCCGTCCTGATACACGCGTGCCATTTCGGGTGGCGCCCAGGTTCCATCTTCCTGGCTGGCGACGGCTTGCAACTCGCGCACCGCCGCATCGGCTAGCGCTCCGTTCGAGAGCAGACGCGCCCGTGCGACGCGCAGGTTGTCATCGGGAGGATCGCTTGCGGCAATTTTTCTGGCGTTGGTAAGCGGAGCAACGCGGTCGAGAAGATCGTAGTGGACCAGGTCTTCCTTCAGCGACGCTTCCTTTGCCGGGCCCTCTTTTGGCGATGCGTCACCCGCGCTCGGCAAGCCTTGCAAACGCTGGCGGCCTAGCCCCGCATAATAGTAGTTGCGAAAACGATCGGCGAGTTTCTGATAAAACGCCCGCGCCATTGCCGTGTTGCCTTCTTCTTCGGCGAGGCGGGCGCGCCAATACAGGGCGTTCGGAATTTCCGCGGAATCGGGATAGAGCGTGATTTGCTGTTCGAATTCTTGCCGCGCCACATCGGTTTTCCCTTGCCGGAAGGTCAGCCACGCGGCCTTCCAGTGCGCGGAGGATGCGTGCGCTCCATTCGGAAAGCGCTGCTGCAACTCGCGGAAGTAATCGATGGCGCGGTCATAGTCGCGCTTCAGCAGATACATGTTTCCGGCCGAAAGCAGCGCCTGTTCGAGCCACGGGCTCGAAGGACCAAATTGCCGTAGTTCGTCCAAGGTGTGTTGCACGGCCTCTTCATCGCTGTTAGAACGCGCAGACTCACTCAGCAGGTAGAGACGCTGGGCTTCGGCGTCGCCACTCTGCGTGCCCATCGTGGTCAAAATGTGGCGGGCTTCGTTGGAACTGCTGCCGCCGTTTTTTTCCAGCGCTCCCGCCAGCGCCAACTGCAGTTCGGGGCGGTCGGCTGGACTGACTTCCGCGATCAGATCGTGATAATCATGAGCCGCGTCACTGTAGCGCTTGGCCTTGAACAGCAGATCGGCGCGCGTACGGCGTTCGGCTAGGGAGCCGGAGATTCCCAGCTTGCGTAATTCCACTCCTGCAATATCGGCTTCGAAACTGTTGGGAAGGTTAAAGTAAATGTTGCGGAAGGCGCTTGCCGCCTTCTCATTGTCGCCGGCGGCTTCGTAGGCGCGGCCGATGGCGAGTTCAATGTCGCTGCGCACCGGAGCACGGTCTTTTTCCAACTGAGCCACTGCCTCCTGCGCGCGGCCTTCCTGGAGAAGCGCGCTGGCATAGACGAGGTGGGCATCGCGGATCAGAAGTGAGTCGGGAAAGTTCTTGCTGAAATCGGCTAGCGTGGAAAGCGCCTCGGCGTTGTGTGACGTTTTCAGGTAGGCGTCGCCCAGGTAGTAGGCAACGTAGTCTCCTAGTTCGCTGGCGCCGGCTTTGGCGCGGTTGAAGGGGTCGATGGCCCTGGTATAGTCGTGATCGAGGGCGCGGGCATAGCCGATGACCAGCCAGGCTAGTGCTCCGGCGTCGGCATCCTCTTTGACGTGACGGCGCGCGTAGGCTTCGACTCCGGCGTAGGCGGTGGGAGTGCGATCCTGCAGCAACTGCTGCGCCATGGGGCGAAGGCTGGCCGAGGCGACAAAGGCCTGCCGTACGCGGCGCACGCGCGGAGATATGGGTTTGCGCTTCTTGTTAGTAGCGACATTGTGTGTGCTGGGGGAAGCGGCGGTCCTTTTCTTGGCCGGCGTGCTCTTAGCCGACGCGCTCTTGGCTGGAGCTGGGGTCGACGTCGTGCTTTTCGACTCCGTGCCTTGAGCGGGTGCGCTCGTGACGCCAGACGGGGCTGGCGCCGTCTCTATGGATGGCTGGGATTGGGCGACTGCAGGCTGCGAGAAACCGAGCCAGAGCAGGGAGAAAATTCCGGCGAAAACCGCGACTGCAAAACGGCGCACTCAAACCCTACCTACTGCCGAAAGTTGGCACCCATGATGGAGAGATCGTCTTCTGCGAGACTTCGTACTATCTCATTTTGAAAGTAATTGCCGGAAGCGGCTACCGTGTTGCCGTAACGTTTCTGGTACGTGGCCCGGCTTTTTTCGATCGCCTCTTTCAGACGATCATAGAGATCTTTATTCTTCCGGCCTTCCGCAACCTTGGCTTGATTATAGAGTTTAACCTCGTCGACCAGGAGGCGGGCAAAGCGCTGGGCTTTGCGGTGAACGTCTTGATCCTCGGGCGACATGGAGGAAGCCGGGGCTTCCGGGGTTGCATCGGGCGCTGCCTTGGGCATCGTTTCCGCGTGGGCACGACCGATAGGCAGCGGCTCGGCGAGCGCAGGAGCCTCAGTTGCCGCGCTGGCCACCGGCGCCGAAGCCGACGCTGCTGCCGCCTTGGCGTGGCCTGGAGCATGCGAGGCGAAAGGATCGTTGAAAGCTGGCGCCGCCTGCACTGGCGGCTGCGATGGGAGCGCCGAGGCGACGCTCTGGCTGTCGGCGTTCGCCTGGGCTTGTTTGCGGAGCGAGCTGACCTCGAGCCACGCGCTGGTGGAAAGCACGAGCAGTTCGAGCGAGCCCGCATCGAGCAAACCAGCCGCATCGGTCCCGGCGTCGGCATAGACGAGCGCGGCAACTTTGTCTTTCAAAATCAACGGGAGAATGCGGCCATCTCCGTTAGCTGGCTTCCCAAAATCCCGCAGGAAGCGCGAGTCCATGTCGGCAACCGGTGCGCTCGCTACCACGCGGTCGCCGATGGCGTGAGTTACGGCGGGCGCTTTCCCATCGAGCTGGAAATCTTTTACCCCGTCGCTATTGGCGAAGCCGCGGGCTTGCCATCCGGTGGCATGGCTTCCCTTTACGACAAAAAGCGCGACTCGGGCGGCATAGCGGGCCGTGGTATCGAGCAGGGCGCGCAGAATCTCCCGTTGCGAGGAGCCCAACTGGATTTCGGCGACGGCTCGCGCCAGATCTGCCAGACCGGACGCAGGAGTTGCATTGTCGGTGGTCGACTTGGCCGCCGCAGGTTGGGCGGCAATCTCTTCCATCACCTGGCGGACGATCTCGGTACGAAGTTGGGCCGCATGGCTGTCCAAAACCTGGCCAACCACTCGTTCCACAATTGGTTCAATCCAACCGTGCTCCTTCATTCGTGCTCCGAGGCGAATCTAATTAGCAAAGCTCTCCGGGGGGAAGAAAGGCGTAAGCCCTTCTAACCTTTTATTATATGGCCGCTTGCGGGCGTTCTCGGGAAACCTTGGTACCTGCCCTTCTGGGTACCTGAGGCACTCGATCGCCAGGAAGGGCCAATGATCGCTCTCACATCTCGAAAAGCCCAGGACGTAGGGCACCCGTTTCCGGCGCGCGTCAAAACGTCAAAACGACACAGCGGAAAACCCAGCCACCAAGTACAATAGCATTGGGGCATCAGTAGCGCTGTCGGAAAAAACTGCATCAAGTTACGAATGAGTACCATCCAACCCAACATAGAGCAACCGGTCAGCGAAGAAATGCAGCTGGTCCGGCGGGCCAAGCGCGGCGACGATCAAGCGTTTGAAGAATTGGTGCGGCGCTATGATCGCAACGTTTTCCGCATCGCACAGCACATTACGCAGAATCGCGAGGACGCTGAAGACGTGGTTCAGGAAGCGTTCCTCAAGGCGTATGGGAACCTGGCGAAGTTCCAGGAACAGTCCAAGTTTTACACCTGGCTGGTGCGGATTGCGGTTAACGAAGCGCTGATGAAGTTGCGCCGGAGAAAACCGGAACGCACGGTTTCTCTGGACGAAGAAGTAAAAACTGAGGATGACTCGCTGCCCCGTGAGGTTGCGGATTGGAGCCCCAATCCCGAACAGATGTACAACCAGGCGGAGTTGCGGGACATTCTGACGCGCACCATTCAGGGATTGCCGTCGGGATTCCGGACGGTGTTCGTGCTCCGTGACGTGGAAGGCCTCTCGACGGAAGAGACGGCCGAAGCGCTGGAGTTGAGCATTCCGGCGGTGAAGTCGCGGTTGCTGCGGGCGCGGCTGCAATTGCGCGAGCGGCTGAGCCGATTCTTTCAGAAAAAGGCGAGTGGAGATGGCGACCAGTGAAGTGTTCTGAATTTCTAAACGAGCTGACCAATTACCTCGATGGCGCGCTGGACGCCCGGACCAAGTCCGAACTCGACGAGCACCTGGCGTGGTGCCACAACTGCTACGTGGTCTGTGATACCACTCGCAAGACGATCGAAATCTACCGCGACTCGGAACTATACGAGTTGCCTGACGATTTGCGCACGCGGCTCCGGTCGGCCATCATGAGCAAGTGTTCAGCGCACAAGAAGGCCGACCCGCCGAGCAGTTGAAGGCCGAACCTGCTTCTCTTGTCTTCTTTTGGTCCTCGTGTTCTTCCATCCTCTTTGTTCCCTTGTCTCTCGAGCGGTGCGTGCAAGTATTTGATTCCGATGCACCTATGTGGAGTACCTGCTGTGTCATAAGTGCGCAGAACCTTTTCCGTGGAGCTCGAATCTAAGTATGTAGAGCTCGTCCTAACTAGCCAGGCGAATGGGATGGGCCACGGTTGTCGCTTTTAATTCTGTGGAGGTTACCCGATGTTTTCGAAGTTGATGGACGCCTTGTTTGGCTGCCGGCACGCTCGCTATAGTTTTCCCATCACGGTGCGCGCTGGTTCCAGTCGCTACCCGAAGGCGCGGCGCACGGGCACCTACGTCGCCTGCCTGGATTGCGGCAAGGAGTTCCGCTACGACTGGCAGGAAATGAAGATCGTGGGATCGCAGTCCAGAGAAATCGCACACTCTTTGGTTACGAAGGAAGCCGCGTAAGATTCGCCGTTCTCTGACGGCGCATGCTTAGGGCATTTCGCGGGCCAAAACTGAACATTCTTCCCGAGCCTCCCGCAATTCCCGCTCCGCGCTTTCCCGTTTTGGGTCAACCCGCTCTGAAATTTCACTAACTCCCCGGCCTCCGGCGAGCGCATAATTGAGTTGGCGCCGACCCGCAGAGCATGCTTCGGCCCTTGAGAAGCATTCCCGCACGCGGTCGGACGGGAGGTGTTTGTGCCTCTTTCCATGCTTCGGGAATTCCTGGATCGCAACCGCATTCAATACCTGGTGATCTCTCATTCGGTGGCCTACACGGCCCAGGGGATTGCCGCCCTTACCCACACGCCGGGAAAAGAGCTGGCGAAAACTGTTATGGTCATGGTCGATGGACGTCTGGCCATGGCGGTGGTGCCGGCTTCGTTCCGGGTGGACCTGTACCGTCTTAAGAAATATTTGGGGGCTGATTCAGTAGAACTGGCCACCGAGCTCGAATTTCGCGGTCGCTTCCCGGATTGCGAGACCGGGTCCATGCCACCCTTCGGCAATCTCTACGGAATGGACGTCTTCGTGGATCAGACTCTGGCCGAGGATAAGGAAATCGCCTTCAACGCCGGTTCGCACCGCGAACTGGTGCGGATGCGATTTGCCGACTTCCGCGACTTGGTGAAGCCGGCAATCATCCCGCTGGTGGCGGGTAGAGCTCATACTCACGCGGCTTGAGTGCTGCGGAGCAGTCGTTGGTCGTTAGTCGGTCGTCGTTAGGTTTGGAACTCGGGCGTTGTTCGCGAACGACCAACGACCTTCGACCAACGACCGTTGCCCAAGCTGCCAAGCCGGCGGACGTTTGGGCAAAGTGGGACATTCCTGTTTTTTTCATACAATCTTCACAAATCGCTGTGTTAGATTTGCCCTTCTCACATCAATTCGAAATCTCCTGGAGGAAACTGAATTGGGCAAGGACATGGTCCCCAAGAAAATCTTCTTCACCAAAGGTGTCGGGAAACATCGGGAACGCCTCACCTCTTTCGAACTCGCTTTGCGCGACGCCGGCATCGCGGCGCAAAATCTGGTGCGTGTCTCTTCGATTTTTCCGCCCAATTGCAAGCTGGTCCCGCGCTCGCAGGGACTCACCTTTCTTTCTCCCGGAGAAGTAGTGTTCGCGGTGGTTGCCGAAAACTCCACCCATGAGCCGCACCGGCTGCTGGCCTCTTCGATCGGCGTCGCCATTCCTGCCGATCGCAACACCTACGGATATCTGAGCGAGCACCACTCGTTCGGTGAGACCGAGGACGCCGCCGGAGATTACGCCGAAGAACTCGCCGCCGAAATGCTGGCCACTACGCTGAACGTGGAGTTTGATTCCGACCGATCGTGGGACGAGAAAAAAGAGATCTATCGCATCTCTAACAAAATCGTCCGCACGGCCAACGTGACCCAATCGGCGGTGGGCGATAAGCGCGGGTTGTGGACCACGGTGATCGCGTCGGCCGTGTTGATTTTTGATTGAATACACCCAGTGTTTGCGGTTGTCTTGGAGCGGGTTTTCTCTTACGCTAAAGTGTTGCGGCAAGAAAGCGAACACGGGAGGAAGACCGCCATGAAAATCAGTCTCACGCCAGAACAAGAGCGGCGGGTTCAGGCCGTCATGAGTCGCGGTGCTTATCAGTCGGTTGAGGAGGTTGTGGAGGCAGCCTTGGCCGCCGTCGAACAGCGTGCCCTACCGGGTTTTGCGGGAACACCCGCGGAACTTGACGCCCTGCTTTCGGAAGGACTGGCGTCAAAGGAGCTAACGGAAACTGAATTTTGGAGTTCGGTAGGCAAGCAGACAGACGCCTTGCTGGCCGAGCGTAAGACCGGCTTGCGTTCGTGAAGGTTCTTTTTCGGCAGGCCGCCGCCGACGATGTTGTTCGCCAGTTTCGGTATTACCTCGTAGATCAGCATGTTCCGGAGGTCGCGGATCGTTTTAGGGAAGCCCTCCGGCACACCGTAGAATCATTGCGTCAACATCCTCTGGTCGGAGCTCGTTATGAATTGGGCAACCCGCAGCTTCATAACCTACGCTCATGGCCGGTCGCCGGATTTGAGGCGATTCGAATTTACTATCTTCTAGACGATAGTGCCCTCCACGTTATTCGCGTTCTGCACGGGAAACGGGATCTAAAGCCAATTCTCGAACGCGAGTAAGAAGATCACAGGGTCCGGAGAAACGAAGGAGTCGCCGACTAGATCAAGACTTGCCGACTGCTCACGGAAGTGCAATCGTCTTCTTCACTGCCGGCTTCTTCTGCAGCCTCTCCAGTACGGCCGCAACGATCAGCGGCAGTCCCACTGTCGCATCCACAAATACTTCGCCAAACTTCCCGCCTTCGGCTGGAGGCACAAACTTTCCCCACGAAACCGCCTCGCTGTAGGGACTGCCCGAAAGCCCGCCCCAGTAGACGGGTTCCGGACAAATGCGCAGTCCGTAGTGATAACGCTTGAGCGGCAGGTCTTCCCCGCCCCGGCGGTGGCGCAATTCGATGAACGGCCCGAACTGCTGTGACCAGTTGCGCGGAACGCCTCCGCCGATGGTGAAGATTCCCAGCCGCTTCTGACTTAACAGGGTCGCGGCAAAGTGCTCCAAATCTTCGAACGGATCGAAGCGGAAGCGTGCCTTCCCTTTCTTGTCGCGCTCACGATTGGTCAAGGCATAATCGAGGCCTAATTCGGAATCGGAGAACGCCGGGACAAAGACAGGAACATTTCTTTCATAGGCGGATTTCAGGATGCCGCGTTCGCCTTTTGCGCGCTTTGCCAGATGTGCGCCAATCGCCCGGTTCAACTTGTACGAGCACATTACTTCATCCGAGTCCCAGCCGCCGAATACCGCCGCCATGACGCGCTCCACGTCGTCGAGGTTCTGTTCGGGTTCGAGCGTGTCATAGACGCGGTTGTACCCGGCCTCGTAGAGTTCCTCGTCGCTGAGGTCGGGATTATGCCGGAAATGAGCGCGCCCGGTCGCTTCGACCAGGCCGTGCGCCATGAGGGCTCCGGTGGACACAATGGCATTCACGATGCCGCGATCGATCAACTCGGCAATCACCAGGCCTTGCTTGGCCACGGTCATGGCGCCGGCGAGCGTCATAACG
Organism: Terriglobales bacterium; assembly: GCA_035314185.1. Lineage (GTDB taxonomy): Bacteria > Acidobacteriota > Terriglobia > Terriglobales > Acidobacteriaceae > Acidiflorens. The sequence continues at coordinate 15,941 of DATFZT010000157.1, forward strand.
ACGAAGCAGTCCTGATCGCGGGCCATGGCCTCAAGCACGTCGGCGGCTTCGCCGAGCTGGCGGCCGGTAAAGGCCGTCTTCGACATCGCGCGCACCAGGTCGTCAATGGATTGAATCTTGGCGAGATCGAGCGGCTCCAGGGGAATCAGGCGGTCGGCCACCGGGTCGTGCAACTTGCGGTCGATGCCCGCGCCTTCTTGCTGATGGCTTTCGTTATGATGGCCCTGTTTAGCGACACTTTTCGGCTTCAAGAAATAACCTCCAGAATCAAGACTAATTTTGATTGCAGAAACAATTTACTAGAAGCGAGCGAATTGCGGCGACTTGGTATTGACTCCCGGCACAGTTCTTTACCACAGAGAGCACAGAGGGCACAGGGGAAATCAGCTTTTCCCTGTGCCCTCTGTGTTCCCTGTGGTGAAGACCTTGACTTAATTCATCACCGACGCCATCCGCAGCAAACACTTTGATATCCTAGAGCGCGATCACTCATACGGAGAGACAAGTGCCAGACAAATTCACCGTCGCGCTGATCCAGATGTCGTGCGGCCCCGAGCCGGCCGACAATCTGGCCAAGGCGCTGGATCGCGTTGCGGAGGCGGCACGCAAGGGCGCCGACGTCGTCTGTCTGCCCGAACTGTTCCAGACGCAGTATTTCTGCCAGCGCGAGGACGCGGCTCTGTTCGATCTTGCGGAACCGATCCCCGGCGCAGGCACTGAAAAGCTCGCTGCCGCTGCTAGGAAGAATAAAGTGGTGCTGATCGCGTCGCTATTTGAGAAGCGCGCGCCCGGGGTCTACCACAACACGGCCGCGATCTTTGATGGGCAGGGCGATTTGGATGGGGGGCTCGTCGGTATTTACCGCAAGATGCACATTCCGGATGATCCGCTCTACTACGAAAAATTCTATTTCACTCCGGGCGATCTCGGGTTCAAGGCATTCGACACTTCCGCTGGAAAGCTCGGCACGCTTGTCTGCTGGGACCAGTGGTATCCGGAAGGCGCGCGGCTCACCGCTCTGCAGGGCGCCAGCATTCTTTTTTATCCGACGGCTATCGGATGGCATCCGGCGGAGAAGGCTGAATTCGGCAAAGCGCAACACGACGCCTGGCGCACCATCCAGCGGGCGCACGCGATCGCTAATGGCGTTTATGTCGGCGTGGTGAATCGTGTCGGCTTCGAGACCGGCGATATCCGCGGCAATTCGGTGCCCGGCAAAGGGCTCGAATTCTGGGGCGGGTCGTTTTTCTGCGATCCCTTCGGCCGTGTCCTCGCGGAAGCGTCGCACGACAGGGAAGAAATTCTCCTTGGCGAAGTCGACTTGCATCACCTGGAAGATATTCGCCGCAACTGGCCTTTTCTGCGCGACCGCCGTATCGATAGTTACGCTCCCATCACCAGCCGTATGTTAGACGGAAAGTGACTGGACGAAAAATGCCCCGGCGACAAATTGCTGGCACGCGCGCCAAACTTCTTCCCTCCGCACAGGGATACCGCATGCCCGCCGAGTGGGAGCCGCACGAGTCCACATGGCTGGCCTGGCCGCATTTTCGCGATGACTGGCCGGGAAAGTTCGAGCCGATTCCTTGGGTCTATGCCGAGATTGTCCGCAACCTGGCGCGGCATGAGCGGGTGGACCTGATCGTCAATGACGCGAGCTGGGAAAAGAGAGCGCGTTCGGTGCTTGAAAAGGCGGGGGCGTTTTCCGAAAATGTCCGCTTTCACCGCTGGCACACCGATCGGGTGTGGACTCGCGACTCCGGCTGCATCTTCCTGACGCCTCCTGCCGGCCATCATCATGATCATGCCGATTCCGGTCTGCTGGCGCTGCACTTTCAGTTCAATGCCTGGGCCAAGTATCCGAATTACAAGCTCGACGAGAAAAATGGAGAGCGCATGGCAAAGGCCGCTGGCGCCCGCGTCGTCCAGCCTTTAAGTAAAAAGCACCGCGTTGTACTTGAAGGCGGATCGATTGACGTCAACGGTTGCGGCACTCTGCTCACGACTGAGGAGTGTCTTCTCTCAACCTCCCAACAACGCAACCCGCCGATGGACCGTTCGGCCTATGAGCAGCTTTTCGCCGACTATTTCGGGGTGCAGTCCGTGATCTGGCTCGATAGCGGAATTGCTGGCGATGACACTCACGGCCATGTCGATGACATCACCCGATTCATCGCTCCGAATACTGTGGTTACGATGGTCGAGCAGAACGAGCGGAGCGAAAATTACGCCGCCCTGCACGCGGACCTTGGACGTCTGAAAAACGCGCGCACTTCCGATGGGCAGAAACTTGAGATTGTTGAGATTCCCATGCCGCGTCCTGTCGTGTTCGAAGGGCGCCAGTTGCCTGCCAGCTACGCTAATTTTTATATCGCGAATGGCGCGGTGCTGGTGCCGGTCTTCAACGATCCGAACGATCGTATTGCGCTTAACATTCTGGCGGAAATTTTTCCTGCACGTGAAATCGTACCGATCTACTCCGGCGATCTGATCTGGGGATTCGGCGCGCTGCACTGCATGACGCAGCAGCAACCGGCGGGATGAGGCTCGCCGTGTGAAGCTCGCACGCCGTCGCAAGTTCCTTACCACAGGGAGCACAGAGGAACACTGGGGAAAACCATCTTCATCATTATCATTATCATTTACACTTTTAGCCGTGAACGCCGAGATCATCGCGGTTGGGTCTGAGTTGCTTACTCCCCATCGCCAGGACACCAACTCGCTCTACCTCACCGAAAAGCTCAATGAACTGGGCGTTGAAGTGCGCTTCAAGTGCATTGTGGGCGACGACCTCGAAGGACTGACCGCGGCGGCGAAACTCGCCATGCGGCGTTCGGACATCATTCTTTTTAGTGGCGGCCTCGGCCCGACGGAAGACGACCTGACGCGCGAAGCGGTGGCTGATGCGCTGGGTTTGAAACTGCAACGTGATGCCGAGATCATCGCCAAGCTCGAAGAGCGTTTCGCCAAGCGGGGCATGAAGATGTCGGCCAACAATGCCAAGCAGGCCGACATTTTGACCAGTGCCACGGTGTTGGCGAATCCGCTGGGCACCGCGCCCGGCCAGTGGGTCGGTGGAAAGTATGACGGCCAGGAACGGCTGTTGATGCTGCTCCCGGGCCCTCCTTACGAATTGAAAGCGATGTTTGAAGCGGAATGCATCCCGCGACTGCGCACCCGGATTCCTGTACAGCACATTGCCATGCGCACGCTCAAGATGGCGATGATGCCTGAGTCGCAAGTGGACGCGCGCGTGGCACCGATCTACAAAACTTATGCCGACGTCGAAACCACGATCCTCGCGGGCGGAGGCGAGATTCAACTTCACCTGCGCTGCCGGAAAGATTCGCAAGCGGATGCCGAGGCGCAGGTCGAAGAGCTGGCCGAGAAAATTGAAGACGAACTCGGCGACGCCATTTTCTCTCGCAAAGGTGAAACCATCGAGCAGATCGTCAGCTATCTGCTGCAGATGCGGAGCATGACTCTGGCGGTGGCCGAGTCCTGCACCGGTGGCCTGCTGGCCGAGCGCATTACTTCGCTCAGCGGCAGCTCACGCTATTTTCTGGGCGGCGCCGTGGTGTACTCGAACGCACTGAAAACGCAATTTGCGAACGTCCCTAAGACGCTCATCGACCAGCACGGAGCGGTGAGCCGTGAAGTCGCCTCGGCAATGGCGGAAGGCATCCGCAAGCGCTGTGTCGCGAGCTACGGGGTCGGAATCACGGGCGTCGCTGGGCCGAGCGGTGGAACCGAGCAGAGGCCGGTGGGCCTGGTCTATATCGCGCTTGCGGGGGAAGAAGGCACGCAGGTCGTCGAACGCAATTTCCCCGGCGATAGAAAGCGCATTCGCCAGTTCGCAACCCAGCAGGCGTTGGAGATGATCCGCCGGGCGCTGTTGTGAGGATCTTGTATTAACGTGTGGTGACGGAGCTCCGCCCCGTCTGGACGGGCCAGAGGCCCATCACCACACAACCAGTGTGATGCAAACGTCATGCGAATATTCATCGGCATCGATCTTGATCCTGGCGTTCGCGGCCGGATCTCACGCTTCCTCGAGGGCGTGCAGGAATTTGCGCCCGAGGCACGCTGGATGCATCCGGAATCGCTGCACATCACCTTGAAGTTCATCGGAGAACAATCGCCAGAGCAGGTCGAGGCCATCTCCGAACGTTTGCGGAGGGTCGAGGGCGGCGCCTTTGAAATTCGCGTGGGCGGATACGGATTCTTCCCCACCGCGAAGGCTCCGCGCGTATTCTGGATCGGCATCCAAGCCGGATCGCAACTGGCGGAACTGGCCGAGCACATCGATATGGCTACTGCCGAACTCGGCATTCCGCGCGAAGACCGGCCTTTCACTCCACATCTGACGCTGGCGCGCGCCGGCGCCGGGAGAAGGTCGGGTTCACCGAAACGGCAGAAAAGTGACGGTCCCAATGCAATCTACGCAGTGTTCGAAAAGAGGCTCGCCGCGATGGGCGAACTCGAGTTCGGCGCTATGACGGCGCACGAGTTTATTCTCTATCAGAGTCAGCTTTCACCGGGAGGATCGAAGTATACGAAGCTGCAACGCTTTCCGCTGCAATGATTGTGATTATGATGCCCGAGGGAGGGTCGGACGACGACACCCGGCTCCGCCAGCAAGTTTTGATAGACAAGTGAACATGAATCCCTACCTCATCGCCGCCGTCGTGGGCTACCTGCTGGGGTCCATCCCGTTTGGCTACCTGCTGGTGCGGATTTTTAAAGGTGAGGATGTGCGGGTGAGCGGTAGCGGCAACATTGGCGCGACCAACGTGGCCCGCAAATCGCCTGCACTCGGGGTTGCTACTCTCGTTCTCGACGCTACCAAGGGCCTAGCTGCGGTTTTGGTGGTGCGAGTGATGTTCAGCGGACCGCAACAGCCGCTCATCATGACGACGGCGGCTTTCTTCGCCGTGCTCGGCCATCTGTTTCCCATCTGGCTCAAGTTTCGCGGCGGCAAGGGCGTCGCCACCAGCCTGGGAGCTTTTATCCTGCTTACTCCGAAATCTATTTTGGGCATGGTGGTGCTGTTCTTGATCATCGCCGTCGCCTTCCGCTACGTCTCGCTCGGGTCGGTTGCTGCAGCGGCGGCGTTTCCGCTGCTGGCCTGGGTCCTCCAGGAGTATGAGGACCCCCGACAACTGATTTTTGTCATCCTGGTTTCGGCCCTCGTCATCTGGAAGCACCGCCAAAACATCGGGCGTCTCGCCAGCGGCACGGAATCGAAGTTCGGAACAAATTCAGGAAAAAAGTCAGAAACGCTAGGAGCAACCCGCCGATGAGCCGCATTGCCGTGATTGGAGCAGGCGCCTGGGGCACGGGACTGGCAATCGTCCTGGGCCGCCGCGGAAATCACCATGTCCGGCTCTGGGCCAACGAACCGGAAGTTTGCGAGAGCATCGCAACCAGCCGGATCAACGAACAGTTTCTGCCGGGTTTCATTCTGCCAGAATCGATTGAAGCGACCAGCGATCTGAACGCCGCGCTCGATTCCGCGGAGATCGTTGTGAGCGTCATGCCGTCGCAGCACTGTCGAGTTTTATTCGAGCGCATGTCGCCGTCGCTTCGGCCGGAGATGCTTTTTGTGAGCTGCACCAAGGGACTGGAAAACGGAACCCTGCTGCGCATGACGGAAGTGATTGGCGATGTCTTGCGCAGCCGTAAATTCACTCCGCGCTTGGCGGCGCTCAGCGGCCCGTCATTTGCCAAGGAGGTGGCGCGCGGCGATCCGACGGCTGTGACCGTGGCGTCCGTCGAAGGTGAAGTGACGCGCGCCGTGCAGCATGCGTTCAACGATTCACGCTTCCGCGTTTATACCAACGACGACGTGATCGGCGTGGAGTTAGGCGGTGCGCTGAAGAACATTATCGCCATCGCCGCCGGCGTCTGCGATGGCCTTGGGCTTGGCCACAACTCGGTGGCGGCGCTGATCACGCGAGGGCTCGCCGAAGTGGCGCGCCTGGTCGTGGCCTGCGGCGGCCGCCTCGATACCATGGCCGGGCTTGCCGGATTGGGCGATCTGGTTCTGACCTGCACCGGAGATCTCTCGCGCAACCGCAGCGTTGGCGTTGAACTGGGCAAAGGCCGTAAACTGCCCGACATCATTGCCGGCATGCACGGAGCAGTCGCCGAAGGAGTTTTCACCACCAAAGCCGCGGTTGGTTTAGCGCAGAAGAAGAACGTCGAAATGCCGATTACCCAACAAATGTTCGGCATCCTGGAAAACGGCAAGTCGCCGCAACAGGCTATCGAAGACCTCATGACGCGCACGGCAAGGGCGGAAATCTATTGATCGCAATCGCGCGCTTTATCCTGAGCCTCGCGTCCTCCAGGTATCGGGAGCGGTTGCTGGCGTCCTCTATATAATCGGAATCCATGCTTGCGCTTGACCATTCTACAATGTTGGCGGTGGCGTTGGCGGAAGCTCGCAAGGGACTGGCCGAAGGCGGCATTCCCATCGGAGCTGCGATCTTTGATGCCGCCGGCAACCTCGTCGGCTCTGGTCATAACCGTCGAGTGCAGAACAATGATCCTTCTCTGCATGGCGAGACCGATGCCTTCCGGAATGCGGGACGCCAGCGCAGCTATCGCAGCCTGACCATGGTGACCACGCTTGCGCCTTGCTGGTATTGCAGTGGATTGGTCCGGCAGTTTGGCTTCGGTTCGCTGGTGGTCGGAGAGAGCCGCAATTTTCAGGGAGGCTTGGAGTGGCTTCGCTCGCTGGGCGTGCACATCTTTGATCTTGATTCTTCGGAGTGTGCCGAGTTGCTGGGCGAATATATCCGCAGGAATCCTGCAGTATGGAGCGAGGACATCGGGGAAGAGTGACGTGTAGTGGCTCTCGTGTTGCTCCGAATCCGCTCTTGTCTATGGTCTTTTTGGCGGACAAACAAAAAAACGGCGACCATGCTGGCCGCCGTTCGTGTGCCTGGGTTTCGTTCAATTAGAAGGTGAGGCTCAGTGACATTTGAATCTGCCGCGGGCTGCCGATGGTCTTGTTCGTGATGCCCAGGCCGCTCAGACTTGGGCAGACGTAGAGGGCTGTGTAGCTGGTGTCGCAAGGACTCGTCGTTGAAGGCTGACCGACGTAGGGAAAGCCCTGAAAGTTGATGTTCTGGCTAATGTCGTCGATCGGGATATCAAAGCTCGCCGTGTTGGTCAGGTTGTAGACTTCGAGCGTGTACTTCAAAGAGTACCGCTCAGTGATCTGGGTTGCCTTGATCAGCGAGATGTCAGCTCGGTTCTGCCACGGTTGCCGGAAGATATTGCGCTGGCCATGGTCGATGAAGTTCGTCTCGTAGGGGTCGTTGGTAGGAATTGCGCCATTCAACGCGCCTGCGGCCAGCAAAGGAAGACCAAAACAGTTGGGGTTGAGCGCCGGGACTCCCGTGTTCACACCCGAGGCCCCGGTGACCGCCTGCTTAGGCGTGCAACCGGAGAGCGGAACGACCGGATTTCCAATGCCGTCGTTGACTCCGTAGAACGCGCTGCCAACCGCGCCAGAGTAATCGATCACGCTGTACGGCTGACCACTCTGGATGACGGTCAAACCCGAAATCGCCCATCCATCGGCCACCTTGCCCTTCCATGAAGCTTCCGAGAAAAATTTTGGCAGTTCGTAGGTGTAGGTGAAATTGATCACATGTTTGCGGTCGTAGTCGGAGAGACCATAACCGGATCGCAAATTCAAAGGGTTGTTGCCGTTGTAGAAGAGTCCCATCGCGCTTTGTTCGTCGGTCGCGTGCGAGTAGGTGTAGGAGAAGCCAACTTGAAACCCATGGCTCATTCGTTTTTCCACGTGGGTCTGCAGCGCGTTGTACGCCGAAATACCTGCGGCGGTATAAGACTCGGACTCGGCGGAATAGCCGATGTAGGGGACGCGGAGGTCGACATTCCCCCCTTCAAAGGTTTGCAGGTACGGCTGCGTACCGTTGTTGATGTTCGCGGGCGTGAAGCCTCCTTGCTGAGTGACAATCGAATAACCGTAGGTGTAGTCCTGCTCAAACGGCGTGCCGGGCCGAATGGGATTGGAGGGCGAGGCAATCCGCGCCTGGTTGAAAGGTAAGGGAATGATTTCGTGACGGCCGAGATTCCCCACGTAACCGATCTCGATGGCGAGATCGTGACGCGGCTGCCATTGAATGTTGAGGGTTTGGTTGAGAGTGTAGGGGAGCTTGTTGGCACGGTTGTAGTCGGCAAATGAGAACAGCTGCGCTCCCTGCGAGATCGCGGTCGCATTGGGGAGAACCAGATCTGCGGGATTGCCGCTGGGGGGCGGTCCGAGGGAGGCGCCCCAGGGATTTTCAAATCCGCCGGGGCAGTTGGTATATGCAGTGGCACAAACTTGCGAATTCACCCACGGCGGAGTTTGATTGACGCCGAACGGACCGCCCGCAATCACTCCGGACGCAAACCCCGGGGAAAGGTAGGTGAAAAGTTCGCCGCGATCGTAGTACATGCCCCAGCCCGCGCGCACGACGACCTTGTCATTAAACTTCCTGGGGCTCCAAGCCACGCCAATGCGCGGCGCAAGGCCCCATTGGCGCCCGGTTAGAGTCGAATTGCTAACGCCTTTCGTCGGGTAGAGAGAATTGTTGCCGGCGACTATGAATCCATTCGACGCGATGTTGTCTTGTGTCGCATCGTAGCTGTAAGCCGAGGGATCAAAATTGAAAATTCTTCCGTACTTTTCCGTCAGGCCTGCGTGATCATCGAAGCGCAGACCGGCACTGATGCTGAGATTGGGGCGGATCCGAAACTTGTCCTGGACGTATAGGCCGTCTTCGTTCGAGCGGTAGTAGCGGTTAGCATCGCCTTGCAAGAAATTCGTGGTAATGAAACCGTCCGCCGTGTAGCCGATGGGTGTGCCGGTGAGGAAGTCGGCGAAGTTGACGAAGCCGATCATCCCTGAGTTGGTTCTTCGATCGCGCGCATTGAGCTGGGTGTAGGAAAAGCTGCCGCCGAAAGCAATTGTATGTTTGCCATGGTTCCAAATGGCATTGGCTGAGGGCATCCAGCGGTTTTGAAAAACTCCGGTGAAGGCGCCCTGCGACGCTGCCGTCGATCCGATATTCAAGCCGGCGTTGAAAGGGCCGCACGGGAACGCGGGCGGTAGACATCCTCCAGTGTTCTGTGGGGAGGAGTTCCCTAAATCATCCACAATGGTGATTCCCGGGAAGACTGAAGATCCAAACGCATTTATGCCCGGGCCTATTGCTCCAGGAGTGAAAGGTTGCCCAATCGTGCTGTAGACTTTTTCACGAATGAAGCCAAATACTTCCGTGATGCTTAAGGTCGGCTTGATGGATTGCGTGTTTGTAATGCTGGCAACCTGGCTGCCAGCGTCCAGGTTTTGCGTAAAGCCTTGGACCGAGGAGAACGCGAAAGGCGCCGTGGTCGGATCATGCTGGTAGTAATACTTCAATGCCAGCGTGTCTTTGGAACTCACCAGGTAATCGAGATCGGATACGGCCTGGTCGGTGATGAAGTACGCCGGCTGCGTGATGAAAACATTTTCCGGAAAATTGAGGGTTGGCGTGAAGTTAGGATTCGCCGACGGGATCATATACTGGCCGTTCGGCAATTTGTAATTCAACATGGCGAGCGCGACCGGATCCACGCTGCTGGCGGTAATACAAGCCGACTGGTTAGCTCCGCCACAAGGCCAATTATTATTGGCGACGGCAGCCAGTGTCGCTGCGCTGCGATCGGGGCCCAGCCCGAAAGGCACGGCCGTGCGTGAGGTTCCGATCTCCAGATCGGAAACATGAGTGTGCTGGTAGCTCACAAAACCGAAAAGTTTGTCCTTGATGATTGGGAAGGCGAATGTTCCCCCTGCCGTGTAGCGGTGCAACTCGGGCACTTTTTCGTTGCTGGGGATGTTGGCATCTTGGTTGTAGAAGAAGGGAGCGGCATTCAGCCAGTCCGTTCCGCGATGCCAGTAAGCCTGGCCGTGGATGGCATTGGTTCCAGACGCGGTACTCATGTCAATGTGCGCGCCGCTGGTCGAGCCCTGTTGCGCATCGTACATCGAGGTGTTTACGCGAAATTCCTGAACCGTCTCGGGAGCGGGCGTCGGCAAAGCTTGGCCGATGGCGAGATAGGGCGACGCCGAACTCTGAATTACTTCGGCAGTGGTGCTCCCCGCACCGGCAACGCCGGTGTTGTTCACGATACGCGCGGAAGCCACCGAACTCGTGGTCTTGCCATTGAACAGATTGCTGGCATCGACGCCATTGAGCAGGAAGGTGTTGCTGGTATCGCGCTGACCGTTGGCCCAGATCGGCTGGTTGCCGAGGCCGGCGTTGGCGCCGGTGCCGCTGGGCAGTTCGGCATTTACGCCGGCGGAAAGAGTGGCGAGTCCGGTGAAACTGCCGGTGGGCAGCGGAACGTCCTCAATCTGATTTTGTTCCAGGATGTAACCGTTCGTGGTGTCGACCGCGTTCATCATCGGTTCCGCTTGCACCTCGACGATCGTCCCCACCTTGCCGACCGGCAGTGTCACGTTGATGGTTGCCGTGCGATTCGCCTGCACCGTAATCGCAGGGATCTTCTGCGTTTCGAAGCCGTCGTGGGTGAAGGTCAACGTGTAGGTGCCGATGGGCAAGTTGACGAAATCGTAGCTGCCATTCGCGTTTGTTTTCTGGGTGCGAGTGAGTGTTGTCTGGTCTTCCACAACCGTCACCTCAGTATTCGGCAAAACGCTGCCCGTCTTGTCGGCGACGGAGCCGGTGATGCCACCGAGGGTCTGCTGCGCATACGCACACGGGATAAGAGCAAACGGGATGAGC
>DATFZT010000158.1:0-2990 GCA_035314185.1 Terriglobales bacterium
CGCATCACTCTGCCACTGCTCGTTCACTCGCGTGGTCTTCACGCGATACTCCTTCCCCGCGGGGAAGCCGAGAACCTTCACCTCGCGGATCAGCCCGTGGCGCTTCAGCACTCGATAGACACTCGATTCCGACACCGCAAATCCCGCGTGATCGCTCAGCCAGCACGCCAGCTCGCGCGGGCTGCGGTCCGGCTCGCGCAAGGCCGCTCCCAAGATGGCCTTCTCTTCTTCCGGCTTCATCCGATTCCACACCGTCCCGGGCTGCGGCCGCCGGTCCACCAGCCCTGCTTCACCCTCGTCCTGATATCGCCGCTGCCAGCGATAGTAGGTCGAAGGCGCAAGTCCCAGTTCCCCCAGCGTCTGCTTCTTCTCCACCGGCGACCGCCGCACCAGTTCAATCACTTCCCGCTTCCGCTCCGGCTTCATTCGCCCGTACCGCTTCCGTGCCAAAAGCCCTAATACTGGCTTTTTTTCAGTGTCATGTTGGCTAGGCTCAGATCCGCGACCAGTTGCTTCAGCCGCTGATTCTCCTGTCGCAACTGCTCGACCTCCTCACGGTTCGCTTCACGCTGGGTGTCCCCGCGCAAACGCTTTTTGCCCGCCTCCATGAAATCCTTCAGCCACTTGTAATACACAGCGGGATGAATCCCCTCGCGACGGCACAGCTCGGCCACCGAAATCTCTGCGCGCACTCCTTCCAGCAAGATGCGAATCTTCTCTTCGCTCGGAAATCTTCTGCGGCTAGCCTGTTTCGCCCGGCGGATCAGAGCGCGTGCCGTATCCCCCGATCGGGTTGCTGTCGTCGATGACTCGATCTTCGTGGAAACTGCGTTGGTGGGTTCGTTCTCTTCGTCGTACATGTTCACCCTTTCCCGCCCGCGTGGGGCGCCGGATTAGACTGCCTCCGCCGCACCCCGTCCGGCCAAACCCAGGCCGGCCGGGACCCCGCGGCTCCGGCAGTCTAATCCCTGTTGTGGGTGAACTTGTCCTCGAAACTGTAGCTTACCGCCCTGCTCCTTCGACTCCCATTTCCGCTGAAGTCAAACACATCTCTCCGATCAAACTTCGACCATGATTACTAGTTCAAACTCCCTGGGTAGGGAGCGGGATGCCCAATCATTTGGACGACGCTCTACTGCACGCCATGTCCGGTTCCGAGCTTTCCCGCGTTCGAACCGAATTCAACCAACTGCGCATATTGCCAACCATTGCGCCACATCCAGTACAACCGAACGGCGAGTTTCCTGGCCATGGCCACTTTGGCAATTCTTTTCCCCCGGCGCATCGTCAGGTGCACATAGCGGCGCCGCCAGTCTGGGTTACACCGTGCGGCCGCTTGCGCCGCTTCCCCCAGCAAGTAGCGCAGCAGTGTGTTGCCCTGCTTGCTGATGTGTCCCAGCCGTTGCTGGCCGGCGCTGGAGTCCTCACTGGGAATCAGCCCTGTGTAGCTGCCGATCTTCTTGCCGCTCGGAAACCGCTCCGGAGTCCCGATGACCAGAATGTAGACCAGCCCGGTGATGGGTCCCACGCCAGGGTGGGTCATCAGCCGTACCGCTGCGGGCCACTTCTCGGCTTCCTGCTCGACGGCGGCACTTAGCTCCGCAATCTTTGGATCCAGCTGGTCCAGCAGCTCCAGTAACTCATTCCGGCGCCGACTGGCCCAGGGAGCCAACGAAAGTTTCTCTAGCAGCGCTCGTCCCGGTGCGCTGAACAGCTTTTTCTTCCAGCGATAGCCCTCGTTCATGGCCACCGCCTGCAGCTGATTCATGATTCGCGTCCGCATCTGCACCAGCCGATGGCGGTGCCACAGCAGCTGTCGCAGATCCCGATTCTCCGGATTCGGTACCCAGATGCGAGGAAAGCGATTTTCCAGCAAGAGCTTCAACAGAAGTTCGGCATCCAGGCGATCGGTTTTCTGCTTCCGGCCTCGCTGTCTCTGGATCTCTGCCGCATCACCAATCCACAACTCGATTCCGAGTTCTGCCAGCAACCGCTCGAACCAGCGTGAATGCCCGGTGGCCTCCATCCCCACGCGCACGCCGATTCCTCGCTGCTTCAGATCGCGATAGAATCTTTCCGCTTCTCCATCACTGTGGTTCAATCGCCGTTCGCCGCACTCACCAGTTTCCTGGTCCATAAAAGAGATTTGCTGAAAGCTCGGGTGATAATCTACGCCTATAATCAACATGTCTGGCTCCTTTCTCCCGAGCCTTGGTCGTCGAACAACCACAGTCTACTCGGGTCGAGGGAGCCAGCATTGTTATGAAATCATTTAACATGCCAGGACTTCGCCTGTCCGATCGATGCGGTGTCTCAATGTATAGACACAGCACGAAACTTGAACTCACACCGTCGAAGAACGCAAGCCATTGTCATCCAAGATCGCCAAGTGATAATTGCGCCCCAGTTGTAATATGCTGAATTCGGGACGTGAGTCATGCACAACCTGGAGAAGCGGCTTTCCTTTGGAACGATCATTTCGATCGTCGCCCTCGTCGCGCTTTTGCTGTGCTGCTCCGGCGCCTTCGCACAGAGTGCTCTCCGACCGTTTTCCGCCAACGAGACCCGCACTGTCGACAAGAAGACGACTACCAGGAAGATCTACGTAACGGATCACGCAGTCCGCATCGAGACGAATGGCGATGAAAACGGCCAAAGATCGATCGCGATTGTGCGCCTGGACCTTAATCAGATCGACATCCTGTCGCCCGCTCGAAACACGAATATCGAGATGCCCTACGCGGGAGAAGCCGGCGCGGCCAATGCAGAGTTCGCTTTCTATCTGAACGGGGCAGAGGTGCAACGCGAATCGCTCGGATGCGATCAAGTTGGACAGTATCGCTGCGAGAAATCGCGCGTCAATGTCACTTACAAAGGCCGCGTCTACGTGAGCATCGAGTGGGCTGCCACGGAAATGAAGGGCTTCGTGATAAAGCGACAAGGCGTAGACGGGGAGTGGTCAAGCGAACTCTCCAACATCCAATTCGGAC
>DATFZT010000159.1:0-14032 GCA_035314185.1 Terriglobales bacterium
CGCCAGTAGTCGAAACAGCGAATCCTGTCCGTATTGAATGATTTGCAAAGCGAGACACACCGCTCGAGCAGCTTATCCTGCGCGCCGGCATCGAAGTCCGCATGGAACTGATCGCGCGTTTCACTCTGCGATGACCGCGGAGCTCCAGGCCAGTCGGTCTTGAACAGCGGGCTTGCGATATCCGTGACTCGTAGCTTCTGTTCACGGAGAATCGTTCGCGCTTCCTCAACTTGTTTCGCGTCGAGTTCGGTCACGTTCTTATTCCACATCGAGCGCAGTTCGATCCACTGCAGCCCGAAATCGCCGGACACGATCTGACATGCATTCTCGAAGTCCTGCGTGATCTCGTCATTGATCACCGCCAGCCGGAACGGGCAAATCCCTGCGCCTACCGCCAACGGATTCATTGGCCAGGAGGCTACGGCCTTCTTAACCAGAGGCGACATCGCGGCACTGACTCCCGCCAGTCCCAATCCCGCGAGCAACCTACGTCGTGTCTACCCATGCATCCTACCTCCTGCTATCCAGACGATTCTCTACCGTAACGATCCGTCTTCCATCGTCTCAAGGACCCGTGTATTCCCTCCACCAGGCTATTGGTTGACGCCGCTGGCCAGAAATCCTCCGTCGACAACCAGAGTCTGCCCGGTAACGAAGGAAGCGGCATCGGAGCATAGGTAGACCGCCGCTCCGACGAGTTCTTCGGTATTGCCAAAGCGTCCCATCGGAGTCCGTGCCAGCAGTTCCTGGCCGCGCTGCGTGTTGTCGAGCATGTCTGCGTTCAGGGCGGTGCGGAAGACGCCGGGCGCGATGGCGTTCACCGTAACGCCCTTCTTTGACCACTCCACAGCAAGCGAGCGCGTGAGCGAGACAACGCCCGCCTTGCTGGCAGCATATGCGGCGACTTCGTTGAGCGCAACGAAGCTGTTGAGAGAGGCAATGTTGACAATGCGGCCGTAGCCACGCTCCAGCATGTGCCTGCCGAAGATCTGGCACGCGCGGAGGGTTCCGGTGAGGTTCGTGTCCACGATAGCGGCCCATTCCTCTTCCGGCATGGTGAGCGTGGGCATGCGCTTGATTTTTCCGGCACAGTTAATAAGTATGTCCACTTTGCCGAATCGCCGGAGTGCGGCAGCGAGTAGTTCTTCGAGCGAGGCACGATTGCACACATCCGACGAGAGGCGGAGGGTTTGGCGTCCACGGCGTTCGATCTCGGCCGCGGTTTCGTCGACTTGTTCCTGGCGGCGCCCCGAGGCGATGACATCAGCTCCAGCATCTACGAGGCCGAGGCTCAGGGTACGCCCGATCCCGGAGGTACCTCCGATCACCACGGCGGTTTTGCCTTCAAGGCTGAGGATATTGGTCGTCATTGTTTCTCCGCTCCGGTGGTGAGCAGGCCTGCTTCGTGCATCCGGGCAAGAATCGCCTCGACGGACTCTTCCGGACTTCCGGCAACGGAGATGGGCCAGGCATCGGAAGGTACTTCGAGCGTAGCCAGTTGGCTATCGAGCAGATCGGGGTTCATGTATGGATGGTGTCGCGACCTCAGTCGCTCTTTGATCAGAGCGGCGTTCGTGTGCAGATAGACAAACCGAATTTCGTTCTCCGCGAAGCCGCCGGCTAACAACTCGCGATACTCCTGCTTTAGCGCCGAGCAGGCCAAAATAACGTTCTCGCCCTTTTGACAGTGGTGCAGCATGCGGTCATGCAGCGCAATGAGCCACGGCCTGCGGTCGGCGTCGGTCAGTGGGATGCCTGCGGCCATTTTCTGCCGGTTTTGGTCCGAGTGACAGTCGTCAGCGTCTTCAAATTTCCACCCTGTACGAGACGAGAGTAACGTACCGATGATCGTCTTGCCGACTCCGGTAACTCCCATCAAGACCAGGATCATGCTTCACGCTCCTGCAGGACCAGAGCGATGTGCCGATCATTGTCCTCCATCACGTTCGTTGTCATGCGGTGAGTTCCACCTTCCTCAGTCCCGGCGCGAGCAGGCACAGAATGACCAGAGCGAACAAGTAAGCGCTGGCCGCGATACCGAAGAGGCTCGCATAGCTGTGTGTCAGTTGCAGAATGTGGCCTGCGAAGAAGGCGAAAAGCGCGCTGCCGACGGATCCCGCCATGCCACCGATACCGACGACCGAGCCCACCGCGCTGCGCGGAAACATATCCGACGATGTGGTGAAGAGATTGGCCGACCAGCCCTGGTGTGCGCCTGCAGCCACACTGATCAGCGCAATGGCGGTCCACACCGACTTGACACTACTGGCCGTGTAGATGGGGACGACTAGAAAAGCGCAGAAGAGCATTGCGGTAAGCCGCGCGTAGTTAGGCGATAGTCCCATGCGCCGGAACGGCGTGGGCAACCAACCTCCGCCGATGCTGCCAATCGCCGACACGTTATAGACGATGATAAGTGGCAGCCCGAGATGCGAAAGATTCAGATTGAATTTGGCGCTAAAGTAAGAGGGCAGCCAGAACAGATAGAAATACCAGATCGGATCGGTAAGGAACTTGGCGATCGAAAAGCCCCAGGTCTGAGGGCAGCGCAGCAATCGGCGCCAAGGCACGAACGGAGACGGGCCCATATCCACGGCCGCCTCCTGGTAGATGTGCCGCAGTTCCTCGCCCGTAAGGGTGGGGTGATCGGCGGGCTTGCGGTAATAGCGAAACCACCACAGAATCCAGAGCAGACTGAAGAGGCCAGTAGTCAAAAAGGCCGCGTGCCAGCCGTACCGCAGCGTCACCCATGGAACGATGGCCGGAGCCAGGATGGCACCGACATTTGCTCCGGAGTTGAAGATGCCCGTAGCCAGTGAGCGTTCGTTCCGCGGAAACCACTCGGCCACGGTCTTGATCGCGGCGGGGAAGTTGCCGGATTCGCCGAGTCCGAGGAAGAAGCGCGCGAACCCGAACTCCAGCACCGTGCTGGCCAACGCGTGGCCCATGGCGGAGAGGCTCCAGACCGCCATCACCAACATATAGCCGATGCGCGTGCCCAGCTTGTCGATCAGCCGGCCGGCCACCAGCAGGCCGATCGCGTAGGCGATCTGAAATGCGTCCACAATGTAACCGTAACTTACCTCCGTCATGCCGATGCTGTGCTCAAGCGTGGGTTTGAGGATCGCGATTACCTGGCGGTCCATGTAATTGATCGAGGTGGCGGCGAACAACATGGCACAGACGGTCCAGCGCACCCGTCCCAAGCCCGTGCCTGCAGACGACTCGGGAGATGATGAGCCGCTTTCCGCGTGGTTGTCGAAAACCGTCCTATCCGCCATGCCGCGTTCCTACAGCCGATATGCCTTCTTGACTAAACTGTATGCGAGGTCGCACGCTACTTCCAAAGCTTCTTCTTCCTCCAGCCGATGCTCGGCCACCAACTTCGCCAGGAAGGCGCAATCTGTGCGCCGCGCCAGATCGTGCCGTGCCGGAATCGAGAAGAAGGCTCGGGTATCGTCGTTGAACCCCACGGTATTGTAGAAGCCCGCCGTTTCCGTCACCCTCTCGCGGAAACGCATCATTCCCTCCGGACTGTCGTGAAACCACCACGGCGGCCCCAGCCGCAGGCATGGATAGTGCCCCGCCAGCGGAGCCAGTTCCCGGCTGTACGTCGACTCATCCAGCGTGAAAAGAATGATCGTCAGATCGCGCTCATTGCCGAACTGATCGAGCAGCGGGCGAAGCGCGTCCACATAATTTGTCGGCATCGGGATGTCCGCACCGACGTCGCGGCCGTAGCGCTCAAAGAGCTTGCGATTGTGGTTGCGTGCGCTGCCGGGGTGAATCTGCATGACCAACCCGTCTTCGAGACTCATCCGCGCCATTTCTGTCAGCATCTGGGCGCGGAAGAGCTCCTGCTGCTGGACATCGGCATTGCCGGCAATCACACGGCGAAAGAGTTCCGCAGCGTCTGCTGTGGGAAGATTCGCGGTTCGCGCAGTGGGATGCCCGTGATCGGTTGCCGTGCAGCCGAGTTCCCGGAAGCGGACGCGCGTCCCTCGGAGCGCGTTCAGGTAGCCCGCCCACGTCAAGGTGTCTTCCCCGGTCTTCTCGCCTAGCGCTACGATATTTTCGGAAAATCCGGTAAATTCAGGATCGACAACCGGGTCAGGCCGGAAGGTAGGTAGTATCCTCGCTGTCCAGTTCGATTCGCGGATGGCCCTGTGCTCGGCCAGCGAATCGAGCGGAGAATCGGTGGTCGCCAGCACTTCCAAATTGAAACGCTTGTACAGAGCGCGCGGCAGGAACTCCGGCGCCAGAAGCTTTTCTGAGATCGTGTCGAAGTAAAGATCGGCGGTCTCTTCCGACAGTCGCTGCTCAAGTCCGAAAAGCTCCTGGAAGCCAAAGTCGAGCCACATGCGCGTCGGCGTTCCGCGGAACAGATAATAACGGCTGGCGAAGATGCGCCAGACTTTGCGTGCATCCTTCAACTCGGGCTGCCCGATCTCCAGATCCTCAAAGGGGACTCCCTGGCTGTAGAGCATTCGATAGATGTAATGGTCTGGCTGCACGAAGAGTCTTGCCGGATCGGGGAACGGCTCATTCTTCGCAAACCATGCCGCATGGGTATGCCCGTGAGGGCTGATGATGGGCAAGGTTCGCACCTGCTCGTAAAGCGTGCTGGCTATCTTTCGTGTGCCGGGCTCGGCCGGAAACAGACGATCTGGATGGATCAACATGACTCCGACCCTACCTTGTCCCTTCGCATCGGCGAAACTCGATGCAGGAGCGGCGCTGCGATCTGACCACCAGCATACACGTCGTTAATATCTCTGGTAGAGCCGCCGAACTGATGTCCTCACATAGACGGCCAACCTTCAAGCAATCGCCAACCATGGAGGCTTGCATCGCGGGGACTAACCCATCTCTCATCGGGCAGCCCGCGGCACCCTATTTCCCATGCTCGGTGGTGGATCAGAGACGCATGAGGTCTCAACGAAAACGCCTCGGATCGAGATCTCGCTCGGCACCATAAGTCTGCCTCGAGGCGTTTTCGATCAGGGCTGGCGACGATACAACCGGAATCGTCGAATCGGCTGCGTAGTAATGAAAGGCGAAATCCAGTTCGCAACATGAAGGGCAGGCCAATATTTGGCCGTCGAATTGAAGAACCCGGTGTGCTGCGCTGGATCCGCAGAATTCCAGGTACTCCTCTATTCAGGGATGACTTCAATCGCGCTTACAGATGGATAGTTGACAGCAGGAGTAAAGTAGATCTCGATTTTGCCTTGGGGCGTGGGTTCAATATGCTGGAATGATTTGACCAACGGCTCGGGGCCGGCTTCCCGGAAAATATCAAACCCCCTCAAGAGCATCGATCCGTTACAAGAGACATCAAACACCCGGCTGCCCACACCCCCAATGCCGCCATTCTGGACACCAAACCAATGCTCCATAAAGTGCAGTTTCAAAGTGTACTTCCGGCGCGTCGCAACAGGCACTACGTAATGGAAGTGCCCAAACCGATGCCATTCGTAAAGACGACCATCGGTGACTTTGGATAGATCACCGCCGAAACTACTGAGGCGGCCGCCGAAGAAGTACCTGTCCGGCATCCAAACATTGCCGTTAGAATCCACGTACGGAAAATGCCCGACGACGATCCTGACCGGAAGCATGCTATGCGGAGCGCCTCGCAGAATCTCAACCGCATTTACGAATGCCTCGGGAGTGGCGAAGTCCACATGAATGGTTCCGTCGGTCGCCGGCGCGACGTCTGTAAATACTTTCGTGGTCGCAATGTCATCCCCGCCAGCGTCGTCCACCACATCCAAGTTGCTAGGAGGTCCGCCGTTTATCGAGAATCCCACGTTCCGGCTATTCTCCTGAAGTCCCGACGTTTCGGCAAATAGGAGATGAACTTCGTAAGTTCCGGGCGGAACGGGATAATTGCAATGAAAAGCGCCGCGCCGCCCGCTGGAGAAAAGCTGCGGATCTTCTGTGCCTTGGATCGCGTGACCCGTAACGGAGAATGAGCTTCCTCCTGAGCAAAAATGATCGCTATCCCACGTAGAACCGCCGCCATCTACGTAGGAAGCAGAAGTATTGCCCACCATTGCGCGTAGAATCTTCCCGGAAGCGTAGTCCGGAGTAACAGCGGCTTGGGTCAATGGGGGGGTCTCGCGCCCAATTCTCCCATTCCATTTCCTCCAGACAAAAACCGAGAGTACACAGACAGAAATTGCAAAGATGGCCGCCATTGCCATTCCAGTTCGTATCCTGAACTTACTCTTGGACCCGGCAGCATCGTAGAGCCCTGAGACGTCGTCTGCTTTTGAGGACTGTGGTGGCTGAGCGGCATTATGTTGCCGGTCTTCCTGTCGACCGTTCCCTGGGGAGGAAACCCTGTCGTGAGATTGGCCGTTATGTTTCTCATCGAATGTGGATTCGTCTCTCGCCGTTTCCAAGTCGCCTGCATGAATGAACTTGGGAACGTAGTGGCCGGGGGGCAGACAAATATGAACGGCATGCTCCGCCCCAGCGCTTCGATAATAATCTTCGAGCCGCTTTCGCAATGCATGAGCAGTGACGCGGACAATAGTATCCACTTGTGGGTCAAAAGATTCCGGGCGCCCGAGGGCCTGCACCGCAATGCTGTACTCCTTGATTTCGTCGACGGCTCCTTCGAAATACTTGTCGCAAACAAATGTCAGAAGTCGAACAGGGTTGTTTGTCCGCCCGAATACGCCCGAGGATAGAACGGCGTCTACTTCAGCCCGTTCGGTCTCAAGTTTGCTGATCGCCGGTTGCAAGTGGATACCCCGACAGGACAGTGCCTTCGGCACACCGCTACATCTTCGGGGTGAGTATAACCGAATTTTCGCCGCAAGACACTGGGGCGACAACACCTGTGATTTCACTAACTTAAGGCGCAGACGCAACGACCAAGGCTTCCTGCTTTCAATCGAAATCAGCGTTGCGCCCTCACTGTGAATTCACGGTTATCTAACTTCCCAGACAGATGTCATCACTGCTTTACTCCCTCATCGATTAATTTCATTTCATATCATTTGCAATGCAGCTCACTGAGCCACTCTGGTGGCGGCCGGTCAGAGGAGCAGATCAGCAACCGAATTGCCTTGCCGCCCTAGGAGACCAAAATGATTCTGGTCCACCCGAAAAGTCATTTTTCACCCACCGGCTGCCGCGCAACAAAACGTCTTCGTTTGGCGGCGGTCAACGCCCTGATAATCCTCATCGCTGCGATGCTACTGTCGGGGCCGGTTGAGTTCGCGATTGCTCAGGACATAGTCGGCCGCATCGCCGGGACTGTCACCGATTCGTCTGGCGCCGCTGTTCCGGATGTCAAAGTGACTATCGTGGACGAGGCGACTCAAGCAGTCCGCGGTGTTGCCTCAGACCGGAATGGTTACTTCGTGGCGGATGAACTGCCGGTAGGCACGTATAGCGTGGCGGCAGAGAAGGCCGGCTTTAAGAGGACCACCAAGAAAGGCAACGTTGTAACCGCTGGTGGCCGTCTGACAGTGGACTTGAGAGTGGAAGTCGGCGCGATCACAGAAACTGTAACCGTAACTGCGACCGGAGATACGGTAAATACAACATCGGGTGAAATCTCGACCACCATCACAAACCAACAAGTGGATAGCGTGCCGCTGAATCAGCGGCACTATGAGACGGTCGTGGGCATGATTCCCGGAGCGGCTCTCCAGAGTTCGGGGTTAAGCGCGGCCAGCATAACGAGTGGCTACAACAACAGCATCGCGGTTATCAACGGCCAGCGGCTCGACGGACAGAACTGGAGCGTGGACGGTGGATGGAACCTCGATGCCGGCTCGAACAACAGCGTGTTTAATGAAGTAGGTATTGATTTCATTCGCGAAGTAGACGTCCAGAGCTCGAACTATGACGCTGAGTTTGGCCGTTCTGCTTCAGCCACGGTCAATGTGGTAACCAAAAGTGGGGGCCTTCAATATCACGGTGGACTGTTCGAATTCGTCCAGAACAATATTTTCAATGCGGCAAATGCGGGCACCAAGCTGACGTTTGTGCCGAGTGCGACTGCACCGACCTTGACCGGGTACAATGCGGTGCCCCCATTTCATTTGAACGACTTTGGATGGGATGTAGGCGGCCCGATCCCGTATATCCAGCCGAAAGGCAAGCTGTTTTTCTTTGCCGGCCAAGAGTGGAAGAGGTTTCGAGGGTCAGCTCCGGGGTTGCAGTCGGCGACGGAAGCGCAGACGTTTCCCACGGCCATGGAGGCGGGAGGCAATTTCACCGACGTTTACAATGGCGGCGCCGGGCTCGTGCTCAAAACACCAGCGATAATTCCCGTGAGCTGCGGCGGTACTCTCTTTACCGCGCCCAATGTCATAAACCCCGCGTGCATCGCCGGCGACGGCGCGGCCATTCAGAATCTCTACACAACCGCGGCGAAGTTGTCCACGCTCGGAGGGCTGCCTGCCGCGGCCGCTGCGAACAACTTGACCTTCAACCTTCCGAACCCGGCAAACATTCGGGAGGACATCATCCGCGTGGATGAACACGTCAACGACAAGCAGAGTATTTATTTCCGGTACATCCACGATAACGTTCTGATTACCAATCCTTATTCGACGTTCGGCGCTACTCCGGAGGTTCCAGTGGATCCCGACCAGCGCGATCGTCCGGGATACAACATTCAAATCGGATGGACGACTTTGATAAGCCAGAACCTAATCAACGAGTTCAAATTCAACTCCGACTGGCACAAGCAACATACTCCGCTCGTAGGCACCGCATGGATGAGGTCCAATTACGGTTTCCAGTTCATTCCGCCGCTCGGAAACCCAGCGCAGTTTGCAGATGGACTTCCGCAGATAAGCTTCACGGCTGTTTCGGGTTTTCCGACGGCCGCACCGACCGCTACGTATGGTCCAGCGCCGAACTACCTTGAGTCTCCCTCGACGGACATAAGTTTCGCGGATAACTTTTCGGTGGTGAGGAACAACCACGCGATAAAGTTCGGAGGGTTTTTTGCGCGGAACCGCAAAACGCAGAACTCGCGCACAAATTACGACGGCGTAATAACCTTCGCCAATACTGCGGGTGCGAGCAGCGGCTCAAACTCGACGGGGGACCCCTTCGCCGACGCGCTCCTCGGGAACTTTAGCAGCCTCGCGCAGAACTCGGCCTACGCACTGGGTCAATTCCGGTTCAATGACATTGAAGCGTATGTCCAGGATACTTGGAAAGTTACACGCAAGTTGAGTCTGGTGCTGGGCCTTCGCTACATACGCACCACGCCGACCTATGCTCAGGGCAACAACATCACGAACTTCAACCCATATGCATTCAGCACGGGTCTCGAACCGACCTTTACTTCTGTGGGGACGGGTAGCAGCATCAGCCCTACTTCGCCCGGTCTTTGCAGCGGCCAACAACTTGACGTTATCGGTACACCGGTACTTACGATCGAATGCAATGGGTTGCAGCGGCCGGGAGAAGTGCCCTATGACCAGGCCGGCAGAGTTCCTGCAACCTATGTGAATCCGCAGCTTTTGGCTGCTATACCTCCGACGGCG
Source organism: Terriglobales bacterium (assembly GCA_035314185.1). Classification (GTDB taxonomy): domain Bacteria; phylum Acidobacteriota; class Terriglobia; order Terriglobales; family Acidobacteriaceae; genus Acidiflorens. Next base: position 9,528 of record DATFZT010000159.1, read on the forward strand.
TCGCGAGGGTTCTATGATCCGGAAAACCTGTTGTCGCCGCGCTTGGGCTTCGCCTACGCGCCGCTTGACGATAAGACCGTGATTCGCGGCGGTTTTGGCATTTTCTACGACCACCCGGAAGGCAACGTTCTGGGCAACGGCATCAACTCCCAGGGCTATGTACCGTGGGCGCAGTCGGTCTCGATCGCAGGGGTCAACGGCGCATTATCGCAGTACGATTCCGCTCCGGGTGCCGGTACGGTACCAGGCCCAAGCACTCTGAGCCTCAGCGGGGTTGATCCCCGTCTGGCGGTCGCTCGCAGCTACCAGTACAGCCTGGGGGTGCAGCGCGAATTGCCGCAGGGTATGTTGCTCCAGGCATCGTACGTCGGCAACATAGGGCGGCACATCCTGCGCGGGGGCACCTCCACCAGCAACATCAACCAACCCACCTGGACGCCGCAGGGATTCATACCTGTTTCGCTGAACCCGAACACGTACGCGTGTCCTTCTGGAATAAATGCGGCCGCGTATGGTTGCGTGGGGGGCTTTGCACCTGCCGCTTTGGGGAAGGACCAGATTCGCCCCTACCTGGGATACTCGAATCTTGGCATGGAGTTCAGCGACGTCAATTCCAACTACAATGCGTTGCAATTTAGCCTGACGAAGCGCGTGGGCTGGGTCACTGCCTTGATTGCCTATACATATTCGAAGGCGCTGGGAGATGGCGCTGGATCTGACCAGCCTGGCGCGGGAGATGCTTATAACGAAAATCCCGAGCCGGAGTGCCCTTTCACTTGTCTGGTCAGCACAGCCAGCAACCCTGTGATTGTTACGGGTGGAACAGGCGGTGGAATTGGCGGAACACAATCGGGCGGTGTGGTGGAATCCTGGAAGAAATTTAGTTATGGCAGGTTGAGCTTCGACGCGACGCACATCGTATCGGCCAGCTTCACCGTCGAGTCGCCCTGGGGCAAGTACTTCCACGGCGTAGAAGGCGCAGTAGCGAAAGGGTGGTCGCTGAGTGCGATCATGCACTACCAGAGCGGGGCGCCCTTCACTGCGACTGACAGCGTAGCCGTTGGAGGTGCTCCGAACGTGGGTATCGCGATTGGCCGGCGGGCGAATATTGTTGCCGGGCAGCCGATTGGGTTCAGCGGCACATGCTCGAACGTACATGCAATATGCTGGGTTAATCCCGCCGCTTTTGCGCCTGAGTCGGCGCTCGGCGCGGGCGATACTCCCGCTGCCAACATTACCGGGCCTTCCTTTTACCAGTGGGATCTGTCGTTGAGGAAGTTATTCAATTTGCCGAGAGAAGGCACGAGCCTGCAGTTCCGAATGGATGCATATGACGCCTTCAACCAGACGAACTGGAGTGCTCTCAATGGATTTAGCGTGAATAACGTTGGTAGCAGCAGCTTTGGACAGATTACCCAGTCCTTTCCGGCGCGCGTTCTTCAGTTCGGCTTGAAACTCAGTTTCTGAGGCTCCTGTTGTCTAAGCTGCATTTGGTCAAGATCCGACATGTAACGCCAGATCGAGTCTGTCCCCAGCGAGTTCCATCTGAGAAACCTGCATATCGGCGAGCAAATGTCTGTCATGAATAATTGGATCCGTTGCCTGACACTTGCTTTCTGTGTAGCGCTCGGCTCCAGCCGAGCCGCGCCACAAGTTGCCCCGCTAGTTGCGAATATCAATGCGCGTCAGATCACCAACTTGGACGGCTCGTGGCAGGCGATCATTGATCCGTATGATGTGGGAGCCTTGGACTACCGTGCTCAGCCCCTAAAAGACAACCGTGGGTTTTACAAGAACTACAAACCTCAGTCCGAATCCGAGCTAGTCGAATATGATTTCGCCACTTCCGGTCAACTCCAGGTGCCCGGCGACTGGAACACGCAGCGCGAGTCGCTGCTCTTTTATGAAGGAAGTGTCTGGTACGAGCGGTCTTTCGATTACGCAAAATCACCGAAGACCAGGTTGTTCCTGCATTTTGGAGCGTGCAATTACCTCGCTGCTGTCTACCTGAATGGGGAGGAGCTCGGCGAGCACGAGGGCGGCTTTACACCCTTTGACTTCGAAATCACGGAACAGATAAAGGCACATGGTAATTTCCTCGTTGTAAGAATCAGTAACACTCGCGGAAAGGATCAAATCCCCACCACCAATACGGACTGGTGGAATTACGGGGGAATCACGCGTCCGGTGACGCTGGTGGAAGTCCCGGAGACATTTGTTCAGAACTATTTGGTGCAGCTGGAAAAAGGATCAACTCGCCAAATCGCGGGCTGGGTTCAGCTCAACGGGCCTAAACTTCAGCAGAATGTCACAATCCGAATTCCAGAGGCTGGGCTTAGTAAGACGTTCGCGACAAATTCTATGGGGCGCGCGGAGTTCTCTTTTAGTTCCGGATTGACCCTCTGGACTCCCGAGAATCCGAAACTTTATACGGTCGAGGTCGCAAGTGAAACTGACCAAGTCACGGATCGCATAGGGTTCCGCTCAATCGAGGTTCGAGGGACCGAAATATTGCTCAATGGCAAGAGCCTCTTCTTGCGAGGCATAAGCATTCATGAAGAAGCACCCACCCGCCCCGGCCGCGCCTGGAGCGAGGACGATGCGCGGACGCTTCTAAGTTGGGCAAGAGAACTGGGCTGCAATTTCGTTCGCCTCGCGCACTATCCGCACAATGAAGCCATGTTGCGCATGGCTGATCAGATGGGATTGATGATCTGGGCCGAAGTGCCCGTCTACTGGACCATTCAGTGGGAAAATCCCGGGACACTGCACAACGCGGAGAATCAGTTGAATGAGATGATCGCGCGCGATCATAATCGCGCAGCTCTTATCATCTACTCAGTCGGGAACGAGACCCCCATCAGCGACGCCCGTAATCGCTTCCTGCGGCAACTTATTCAGGATGCGCATGCCGCTGACCCCACGCGCCTGGTGTCTGCCGCTCTTCAATCTAATGAAGTCGCGGACGGGCATCGAATGACCATTCACATTAATGATCCGATCGCGAGCGACCTCGATGTGCTCGGGAACAACGAATACATTGGCTGGTATACCGGTCGCCCCGATGATATGGATTCGATGGATTGGATCTCGCAGTACGACAAGCCCCTGATCATGAGTGAATTCGGCGGCGACGCACTCTTTGGCTACCACGGGGATGCGCACACTCGGTGGACCGAGGAGTATCAGGAAAATCTTTACGAGCACCAGATCGCCATGCTGAGGCGCATTCCCTTTCTTCGCGGCATGACACCGTGGATTCTCAAGGACTTTCGTAGTCCGCGGCGAACGCTTCCTCGTCTTGAGAATTATTTCAACCGCAAGGGACTTGTCTCCGATCGTGGCGAGAAGAAAGAAGCCTTCTTCGTACTGCAGAAGCTTTATCGAGAATTGCAGAGTGCTCAGCCGCCTAAGTAGCTAAAGTCTTCCGCCCACTGACGCTACGGTTGCTGGTGAAATTGATTCCGTAACGATGTCGGCTCCCACGCCCGATTAGACTTTGGTGGTGCCAACCAACCAAGGCCCGGAAGAGAAGGAACAATGATCATTACAGGAGCGGATTAGGTGCAACAGCGATATCATTCCATCTCGAATGCCTTCTGTACCGCGTCCCAGATCAGCTTTTTGAGGGCAGTCCTGCTGATTATGTTCCGGGGCAGCCGCCGTGACAGAGGCGATCGGAATTCTGGAATGGGATCTGAGCGACCTGCACGTGCTGAGCCTTGGTTGCACAACTCACCCCCTGGCGATTAACTGGGCCCGCCGGATCCAATGGGAATTGATTTCAATGGGGGAGTGATTCGCCTTCACCAGACGAAAAATGATGAGCCACGGGTGGTTCCGCTGCCGTCCATTTTGCGGATGCTACTGGCGGAGATTGAACCGAAAGTCGGTCGTGTTTTCGATGCGACGAATCTGCGGAGGGAATGGACCAAGGCTTGCACGGCTGCTGGGCTGGGCATTATCATCGAAGTCGAAGGGAAGCCTTACGACCCGCGCTACACGGGGTTGACCGTCCATCATCTGCGACGCTCGGCGGTTCGTGACTTGGTGCGTGCTGGGGTTCCTGAACCCATTGCCATGAGGATCAGGGGTCATCACCTCGTAGCGTATTCGACCGGTACGCAATCGCATCGGAAGTTGACTTGACGACGGCGATGCGGAAGGTCGAAATGAACGGCTTTGGTGAAGCTTTAGTGAAACTCAGCCCCCCCCAGCGCTTCGTGGAAAAGTGGCTAAGAGATTGAAACAGAATACTTTGGCGCTATCGTCTAGGGGTTAGGACGGAAGATTCTCAATCTTCAAACCCGGGTTCGATTCCCGGTAGCGCTACCAATTTCCACACAAGCAGCAGTATGATCCGAGGTCCCTCGCTGTGCTCGGGATTTCGGCTGCGGGCTCCCGCTGCGCTCACGCCCGCAAAGCGCCTCAAGTTGCAGGTTGCGCTGCGCGCAGCTAGATTAGGTGCAAGAGTTGGAGCGGTACAGGAAAGGACGCGTCCCGAT
>DATFZT010000160.1:0-14343 GCA_035314185.1 Terriglobales bacterium
GTCGGGATGGGTGTGCCCGGCGAGCGAAAAAAGGCCGGGGAACACGAAATCGAGGATTGATCTCGCACGGAAAAACAACTCACGGAAAGACAGGGCGTCAGAAACATCTCGTTTTTCCGCAAGCTGTACAACCTGCCACAGTGGAAAGGCATGGAAGCGCTGTCGGTGCTGCAGCGCGAAGCGCTGGACATTCCACTCATCCTGGTCTCAGGCGCGTTGGGCGATGTAACCGCGGTGGAATGCATCAAGCGGGGCGCGACCGATTACGTCCTGAAAGACGGATTGGCCCGGCTGCCCGAAGCCGTGCGTCGCGCCTTGCAGGAGAAACACCTGCTCCATTTGCGCCGGCTGGCGGAGGGGAACCTGGCCCGGAAAGTGGAAGAGCTTGCCCGCTCCAACGCGGACCTCGAACAGTTTGCGTATGTGGCATCGCATGACCTGCAGGAGCCGTTGCGCATGGTGGCGTCGTACACGCAACTGCTGGCCGAACGCTATCGCGGCAAACTCGACGAGAATGCCGACAAATTCATCGGCTATGCCAGCGAGGGGGCGCTGCGTATGCAAACCCTGATTCAGGATCTGCTGGCCTTTTCGCGAGTCGGCCGGAAAGACTCCACTCGCGGACGGGTTGATTGCGACGCGGCCATGGCCGAGGTCATGATGAGCATGGGTCCCGCGATTAAAGAGAGTGGTGCGGTGATGACCTATACGTCGCTGCCAGTGGTGTGGGCGGAACGCTCGCAGATGACCCAGTTATTCCAGAATCTGGTCGGGAACGCGATCAAGTTTCGGGGGGCGGAGCCGCCCGCGATCTCGATGCATTCCGAGAAGGCGGGCGAGCAGTGGCTGTTCAGCGTAAGCGACAACGGGATCGGAATTGCGCCGGAGTATGCGGAAAATAGTTTTGTTGTCTTTCAACGCTTGCACGACCGCACCGAATATCCGGGCAACGGTATCGGACTGGCCATCTGCAAGAAGATTGTCGAGCGCAGCGGCGGGAAGATCTGGGTGGAGTCGCAGCCCGGTCATGGTTCCACTTTCAAGTTCACCTTGCCCGCCGCTGCTCCCGAAGAAGAGGGGCGTCCCCGATCATGAAACAAGACCTCATGATCCTTCTGGTGGATGACAACCCCGCCGACGTGGACTTATCCCGCGAGGCGCTACTGGGAAACCTTCATCGCGTCCAGGTGGAAAGCGTGGGGGACGGCGAAGCAGCGCTGTCCTTTCTCAATCGGACGGGAATTCACACGGAAGAACTTCGCCCCGACCTTGTAATCCTGGACCTGAATTTGCCGAAGAAAGATGGAAGAGCGGTATTGGCGGAGGTAAAAGCGGACGCGGACCTGCACACTATCCCCATCGTGGTGTTCAGTACTTCGCGCTCCATGCCAGACATCGGACGCAGTTACGAGCTGGGCGCCAACTGCTATGTCAGCAAACCCGGAAATCTGAAGGATTACCTCGCCGCGGTGCAGTCGATCGGACAATTCTGGTTCGGTTCCGCGAGTCTGCCACGAAAGGACAACTAAACTAATGGAGCACGAACCTGCACGCGTTTTACTGATTGAAGACAATCCTGGAGACGCGGACCTGGTACGTCTGCGCCTGGTAGAAGGCAAATCCGCGGTCCAGGTAAACTGCGTCCCCCGCCTCGCCGATGCTCTCGCTTGTCTGGACGTGGAAATGCCCACCCTCGTGCTGCTCGACTTGAACCTGCCCGACAGCCGCGGCGCGGAGACCTTTCGCCGCATCATGCAGAAGGCTCCCAACGTCCCCGTGGTCATCCTTTCCGGTCAGGACGATGAGGCGCTGGCCATCAAAGCCGTTCACATGGGCGTTCAGGACTACCTGGTCAAAGGCGACATTACCAGTAAACAACTGGAGCGAGCGGTCCGCTATGCCATCGAACGGCAGGGGTTGCTGCGGGCTCTAGAAATCACCCGCCAGCAGCAAATCAAATTCAAGGACCAGTTTCTGTCGCACGTTTCGCACGAATTGCGTACGCCGCTGACTTGCATTTACCAGTACGTGACTCTGCTTCTGGATGGCTTGGCTGGGCCGCTGGCGGCGAATCAAACCGACCACCTGAAAGCAGTGCTTAAGAGCACGAATCAGTTGCATGCCATGATCCGCGACCTGCTGGAAGCCACCCGCGCCGAAAGCGGCAAGCTGCACATCGAACCGCGTTGCATCGACATCCGCGAACTGCTTCAGCAGGCGGTCACGATGATGCGGCCCACCGCCGCCGAAAATCACATCAGCCTCGCAGCGGCATTTGAGCAGACTATTCCTCTCGTTTATGCAGATCCCGATCGCACTCTCGAGGTCCTCATCAACCTGATCGACAACGCCATCAAGTTCACTCCACCCGAGGGGTCCGTGGTGGTAAAGGCTTCGCTGGTGGAAACCGATCCGAGCGCCGTTTATCTGTCGGTCAACGACAGCGGGCGAGGCCTTCCGCCAGAAACCCTGTCGCAGGTTTTTGATCGTCTCTACCAGGACCCGAACGCGGTGGACGGCAACCGCACCGGCCTCGGCCTGGGGCTTTACATTGCCAAGGAAATCGTGACCCTCCACGGCGGCAGGATGTGGGTGGCCAGCGAACCCGGATGCGGGAGCACGTTCTCGTTTACTTTGCCGTTCTATTCCCTGGCCAAGCTCCTGCTTCCGGTGATCACCGACCAGGGACATTTGCGAGAAAACATAGTGTTGGTGCGGGTGGAACTGGCCCCTTTGTCCAAAGCACTGCGCGGAAGCTGGAAAGAAGTCTGCCAGCGAAGTTTGGACCGCCTGCGCCGGTGCATTTACGTGGACAAGGATCTAGTGCTTCCACCCATGGAAACAAGCGGCGCCGGCGAGACATTTTTCGTGGTCGCCTCGACCGATATGAAGAGGGTCGGCATCATGATGGACCGCATCCGCGAGCACCTCGGCGCGTTACCCAAGCTGAAGGCCAGCGGCACCTTGCGGGTGACCGCCGAGGCGATTCCCGCGCCGCCCGCCGGCGACCCCAGAACCTTGGAACAACAAGTATGGGGTGTCGCCGACTATGTCACCGAAGTCATTCAGCAGGGTCTTGGGAGCAGACAATACTTCACCGAAAAGGAGAACCACACAAATGCTAACTGAGAGTCACAACCAAGAGCAGCCCACGAGGCGAGCGAAGATCATGGTCGTGGATGATGATCCCGATCTCAGACAGGCGCTCAGTTTGCGACTTCGGGCCAATCACTTTGACACCGTTAATGTTTGCGACGGTTATTCCGCCATTGCCATGGCACAGAAGGAAAAGCCGCACCTGATCATTCTCGATCTCGGGCTGCCGGCGGGCGACGGATATACCGTGCTGAAACACTTGCAAGAGTTTCCCGCGCTGGCTGGCATTCCGGTGATTGTCCTTACCGCTCGCGATCCCGAGGGCAACGAGAAACGCACTCTGGAATCGGGCGCTATTGCTTTCTTCCAGAAGCCGGCCGACAACGAGGAATTGCTAGCGGTAATTCGCGCCAGCCTGCAGACCGGCTGGGGCTGGGGGGGATCCGCGCCCTCATAGCGGCGCCGATTTTGGGCGCCGGTTCACCATAAGGAGAGCGACATGTATGTAGACGACCGGGAGACGTTGGCCCCTTCGCGCGCCTATAACGTCCGCAGGAGCGAACCGCGGTATGTTTCCAGCGTCCCCGTGGCGATGCAGCGCTTCTTGCGCTTCGGGCCGTTTGTCACTCGCGGTATCTGCCTCGGTATCAGTGTGAAAGGAATGTCGGCACTGGTCTGCGGCAAGCCGCGGGTGGGCGAAACGGTGGTGATCGCGCTGCCCTTGCCGGACGCAGTCGACATACTGGCGACGGTGCGCCACAGCAGCGACGCCGGGTCTGGATTTGAATTCTACCCATTGTCCCCGACCGCCCAAAAGGGAATCGAGGACTGGATACAGGAATTGCGGAAACACTAAGAAACGCTGTTCCCCTATCCGCACGGGGGTGCAGCCATGTTTGGCAGCGGCCGAAATTAAGGAGAATTGCGAATGGGATCGCTCACTCCGGCAGCAGCGGCCGTCCCTGGATATTCCAGGAGATGTGGTGCACGGCGCCGTTGGTGGCGAGGATCGCCGACTTGCCGGGCGCGAACGCGAGTCCAACCAGCCCCTGGCCAGAGACTTCGAGGTTCGCCTTGCCTTGGGGTGTGATTTTCACGATGCCGCGTTTGCCAGCCAGAGAGGCGGCAACGTAAATATTGCCCTCAATATCAAGCGCCAGCCCCTGTGGACGTCCCAGGCCGCGGTAGAACACCGACACGGTTCCGTGCGGGTCGACTCTATAAACGCAGTCGAAGCTCGAAGTGCTGGGCCCGGTGACGAACATATCTCCGTGCGGACCAAAGGCGAGGTGATAGGCAGAAACGCTCGGCTCCAGCGTGGCGAAAACAAAAATTTGCCGGTCGCGAGCGATCTTGAAAATGGTTCCGCTCCGGTCGCCGACGTAAAGATTCTCCGCGGCATCGAAGGCAATCCCGGTCGCGACCCCCATGCCTTCGGCGTAAGTCGAGACGGTGCCGTTCGGCGCCACCTGGTACACGGCCTCGTCATGCCGCGAAGAAACGTACATCTGGCCTTCGCGGTCGAAGGCAATCGAGGTGGCGTTCATCATGTCGCTGAGAAACGGTTTCACGTTGTAGCTGGTGTCGATCTTGAAGATCGCGACCGGAACCTTTTGCCCGCGTGATCCGGAGAAAGTGACGTAGATGTTGCCTTCGCGGTCGAGCGCGGGATTAGTAACTGGATGAAGATTGTCGGCAACCGGGACCGCCACGTGAATGGAATGGGGATTGCTGATGTGGCCGCCGCCCACCCCGCCGGTACTCACGTCCGTGCTCACCGTGATCGGGCCCGAGATCGCTCCGTAGGGCACGCGCGCCACTACAAAATCGTCGGAACCGATGAGCACCGCGCCCTCGATCTCGCCGAAGTGTACGCTCGGGCGGCGCAACTCGGGCGGGCGCAAACCCTTTCCAATGATACGAACCTCGCCTCCCGGCAAAGCGAAACTCGGCGCGACCGCTTCGATGTGCGGTTTGCCGTTGACGTTCTTTTTTCCCAGCAGGCGCTCGGAGATGCTCATGAGTTACTTCATAACGTCTACTTACTTAGAAGTCCAAAGTGCAACAGAAGATGCATGACGGCGAGCGCATAAAGTCCCGCTCCCAGATCGTCTACCACAATGCCGGTGCCCTCGGGCAGTCGCTCCAGTCGCCGAATCGGAAACGGCTTCCAAATATCGAAGACACGGAAGAGTATAAGGCCCGCGAGAAAAGTTTTCCAAGCCAGCGGGACGGCGATGAGCGCAACCAACTGCCCGGCAACTTCATCGATGACGACGAATTGCGGGTCTTTCAACCCAGAGGATCGCGCCACCAGCGAGGCGGCGGGAATTGCGATTAGAGTCACAGCCGCGGCGCCGACGATCGTGGCCCAGGTGCGGCTCGCGACCGGGATTCGCGAACTTGCGAACGCCCACACGCAGACCGTAGCCAACGATCCCCAGGTGCCGGGACCGGGCCTGAGGCGTCCCGCACCGAAAAAAGTCGCGACCAGCGTGGCCCACAACGGAGCCGCCCTCAGCGGAGCACCGGCGGCGGTGGCGACTGCGGGCGGAGGACTCATCAGTCTCCATCCTCGTCGTCAACGCTGTCTTGCCGGACTGCTTCGTCGACGTCCGCAACCCGCGACGAAATCACGTATCCGTCGCTCGCCCACTTGCCGAGATCGATCAAGCGGCAGCGATCGCTGCAAAAAGGGAAGTCCGCGTCGGCGGCCTTGGTCGCCTTCTTGCAGATGGGGCAGCGGAGTTTGATGGCACGCTTGCGCGGCATAAGGTGATTGTGTGGTGACGGGGCTTTGCCCGTCTCGGAGTGCTGACAAACTCGCGGCCACCGAAAACGCGGCCACCTAGGTTTCTACAGGAACCTTAAACGATTGCCGCCACCAAGTCATAATCGTGCGCCGCCGTAATCCGGCAGCGGTAAAACTCTCCCTCTTTCGGCGCGTTTCCCTCGGGATAATCGTTGACGAAAACTTTCCCATCAATCTCCGGCGCGTGCATCGCCGTACGGCCTTCGAGCAGCAGGTCGGATTCCGTCGAAGTGCCTTCCAACAGCAGATCGAACTCCCGTCCGATCAGCGTCTTCTTCTTTGTCCGGCTGATTTTCTTCTGGATCGACATCAGCGACTTGCGGCGGCTCTCAATCTCGCGCAGGGAGAGCTTCAGCTTCTGGTCATGATCGAAGGCGCCAGCACCTTCCTGGTCGGAGTAGCCGAAAGCGCCCATCCAGTCGAAGGCCGCGTCTTTCACGAAGTCGCAAAGCTCTTCGAATTCTTTTTCGGTTTCGCCCGGGAAGCCGACGATGAATGAAGTCCGTAAAGTAACGTCCGGAATTACGCGCCGCATTTTCTCGATGGAGCGCAAGAACAGGTCGGCGGCGCCACCCCGCTTCATGCGCTTCAGAACCGTCGCCGACGCATGCTGCAAAGGCACATCCATGTAGGAACAGATATTGTCGTGGGCGGCGATGGTCGTCAGCAGTCGCCCCGTGATTTTGTTCGGATACGCGTAGAGGAAGCGAATCCACTGCAGACCTTCAACGCCCGCAAGTTCTTCCAGCAGCAACGCGAGGCCGTCTTTCAGTCCAAGATCCTCGCCGTAGCAGGTGGTATCTTGTCCGATGAGAGTGATTTCGCGCGCGCCCGATTGCGCCAGACGTTCCGCTTCGGCAATAACCGATTCGAAACGCCGCGAGCGGAATTGCCCTCGCAACTGGGGAATGATGCAGAAGCTGCAAGGATGATCGCAGCCCTCAGCGATTTTTATGTAGGCCGAGGATCGAGGCGTGGTCAGCACGCGCGGCGTGTGATCGTCGTAAAGATAGTTGGGCAGGTCGGCAACGGCGCCGTCCCAGGAATCGCGCGCGAAGCGCCCTTGTCCGCGGCGACGATCGCCCTCGGGCCTCGAGGTCGGGAGATCCGAGGTCAAGACATTCGACGTCAGAATATTGAAAGGACTCGGTGCTCGGGGTGTTTCCGCCACTCCGGCAGCCGCGAGAATTTTCTCCAACTCGCCTGTGCCGACCACCGCGTCCACTTCCGGAATGTTCTTTCGAATCTCATCGCGAAAACGCTCGACTAGGCAGCCCGCTACGACCAGTCGCTTCGCCTTGCCGCCCGTCTTGTGGCGCGCCATTTCGAGGATCGTATCGATCGATTCTTGCTGCGCGCTGCCGATAAACGAGCAGGTATTCACCACGATGACGTCGGCGTTCTCCGCGTCGGGAGTAAGTTCGGCGCCAGCCTGGGCCAGCATGCCCATCATGACCTCGCTGTCGACGAGGTTCTTGGGGCAGCCCAGGCTCACAAAGCCTACCTTGGCCGGAACCGTCGGCCCCGAAGTCGCGGATATGCTTTTCTTTACGGGCATCTTTACAGGCAGACCGGAAAAGATCAGCAGGAAACAGGTCTACACAATTCTAACATCCGGCATTGCCATGTCCGCGCTCGCCCGGCGCCGGAACCCAGGGCACCAAAAGCGATATCTTATGTTTTCCGCCGATCAGGCAGCACGTGCTAATCTTATGGAAACAAAAATACATCCCTCAAGACCTCCGGAGGAGAGATGTTGGCTAAACGCCTCGTGATACTGGTTGCGCCGGTTTTATTTCTCCTGGCCAGCGCTTTGGCGCAGGTGAATGAGCTTTCCATTACGGCAGGGCGAACTTTCGTCAGTACCCAGACGGTTACGAGTACGGGTTTGCCCATTCATTTCGGCAACGAGGAGTCCGTTGCGTTCAATTACGGGCGCCTGTTCAAGACCCATAAGCTTTTCGGGTTTTATGGGGAAGTGCCCGTGGCCATCTATCCCCGGATGGACGTGAACACTAACTTCGGCACATCTCCCAAGGACATTGGAGGGCTTTTCGTTACTCCATCGCTGCGTGTCAACATTTTTTCCGGCGACTCAGTTACACCCTGGGTTAGCGCGGGCGGCGGCTATGGCCACTTCCGAGTAGCCCCGGTCACTCTGTATGAAAATCCGAACCCCGGTTCCGCTACCAATACCGGCGTGATCCAGTTCGGAGCGGGATTGGATGCATGGTTTTGGCATCGCTGGGGTGCGCGCGTCGAAGCGCGCGATTTCTACTCCGGAATTCCCGACTACAACGTTGACACCGGCAGAAGCCGTCAGCACAACTACTACGTAGGGGTTGGCGTCGTTCACCGCTTCTAAGCACGTGTGGCACGGGGCTCCCCCCCGTCCAAGCCAGCGTATCTCGGCTTCCAGGCACGCGTAGGGACGGCCGCCCTCGGCTGTCCAAGCCAAGCGCAGCTCGGCAACTGCCGGGAGCCGCAGGCAATCCTGAGTTTTGTTTCTAGCCGGCCGCCATGCGGTCTGGTGTCTTTGTGGAACCGGTAGTTTTGTCGTCCGTAATGTCCTGGAAAAGCTCAGGCAAACTTCGCGCGTCGTCCACCGACTTGCCGAAGCGTGCGGATTCATAAGCCCGCGTAAACCGCCCAACCTTCTCCTGCAGCGTCACCTCCTGAATGGCTGCTACAAAATCCAGCGGAGTTTGCGACGGCGACTTGCGCCAGCCCAGCCGCGCCATCCGGCCCACCATCCGGTCATACCAGAGTGCAGACGATTCACGCGGCGCGCGTTCCGGATGTGCTCGCAAACTATGGGCACGCAGCCCGCGGATCAGCCGCCTCAAATTCAACAACGTGATCAGCACGGCCACGAACCCGATAACCCCGCCCAGCCATTGCACCGGAAAAGTAGTGACGTGCTGGTGCATGCGCCGCGCCGACCGCAGCATAGCCCGATGCCGCCGCCAAATCCAGCGGCGAACTTCGTCATAGAACTGCCGCGTGCGGGTAGCCGCATCCTTCCCCAAACTGCGCTGGTGGCTGACGTCGTAGTTGATGATCCATTCCCGCCAAAACGATGCTGCCGCATCCACGTAGAGCTGCATCCGCGACCAACCGGTACGTGCTGGTACGCTGCCCGCCGGAGTCGGATCAAAACTGATCCAACCGGAGCCCGGGAAGTAAGCCTCAACCCACGAATGGGCGTCACTGGCTCGTACCACATACTGGCCGGTGAGGTCGTTGTATTCACCCCCACGGAACCCCGTAACCATTCGCGACGGGATGCGCAGCGAGCGCAGCATCACCGCCATCGAACTGGCGAAGTATTCGCAGTGACCGTGCTTTCTCTCGAACAGGAAATTAGCCACCGGGTCGCGCTCCAGACTGCGAGGCAGTTCCAGCGTGTATCCGAAGTGGCTCGATAGATACTGCTCCAAAGCAGCCGCTTTCTCATAGTTGCTGGGAGCTTGCGCGGTGATTTCCTCCGCCAAATTAGCAATGCGAATATCGAGCGGCGGCTGCAGCTTCAGGTAATGGTCCATGCCCGCTGGCGCGGTGTTCGCGGCCAGGCGAAGCTCATCACTGTCGATCACCGCCAATTGCGACTCGGCCTCGTACCGATTGATGGGATGTTCCGCATCGAGATCGTAGACAGCCCCCCCGGCGTCCATACTCACCTGCCGGAAATTTCCCGTGAGACTCTGCGGACGCTCCGCTAGAAAAAAAACGTTGGTTCCAATCGGCTCCATCAGGACGCGATACTGAATAGATCTGCTTGCGACCACCGCTCGGCCCCGCGGGTCCGCCGCCGGCGCCAGACGATAGCTCCCATCTCCAGTCGGTCGCAGCGGGGCCTGCCCAAACGAATTCGACCAGACCGTGCCGTCAAAATTACTCAGTGCAATCCCACGCCACTTCAAGTCGTAAGCGCCTTGCAGGTCGTTCTGAATCTGGATGTGCATGACGACCGCACTCGACTGCTGAATCTGGCCGATCCGGCCCAGTTGTACTCGATCCGTGAAGCCGGTCGAGACATCGCTCGTCGGAGTGTAAGCGCTCAGATAGCGTGACGAAATGCGGGGAAGAAAGAAAAAGATCAGGAAACTTCCCGCCAGGATCATCAGCATGAGCGCCGGGGCGATCGCCAGGAGCGCGTAGCCCATGCGCCGACTTGGAGAAATAGCGCCAGCAGAAGTGGCGGCCGGAGAAACAACGCCCGGAACGATAGCGCCAGGAGAGGCGACGCCCGGATCTAGTGCGTGGGTTTGCTCCGCGGCGACCGAGTGCCGCATCTCCATCAGCACAAAAGTGATGACCGCAACCAGCAGGAAGCCGGCAAAAGAAAACAAGAAGACACTGCCGACCGTAAGCACGGCAGCCGCCAGCACCATCCCAAACGAAAGGGCCGCCAGCATGTAGTGGTCACGCGACTTCTGCAACGAGAATAGCCGGACGACGATCAGGAACAGCACCAGGTGAACCGTTGCTCCCAGAAATCCGCGCGAAACGAAGAAGTAGTCGGCGAGGTAGATGAATACGTAAATCAGCGTCAGGACATTGGTCCAGCGTTCCACAATTACAAACTCACGCCGCGTCAGCAACTGGAATCCGCGAAGCGCCAGCGCCAGTCCCACCAGAACCACGGCCGGCAGGTCCAGCCCTCCGGTCGAAGACAGAGTGCCGAAACCACTGAGCACAAGCAGATAAAGCGCCACGTTAAAGTAGCGTTCGATGGCCTTGGCCATCCTGCTCCCGCCCGGGTTGTCTTGGGCTTCCGTCACGGTAAGCTTCTATTCTTGGCGAAACCAGCGCGGAAGGGAAGTGTCCGCGGTAACAAGATGATGTTTGGGGAAATTTCCCGCCTTAACCCCGGCTTATTTCCCCGGTGACACCTCTCCAGCCTTCGCCTCCATCTGGGTCAGAACCTGTACCGATCTGAATTCGGTCTGCTACAATTCATTCACAGAGCAGGAATAGATGACTGATGCTCTGGTCTGAAAAATTGGGGACGTAGTTCAGTTGGTTAGAACGCTGCCCTGTCACGGCAGAGGTCGCGAGTTCGAGTCTCGTCGTCCCCGCCATTCATTCCAAAGCAGTTAGGCGGATTTTGTTGGAACCATCAAGGGCGCAAAAAGGGCACGTTTCGCGCCCTTGTTTGTGCCCCTTTTCGGCGACCCACAGTTTCCTAGCCTGCAACGAGTGGCGCCGCTCCATTATCGGAAGAAAAGACCAGCGACATCACGGCCGCCTGCGCTGCATGCTTCGCGGGCGTTATTGCCTGCGTGTAAACGTCCAGGGTAGAACGGAACGAAGAGTGCCGAAGCAGCTCCTGCATCACCTTGAACTCAGTCCCCACGCTTCGCAGCAGGGTCGAGTAGGTGTGCCGGAACGTATGCCATCCGAATCGCTTCTGAATTCCGACTCGTTGCGCTGCAGGACGTATGTATTTGCGCAAGATCGCCTGACCCCAGTACGGCCTTCGGCCCCGATAGCGCTTGCTTGCAAAAACCCAGTCCGCGGGCTTGATGTAGGTACAACGTTTTCTCCACTGCATCAGAGCGTCCGCGAGAGTCGGATGCATTGGCACAGGCTTCTGAGATGATTCAGTCTTGCACGGGCCTACCACTCCGTACACGATGGAACGGATGACGCTCATCGTGCCTCGCTCGAAGTCGATATCGCCCCACTTTAAGCCGAATATCTCGCTCTGCCGCAACCCGGTTGATGCGGCAAGAAGGACTAATGTGCGTTCTCGAAGTGCCAGACCATCGATTAGCGCCTTGATTTCGGCGGGTTCCAGAACGGAGGGCGCTGTTCGGCGTTTCGCGCTCTGACGAACGAGATAGATTGGGTTGCGGTCAAACAATTCATACCGGCAGGCATGGTTGAAGAGAACGGACATCAGGTTTCGAATTTTGGCACAACTGCTTTTTGCTAATGGCAATCCGCGAAGCCAGGACTCAACTTGGATGGTTCTGACGTCAGCAAGCGCGTGTTTCTGCCAGTGCGGCCGAATCCAACGGCTCAAGTACGCTTGGTATATCTTCTTTGTGGCGTGGCTACGCCAAGTATTTTCCTTTGCGAGCTCGCGTTGCTCGAAATGATCACAGAGTTGAGCAACGGTCATTGCGCCGGAATTCGTTGATCGGCCATCGTTGTTGATTTCTGAGACCAGTCCTACTACGGCGCGCCGAGCAGCATTCTCATCAGGGTAATGCTCGACTGTGCCGACGATCCTCTTGTGGTAAAGACGCTTGCCGTCAGGGCCGGACAGGTAAGCCTAAGCCCGATCAGGCGCGTGTCACACCGTATTCATCCAGAACATCGCGCAGGGTCACGATGCCTTCCAGTTTGTGCACATCCGCGCGGT
Source organism: Terriglobales bacterium (assembly GCA_035314185.1). Classification (GTDB taxonomy): domain Bacteria; phylum Acidobacteriota; class Terriglobia; order Terriglobales; family Acidobacteriaceae; genus Acidiflorens. Next base: position 12,282 of record DATFZT010000160.1, read on the forward strand.
TCACGACCGGCAGGATCTCAATCTGATTGGCTCCCATGCGCTCCAGCGCCAAGTCCAGCGTCTGGTCGGGGTGAACGTGAGGAAAATCCAGCACACCCAGCAGATCGGAGACCTTCTTGTCCGCGTTTTCCGCCCGTTCCTGCTCCAGTCTAGACAGGTTGATCACACCAATTACGCCTCGTTGGTCGGTCACGAGCCAGGCTCGCGCCGAACTAGATCGAAGCCGCTCCAGCGCCCCGCGAACCGTCATCTCGGCGGGAAGCAGTTCGCTCGCTCCGTGCATCACTTTTGAGATCTGGCGCTGACCATAGCGTTGTCGCGCCTTCGACGACGGCAGATGGATGCCATCCTGCACGGCCAAGGCCTCGTAGATGGGTTCGTGCTGCAATCGCGAAGCAATGAAGAGGCTCACCAGATTCGCGATCATCAGCGGCACGATGACGGCATAGTCCTGGGTCATTTCAAAGATCATCAGCACCGACGTCATCGGAGCGCGCACGACGCCCGCGAAAACCGCGCCCATCCCCACCAGTGCGTAGGCGCCTGGCGTTGCCGTGTAAGCGGGGAAGAAATGATGCGCCACGGTCCCCACCGTACCTCCCAACATGGCGCCGATAAACAGGGAAGGTCCGAAGATGCCGCCCGCGTTGCCGGAAGCATAACTGATGGTTACGGCGAGAAGCTTCAGCACCACCAGCAGCGCCATCAACTGGAACGCCATGCGTCCGTTCAATGCCTCGCCCACGTAGCCGTAACCCACACCCAAAACCTGCGGCACAAACCAGCCCATCAGTCCGACCGTCAAACCGCCGACTACGGGTTGAAACCAGGCCGTCCTCTTCGGGAAGCGCAAGAAGCGCGCCCGAATGCCCAGCAGGAGCCTGGTGAAGGCCGCCGAAACCACGCCGCCGGCCACGCCGAGCACCGCATAGACGGCCAGCTCCATCGGACGGCCAAGTTGGTATTGCGGAACTTTGAACAGAGGATGATCGCCCAGCAACATGCGCAGAACCATCCACGCCGTCGCCGACGCCAGCACCACCGCGCCCATTACCGGCGCGTAGAGATCGCCCGTGATCTCTTCGAGCGAAAACAGCACGGCCGCCAGCGGTGTATTGAACGCGGCTGCAATGGCCGCCGCCGCTCCCACGGGGATGAGTTTCTTGACCTGTTCGGTGCGCAGTCCGAGGAGGCGTCCGAGCACGGAAGCAATGCCTGCACCAACTTGAACCGAAGGGCCTTCGCGTCCCAGCGGAATTCCCGAGGCGAGTGTTGCGGAGGTGCAGAAGAACTTGCCCAGCACGGTACGCAAGGTGATGCGGCCATCGCGGGCGAACAAGGCGGCTTTCGTCTGAGGCACGCCGCTGCCGCGCGCATTCGGAAAATACCGATACAGGAGATAGCCGATGCCAAGCGAGCCCGCGAACGGAAATAGCAGTCGCCGCCACGGAGCGCCGCCGACGGGGTAAAGACGCATTCCGAGGCGTTCCGTCAACACAATGAAGGCGACTACCGCCAAGCCAGTGATTGCGCCGATGATCAGCGCCAGGACCAGGAATATCTGCCCCTCACGTTGCCGCAGTTCGCCCACGCGATCTGACAGCCAGGTTCTCCACCCACTCCCGCTCTTTGTCTGGACCATCATCTCTGGGGAATATCCCACCAAGAGCATACCCCACCAGATTGTTATGGGAAGGCGAGAGGAAAAGGGGGCAAGGATGGTCAGCAACTCGGTGGCTATGCGATTGTTGACGTAACATCCCCTTTACACTCACAACCCGGCCCCGGTGGGGGTTCTGAGTGTAAACGCCTGATTTCGCCAGTTGTCCAACGCGTTCCGTCGGATTATCCTTTGCTTGGTGACCCGAGCAGCAACAAGACTGTTGGTTGGTGTGGTGCGGGTAAGCGCTCTCTTTCTCCTCATCCTCGGTACGGCCAGCGCTCAAGGGCAGGAATCAACCGAGCCGCATAAGAAGTGGCTGCTCTGTGATGTTGATTGGATGTTTACGGAAGAAACCGCAGGCCCCAGTTTTTCGCTCAAGACATCCTTCCATGGCACCCC
>DATFZT010000161.1:0-7912 GCA_035314185.1 Terriglobales bacterium
GGCCCGACAGCAGAAGGTTTTCCGTTCCCACGGCTTCAAGTATGCAATGAGTCAAGCACGCGCCGCAACGAAGCTAGCCCCGACCTATTGTTGTTGTTGTTGTTGCTGCTCCTGCTCGACGCGCGAGTTGATGCGCGCCAGCACCGGCCGCGATTGGATGACGATGCTGGGAGCCGGTAGTTCCGGCGGCGGAGCATCCGACGGACTCACCGTCACCGCGACGCTCAGTTCGCTTCGAGCTTCGCCCTTGTGCACACCCCGCGTCGGCGGAACGTCCGCATAGTCGCGCCCAATCGCGACGCGAATGTGCCGATCTCCACCGATCAGGTTGTTGGTCGGGTCGAATGCGGTCCAGCCCAAGCGTGGGACCAGAGCCTCAACCCATGCGTGCGACGCTCCTTCGAGCGACCGATCCTTCTGTCCGTTCTCTTCCCGGTGAAACAGATAGCCGCTGACGTAGCGGCAGGGAATGCGGTGCGACCTCCCCAGCGCGATCATGATGTGAGCGAAATCCTGGCACACTCCCTGCCGGCTCAGCAGCGCCTCCTCAATCGGAGAATCCACTTTGGTGCTGTTGGGCACGTAGGAGAACGACCGGTAGATGCCATTATTCAATTGGGTTAGCACTTCGAGCGGACCGCCGCGACGCTCCACGTCCAGTTCTTTCGCCAGTTCTTCCAGCGCTTCGCCGGAATAGCAAAACTGGCTGGGCAACATCGTTTCCCAGTAGTCGTCTGAAGCGGTCATGGCATCCAGGTCCGTCCAATCGCCCGCTTCGGAGGAGCGCGGAGCCGCCACCGCCTCCACCTCTACCGTGGATTGGGCCGTGACTTTCACCTCCGTGTGCGATCCCGCAATGTCGAAGTGATGCACGGTGTTCCCGGTGAAATCGCGGTACTGTGTGATATTGGTCGCGGGGCTCACGTCGAGAGTGAAGCTGAGGCAGCGCTGGTGCGCTTCGCTCCGAGGCTGCATGCGCACTTCCATCACACTCTCGCGCACCGCAGGCTCGTAGCGGAAGGTCGTAACGTGCCGGACCGAATAAATCAAGAAAGCCTCCCTGTCCCATTCTTCCCGTCAGACTTTGTCATCCCGAGCGAAGCGAGGGATCTGCAGTTCGCCGCAAGATGCAGATCCCTCGCTTCGCTCGGGATGACAATTCAATGGTGGGCCAGCGCCTGGATTTCCGATGGCGCTCACGACGCCAGTTCCGCTTCCACCGGATAATCAAAATAAATCTGATGGATCGCCGTATGCGCCTGACTACACTGCTGCCGGACACTCTGCACATAGGCCTGCGCCCCCGAGGCCATGACCTCGTCAATCTGACTGAAGCTGAGCGTAGCCCGCAGCCGTCCCGCCAGACGAACCGGCTGCTCCGCCTTTCGCTCGGTCAGTTCGGCAATCGCCCGCAGCGCCGCATGAACCTTGTCAACCGAGAAGCGCACCGAGTGCGGAAACTCCGGGTTCAGCAGCAAAAACTCAGCCACCCGCAGCGGCCGCAGTTCCGCCGTGTGCTTCTTGCAATACGCTTCAAACGCCGCGCACGATTTCAGCAATCCCACCCACTCCAGATACTCTTCGCTCTCCACCGTCTGGTCGATGGAGTGATCGATCGAGGAATGATCGACCGAATAGCGCAGCCGGCTCAAATATGCCCCAATCAGCCGCGCGACTGCGTCCGTCCGTTCCACAAATCGCCCCAACTGGATGTATTGCCAACCTTCGCCGTGCGACATAGTGGAGTCGGTCACGCCCTGAAACAGATGCGCCCCCTCCCGTACCGCGCGGAAGAATACGTACGAGTGCAGCAGCCAGGCCTCACTCGCCGTGGTGCTGTTGACCTGCAAATAAAGACGATTCAGCTGCTCCCACATTTCCGTGCTGCACTGTTCTCGCACCTGCCGCAGATTCTCCCGCGCCGCCGCCACACACGAAATAATGGACGACGAATTGTTCTTGTCCAGCGTCAGAATGTGCGTGAGCGTGGTGACGTCAATCTTGCCATCCTCGGGTCGGGGTGCCTGCAAAACTTCAAGCAGCCGCCACCAGCGGCCCGAACCCGCCTCCGGAGACTGGTCTAGCCGCAACTGAAAGTCCACATCAATCAATCGCGCAGTATGCTCGGCCCGCTCCAGGTATCGGCTCATCCAATACAAACTGTCGGCCACACGCGAGAGCATGGTGGTTTGCCTACTCATGATGTCCGCCCGTATGTCCGTTCATGCACGCAGCACCCACGTATCCTTGCTGCCTCCGCCTTGCGACGAGTTCACCACCAGCGATCCCCGGCGCAACGCCACTCGTGTAAGCCCTCCCGGCACCAGCGTGACGTTTTCGCCGTAGAGAATATAAGGGCGGAGATCGATGTGCCGAGCCTGCGCCTCGCCTTCCAGAAAACACGGCGCCCGCGAAAGACTCAATGTCGGCTGCGCAATATAATTCCGCGGCTCGGCCAGGATCCGCTGCCGGAACTCTGCCCTCTGCTCCGCCATGCTATGCGGACCGATCAACATCCCGTAACCGCCCGACTCACCAACCGCTTTCACTACCAGCTTCTCCAAATTTTCCAGCACATAACTCCGTTGCGAGCGATCGGTCATCAGATAAGTCGGCACGTTCGCCAGGATCGGTTCTTCGCCCAGGTAATAACGGATGATCGCCGGCACGTAAGCGTAGACCGCCTTATCGTCGGCGACGCCCGTGCCCACCGCGTTGGCCAGCGCCACGCTGCCCGCCCGATACGCATTGAATAATCCCGGCACGCCCAGGTTGGAGTCGCGCCGGAAGCACAGCGGATCAAGGAAATCGTCATCCACTCGCCGATAGATCACGTCCACACGCTTGAGCCCAGCCGTGGTGCGCATGTAGACCACGTTGTCGTGCACCAACAGATCCCGCCCCTCGACCAGTTCAATGCCCATCTGTTGCGCCAGAAAAGTGTGTTCGAAGTATGCCGAATTAAAAACTCCGGGAGTCAACAGCACCACCGTCGGCTCGTGCCGGCTGCCGGAAGATGTCAGCGGGCTCAGCGCTCGCAGCGTGGCCAGCAGCGCCTGCGCGTAATGGTCGACCGAGCAAACTCCATAGTCGCGGAACAGCGTGGGGAAGACTTTCTTCAGCACCTTGCGATTCGCCAGCATGTAGGAGACGCCGCTCGGCACCCGCAGATTGTCTTCCAGCACGGCAAAGCCCCCGTCCGGAAGCCTGACCAGGTCGGTGCCGCAGATGCTGACGTAAATCCCCCGCGGTACCGTCAGATTCCGCATCTCGCGCCGGAAGTGGCGGCAACTGTACACCAGTTCCCGCGGCACGATGCCATCCGCCAGAATCCTTCCGCGGTGGTAAACGTCCTCCAGAAACAAATTCAGCGCCGCGATTCTTTGCGTGAGTCCACTTTCGATCTTCCGCCATTCCTGGTTAGGAATGATCCGAGGCAGCAGGTCGTTAGGAAAAACACGCTCGGTGCCCTCGTCGTGCCCGTACACGGTGAAGGTGATTCCCTGATGCAGAAACGAGAGATCCGCCGCCTGCTGGCTTTTGCGCATCTCCTCGGGAGGCAATTCCAGAAGCGTCTGAAAAAGCGCCTGATAGTGTGGGCGAGGCAGCCCCGGCCCCTCAAACATCTCATCGTAGGCGGAGTCGAACTGGTAATTCCGGAATGGCGGCCGCAGCAGCGCGCGTGCCGATTCCGGCACGGCCATGGGTCTCATGAAACTACGGGTTCGGGTGCGGGGATGCGGCACCCAAGAACTCTAGGCGGCGTCCAATCCCAAGTCCAATCGAAATCTCTTATGACCACGATTCAGATTTCAAAGATGCCCGTGTGGCGCGGGCGCCCCGCCCGCAGCCTTTGACTTCGTGTGGAGTGAAGATCTCTTGCCCAGGAAGCGCCAACCCAGAGTGAGTCACTTCAGATGCACCGCCGCCTCCGAGTTCTTCAGGCCAGAGGACTTTCCGCCACGCGCTCGAATCGCCCGAGAGTCAGGCATCGCGTACTTAGGCTTGATCTCGTGGCATCCAGCCTCGCAGTACACGCCGCCCGCAGCCGACTCCGGCGACGGCATCGGAGAATTCACCGCAATCTCCCGATCCCCCTCCAACTGCCGCTCGACGCCCGCAATCAGCTTTTCGTTTTCCGCGGGAGTAAGCCACTTTTTCTGCGACACCAGATACTCTTCCAGCCGCAAAATCGGGTCGCGCCGCCTCCAATATTCAAACAACGGCTTAGGAACATACTCCGCCGCATCATGGATAGCGTGCCCCTTCATGCGCATCATTTTCGCTTCAATCAAAGTCGGACCTTCGCCGCGCCGCGCCCGCTCGCAAGCTTCGTGACAAGCGTCATAAACCTGGCAAGCGTCAGTGCCATCGACAATCACGCCCGGAATCCCATAGGCAATCGCCCGCTCCGCCAGATCCTTAACGCGAAACTGCATATCAGCCGGCGTGGAGTATCCCCAAAGATTATTCTCGACAATCAGCACCAGCCCCAGATCCTGCACCGCCGCAAAATTCAGCCCCTCGTAAGTCACGCCGGTGGATTGCCCACCATCGCCAATGTAAGTCATGACCGCAATCTGCTCCCCCTGCAGCCGCGCCCCCAGCGCCACGCCCGCCAGCACCGGAATCAAATCACCCAAAGTAGAAATCGGCGACACCACGTTGCGCTTCGCGATGTCGCCAAAATGCGAGGAAGCATCGCGTCCCTTCGTAGGCGATCCCGCCTTGGCCATGTACTGCATCATGATGTCAGCGGGCGAGAAGCCGCGCACCAGCAGCGCTCCCTGATTGCGAATCATCGGTCCCAGCCACTCATCTTCGCGAAGAGCAAAAGCCGAGGCACAGGAGCAAGCCTCCTGCCCCAGCCCAAAATAAACTCCGCCCACCACCTGCCCCTGCTTGTAAAGATTTTCCAGCGCCGTTTCCATGCGCCGGTTCAGCAGCATCCAGCGATAGATTTCGATGAGCTGCTCGCGGCGGAGATATTTCGACTCGCGGATCGGCGGCGCGGGCGTGGAGAGATCACCGCTGTCCACTTCATAGCGAACCTCATCACCCACGCGCACCTGGCGCAAAGTGAAGCGAGGTTTTTCCAGCCGGTAATCGCGGATGGTATAGGTGCGGAGATCGCCGCCTGGCTCCGCGCTCTTAGCAGTTGGCCGATGGCCCTCGGTTTTGGGGCGTGAGATGTTTCTTGCCAGACCCGACTTCGCGGCAGCAACGCTTCTCTTCTTCGCCATGATCAAAGATCAGCCCGCGAACATGCTAACACCCGTGTAGCGCGGGCACCCCCGCCCGCGAAATGCCCGCGCCAAAGACAATGCCGAGCGCTAACCCACAAACAAATCATCCACGCCCCGGATTCGCCGCAACTCCTGCGGAGCTTTCATCGGCACTCCCACGCTGTTCCCCAGTAACGCATCGATCGTATCGACCCAAAGCATCTGGGTCCCAAACACGCCACCAAAATTTCGCGCCACCGCCTGCGCCACGTCATTCAAATCAAGTTCGCGCCCCAGTTCCTTCTGCATCGATGTCACCGGCTTAGCCGTAATCCCGCAAGGCACAATCAGGTTGAAATAGCCAAGATCCGTATTCACATTCAAAGCGAAGCCATGCGAAGTAACCGAGCGAGAAATGTGCACGCCGATGGCCGCGATCTTAGCCTCGGTGGTTGTGTGGTGGCGGGGCTCCGCCCCGCAATCGGGCCGGAGGCCCGACACCACACGGGCGGATTCTGTCCAAGCTCCAGTCAGCCCCTTTACCCGTCGAGTAGGGATGCCGAACTCGCCGCAGGTGCGGATCAGCACTTCCTCCAGTCGCCGAACGTAATCGACTGCGCCCAGCGTCTTCCGCTTTTGTGTAGCGCGGGCGCCCCCGCCCGCGAAAGTCCGCGAACGCAAATCACCGTCGAGCGAAGCCAATTCATGCGTCCGCAAATCAAATATCGGATACCCCACCAACTGTCCCGGCCCGTGAAACGTAACGTCCCCACCCCGATCGCACTCGAACACTTCCACCCCACGAGCCGCCAGCACTTCGGTCGAAGCCAGCACATTGCCAGCCTCGGCGTTGCGTCCCAGAGTAATCACGGGCGTGTGCTCCAGCAGCAGCAGGACGTCGTCGATCTCGCCAGCCTTGCGCAGATCGACTAACTTCCGCTGCAGGCGAAGCCCTTCGCCATAATCAAGCTGGCCGAGTTGGACGACAGAAATCATGTGGCTGTTGAAATTATAGGCTCGCGGTGGACGCTGAGGAGACCTCTCCTGTTGCCAGTCGGGCAGCCAATTCTTATTCCAGGGCGAGAGCCATTTTGAGCGCTCGATCCAATTCCTCGATCTTGGAGCGAGCCAGGGACCCAACGAAACGGGTCAGTTGCACCTTGCGGAGACTCACGAGGTTGTCACACAGTATCCAGCTTTCATGCTTCAAGCCTTCGTCCACACCGACTGAGACCTGAGTCGAGAATCCGTGTCCGCGAGTGAGTATCGGGGCGCAGATCACGGTGGGAAACTTGGAATCGACCAGGATCTGGCGGCTCACGACGACGAAGCTCCGGTAGAGCTTAGGGTCGTCATCCGGGTGATGAACGCGATAGATTTCGCCTCGTCTCATCTCCTCATCGCTATCTCGGTCATCTCTGCCATCGGCTAGGCCTCTGGATCCTGATACCGAAGAATGTCCTCTACCTCTGCATTCAGCTCATGCGCTGCCTTATTGATGAGTTCGAGATCGCGAGCTTCGACCTGAGCCCGCGCCCGTTTGCGGAGGTACTGGGTGAGCACGGCCTCGATGAAAGCAGAGCGCGATTGCTTGGATCCCGCGATGCGATCAATGCCGGTGAGCACTTCCTTCGACAGTGTGATAGAAGTCTTCTCCTTCATACTACTATTATACCACCGTAGGAACGTTGGCCCTGGAGCAGTTTCCGCGCCTACTTCCTGGGCGAGGTCGGGTAGTGAAAGTCAATGAATGGGACGTGGTGAAGATAGAAGATCCGATGTCCGGCGGCATGAGAAGCCGCCCGTCGTTCCACCGTGCAAAATTCCCCGCTGTGCACCACCGGTAACTTTTTTGATTCTCTTCTTGCGCATTGCGGTGAGGTTTGGTATAAAAGATGGAGTCGAGGACAAGTGAACCTGTGTCTCTGAGCTTCCCGCTGAATCCTCGCGGTGGCTCGCGGCATCAAATTCAGTAAGCCTCCAATTGACCCCTTTCCGGGGTTCGCATTCGGGGACAAAGTTCCCTGAAGGGTTTCCGCGAATAGCAGAGCCTCCAAGCGATCTTTAATTTTTGATCAGTCTTCCGCTTCGGCCTGCGCCGGATTTTCGAGCGAGCCCGAGTGGAAGAGCGTTTTCGGACGCGCTGCAAAGAGTTCTGTAGACTCCCCGCCCTGTTGAAATCAGGTGGAAATCCTGTGATCTCAGCGGGTTGACAGTGCGCGCGATGAACGCGTAGCTTTAAAAGGTTTCGAGGACGCCAAAATCTCTTCTAGGGATCGCGGCGGACTGAAAACGCACCGCTCAGGCGGAAATGCGGATCGGTCTTTGACAAAAGGTTGAACGTGCCAGTCGTGAGAAACAAATGTTCGGGCTCAAGTCTGAACGTACTCACAAGATGGACCTCCTGCCTCAGCAGGCTGGAGGTTGTCGGTCTACCCAGACCGACTCAGGTTTCAAATGAGAGTTTGATCCTGGCTCAGAATCAACGCTGGCGGCGTGCCTAACACATGCAAGTCGAACGAGAAAGTGGAGCAATCCATGAGTAAAGTGGCGACCGGGTGAGTAACACGTGACTACCTGCCCTTGAGTGGGGGATAACCTCGGGAAACCGAGGCTAATACCGCATAATATCGCAAGATCAAAGGAGCAATCCGCTTTTGGAGGGGGTCGCGGCTGATTAGCTAGTT
>DATFZT010000162.1:0-35629 GCA_035314185.1 Terriglobales bacterium
AATCGCTTCGACCTGAGTCAGCAAAGAGTAGTTGCGGTTAATGTGCGTCCAGCGCGTCTGCACCATGCCGACCTTGGGATCGGTGAAGTGATGGATGCACTTCAGCAGAAAGTCGGGTGGGGGAACAAAATCGGCGTCAAAAATGGCAACGAATTCGCCTTTTGCCGTTTTCAATCCTTCCGCCAGAGCGCCCGCCTTGAAGCCCTCACGATTGTCGCGGTGCAGGTAGGTGACGGGATGTCCCAAGGCTGCGTAGCGATCGACCAAAAGGCGGGCGACCTCTACGGTTTCGTCGGTCGAGTCGTCGAGCAACTGGATATCGAGCTTTTCCTTCGGATAGTCGAGGCGGCAAACGGCGTCGAGCAACCGGTCCACCACGTATTGCTCGTTGAAGATGGGCAACTGCACGGTGACGCGCGGCAGGTCATTTAACTGGAAATGAGCCGATGGTTCCGTCGTTTTGTTCTTTTTGTGTTTGTAATAAAGGTAGACCAGCCAATAGCGGTGTCCGCCGTACGTCGCCAGGACGATCAGCACGATGAAATAAGGGATCAGCAGAGCCAGATCGAAGGCATTGACCTGGTAAAGGCCCTGGAAAGTCTTATCCAGAAAATGCTGGCGAAGGTAGGGCCCCCAGCCCTTGGAAACAAAAATAACGACCAGGGCCAACTGGGCGAGCGGGGCAGAAATGAGCGTCAAATCCATGAACTCAACAGGACCATTAAGGAAAGAGAGCAGCCCAAGCATTGTACAGGATCGGTCGTTGGTCGCTAGTCGTTAGTCGTTGGCAAACCCGCTAACGACTAACGACTAACGACTGACGACCGTTTACCTCCACTCCTCATCTACTGGACTCAGCTTCAGCTCGACCTGCTGATGAGAATCCTCTGCCACTTTCACCGCCGTACCGTTCGCTTCCTGGGACTTCAGAAAGTCGGGGTCGCGCCAGACTCCGTCTTCCAGGTCCTGCCAGGCGTATAGCGTGTAGCTGCCGGGAGCCACGCCGCGAATGATAAAGCGTCCATGCTGATCGGTCGATCCATTCCCGAAGCGGTCGGGAAGCTTGCGGAATTTCTCCTCCGGAACTGCCACCACCGTGGCGTTGGGAACGGCATGCTCGTTGTCCACATCCTTTTCCTTTTCAACTACCACTCCCTCGATCGTGGCTCCCTTGGTGCTCACCACGAGTTCAAGCGTGGCCGGCCCGCTGGCCATGAATCCGGTTGCGATGTCTCGTCCACCCAGCGTCACCGATTTTAGGAAGAAGCCCTGGCCGTCGCCTCCGTATACCTGCACGATGTAGTTGCCGGGGTTCACGTTTTTCCATACGAAGTTGCCGGATCGATCTGCGGGCGCGTTGGTTCCGAAGAACTCTGGTGACATAAAGAAGCCGGGGTCTTCTGGTAACTCGGTCTGACGCAGGTTGGCCGCGTATTGCGTGAGGTCTCCTCCTCCGTTTTCAATGCGCAGATGACCGTTGATCGTGAAAGAAGGCTGGACAACGAGTTTCACCGCGTCGACATCGGCGGCAACGACGCTGATGTCTTGCCGCGCAGTGAGCGATTGCGAATCCGTGCCAGCCGTTGCTCTTAGAACATACGATCCCGGACCGATCCCGCGCAGTTCGAACTGGCCGTCCGTTCCTACGTCATTGTCCGCATGGATGGAATCGCCCGCCTTGGCGACCAGTTCCACCACAGGCTTCTGGCCGGGAGGGATGCCCGTAACAATTCCGCGGACTCGATACGTTCTGGCCGGCAACAGCGTGAAGTTAACCGGCATTTCATCGTTCGCCTTAAGCATCACCGCCGAGGCCTGCATGGCATCGTAAGTGGCCGGGTAGTAGGTGGTAAGGTAACGACTGTCGGGCCGGGCGTCGCTCGGGTTGTCGCCCTGCGGCGATGGCACCCGCCTCTCATAATCGCGGAAATCCGGAGGCGGCATGGCCACGATCCAATACTGGCCGGGGAACAAACCGGAGAGCCGGTATTCGCCGAGATCGTTCGTTGCCACGGTCGCGGCGCCTTCCCGCGCTGTCTTCCCTGGTTTTTTCTTTTGCGCGATGACTCTGACCCCGGGCATCGGGTCGCCATCTTCGTCCGTGACGCGGCCGCTGATAATGGCTGTGGGCAACATACGCAAGAGCAGGTCTTCCAGCGATTGCCCGGCCTGAACCGCGACAACGTTAGTTTCAGACTGGAGCCCGCGCCCATTTACCCCGACAAATCCGGTTCGCTCGAGGAAGAGCCGGTAACGCCCGGGCACGACGTTCTCGATGTGGAAATGGCCGTCGGCGTCGGTCGAGGCGGTGTAGTTTCCGCCTTGTTTCTGGTCTTCAGCGATGACCTGCACCAGCACTTTCTTGAGCGGCTGGCTGCCCGGCTCCTGCACTACCGTGCCTGCAATGGAGGATGCCTTTGGCGGAGGCGCGGACTCCTGCGCGCCCGGCAGCAACAAGGCGCTGAGCAGGAAGATGGCGAGGGCGAATGGGCGGTTCATGAGATTGCTAATTTCTTATCCCGGCCAACCGAGAACTTAACCACAGGGGGCACAGGGTTTCACAGGGCTACGGCGAGCAAATCAGTTGAGAAAATATTGCCGGTACAACGTGTCCCGCTGCGCCGGACGGAAGCCTGCATCGCGTATGATGCGCCGCAACTCTTCTTCGGTTGTGCAGTTGGTGACGCCCGCGGCGCGGACGACGTTCTCCTCCAGCATTACCGAGCCCACGTCGTTGCCGCCGAAGCGCAAGCCCATTTGGCAGACTTTCAATCCCTGAGTCACCCAGCTGGATTGCACGTTCACGAAATTCGAAAGATAGAGACGCGAGATTGCCAGCACTTTCAGATATTCCACTGCGGTGGCTTCATCCCAATGGCGTCCGCCGAGCGCGGTGTTGGCGGGCTGAAAACTCCACGGGATAAACGCGGTGAACCCGCCTGTTTCCTGCTGCAGGTCATAAAGAACTTGGAAATGGTTGATGCGGTGTTCGATGGACTCGCCCACGCCAAACATCATGGTCGCGGTGGTGCGCATGCCGAGTTGGTGCGCGGTGCGATGCACAAGCAGCCAATCCGCGGTCAGGCATTTCAAGCGCGCGATTTTGTAACGGACTTCGTCGTCAAGAATCTCAGCGCCGCCGCCCGGGATCGAATCGAGGCCCGAGTCGCGCAGCCGGGCAATGGTATCGCGCACGCTGAGATTGCTGTACTCGGCAATCGCCAGAATCTCCGACGCGGAGTAGCAGTGCAGGTGAACTTTTGGGAAGCGCTGCTTGATGCCGCTGAGCATCTTTTCGTGCCAGTCGATTTTGAGATCGGGATGCAGTCCGCCCTGCATGAGCACGCCGGTGCCACCGAGTTCCACGGTCTCGCGAATCTTTTCGTAGATGGTATCGAGGTCGAGGATGTAACCCTCGTTGACCCTAGCCGCCGGCCCCTTCAGCGGACGATAGAAGGCGCAGAAGGTGCAGTATTCGGTGCAGAAATTGGTGTAATTGATGTTGCGGTCGATGATGTACGTTACGGTGCCTTCGGGATGCAGTTTGCGGCGGACCGCGTCCGCCTCCATGCCGATCCCGATCAGATCATCGGACCGAAACATCTCCAGCGCTTGCTGTTTGGTCAGGGACATCCTCTTCGCTCCACGGTAAAGGCTATTTTAGCCGGTCGGAGGGGGTGGAGGCGAGTTTGGAGATTTTAGAGCGTTCTTTTATTCAGTCGCGAGGTCGAGCGCGTAGACTTCCTGGGAACCAACGTCGTGCATGAGCAGCGGAGCTCCCTCCGGTGTCAGGCCGAACCACGTGTTCCAGGGCGTCACCACGCGCCGGAAATCTTTCAAGCTGGCTACCTGTTCGACCTTATGGTCCGAGATGCGCACGCGATAAATAGCCTGGTCGGTGCTGAACCCGTTATCGAAGTAGACAAACTTGCTGTCGGCAGACCACGCCTGCGATCCGACTGTCGTCTTGGCCAACTCGGTCCATTTCTTATTCGAAAAGTCGAACAGCATTGACTTGTCTCCGGCCACAGTCGTAGCAACAAGGTACTGGCCGTCCGGAGAGCGCAGAGGAGAAATGAGGCTGTCGGAGCCGGGGACGTCGGTCGTTTGCATGGTTTTCAGGTCAACCGAACGGATCGTCGAATGACCTACCTCAGAGAGATCATTGATGGTAATCGCTGTTCCGTCGGCATCCCAGCCCGCCAAGATGATATCGAATTGTCCGGCATTGAGTTTGCGCAAGGTGCCGCCCTCCGCCGGAATAATATATGCTCGCGGGCGCTCGCCAGGTTCCGTGGCTTCGATTGCGATCTCACGCCCGTCCGGCGACCAGCGGGCCAAGTCCACCGAGAGTGGCGAAGAGGTCAGCTGGAGCTTTTGGCTGCCATCGATCCGGCAACGCCAGAGGTTACCCTCCGGATACGACACGTAGCCCACCCATTGGCCATCGCGCGAAAAGGCCACGGCACGGGCTGAAATTCCGCCTAGATAGGGCAGAAACTGACTTGACTTGGCGTCATAGCGAACCAGTTCCGATCGCGTCTGTTCGCCAATCACATAGATTTTCTTACCATCCAGGCTGGGCTGCGGCGAATAAAAGCTCAGAGGTCCGGCGGTCAGCTGCACCGGTTCCTGGTTCAACTTGTGGAATAAGTCTGCCCTCTCCGGAATGGCCCAGATGTCCGCCCGCCCCCAATTACGAACAGCCTGAAAAACAAAGATCTTCCCATCGGGCGTCCAGTTGCCATTTGAAACATCATCACCCAAGTGCCAGTGTTCAAGCAGCCGACGATAGTTGCTGCCGTCGGCAGAGACTTCCGCCAGCATCTGCCGGTCAAGTAAACCTAGTGTGAAGCGGAGAGTTTTCCTGTCGGGCGACCACCGTAGCCAGTAGGCCGACGAGGTTGTGTCTCCCAACGTCAAGAAGGTCCTGGAAGAGCCGCTATGACCTACCTCGGTCAACTCATTGGCATGACTGACGAGCAAGTCCCCGTTCGCCGTCCAAGTAGCATCCTCCCCTGACAGATCCGTAAGACGGCGAGGGGAGCCGCCCAGCGTGGGCACGGCGTACAGGGGTTGCTCCTCCTCGGCGCCCGAGAAGCTCCCCACCACCAGTTCCGACCTGTCCAGAGAAAAGTTGTCCAAGGCTGCGTTAGGAAAAGGAGTAGGGATGGGCACTGTGTCTCCGCCCGACGCCGATACCTGGGCCACGACAAAACGGCCATGAACGGTCTCTTGGATGAACAGCCTCGCCCCATCGGTGAGCACAATGGGAACGGTTTGCCCAAAGGAATTCTTCTGCCAGCCATCATGGGTGATTTGCGTGTAGCCCGTGATTTTTGGCGGCGGCAAAGCTGGCCGTAACAGATACGCCAGAACAGCAGTGACCACCAGCACGGCGGCGGAGATCGCGATCAGTTTGCCCCGAGGGCGACGCTGGGGCGGTTTTGCTGTAGTAGCCGTGGCTGTCGTGGTGTAGGTGGAAGTTGCGCTGGTGCGGCCCGACTCCACCTCCCGCTTCAGCCGCTTCAGGTCCACACCCACTTCCGACGCACTTTGATAACGAAGCTTGCGATCCTTTTCCAGCGCCTTGTTGGTGATCTGCTCCAACTCCACCGGCAGATTCGGATTCAATCGCACCGCCGACGTTGGCGCCTTATGCAGAATCGCATCAAACACCATCGCCGACGTGTTTCCGGAAAACGCCGGAAGCCCCGTGGCCATTTCGTACAGCACCGCTCCGAACGAGAACAGATCCGTCCGCGCATCCAGCTCGTCGCCCGCCGCCTGCTCCGGCGACATATACGCGATCGTTCCCACCGCCGTCCCCGGACTGGTCAGATGCAGTTCGCTCATCACCGTCGGCGCCACCCCCACCGATGCCGCCGAGCCGCTCTGCCCGGGCGCCACCTTCGCCAGTCCGAAATCCAGGATCTTCGCGTGCCCATGTTCGGTCACGAAGATGTTGGCCGGTTTGATATCACGATGAATGATCCCTTTCCGATGCGCCGCATCCAGTCCTTCGGCAATCCCCACCCCGAGCGTCAGTAATTCTTCCGTTGGCAAAGCCCGGCCCAGAATGCGGTCCCGCAGCGTCTTGCCTTCCAGCAACTCCATCACGATGAAGTACTGGCCGTCCTGCTGTCCGATTTCGTGGATGGTGCAAATATTGGGATGATTCAAAGCCGAAGCCGCCCGCGCCTCGCGTTGAAAACGTTCGAGCGCCGCCGCATCAGAACTTAATTCCGGAGGAAGAAACTTCAAGGCCACGCGCCGTCCCAGCGTGACGTCTTCGGCCTCATAAACCACACCCATGCCACCGCCACCCAACTTCTGCAGCACGCGGTAGTGCGAGATGGTCTGTCCGATCATTCGCGGTGAACCCAGGCGTCAAATCCAAGGGCCGAATCCAGGGGTCGAATCTAACTCGGTGCAACTGGCAAGTCAATGAAAGGCGTTGCTGATGCGTGGTCCGAAGCTGACCGTTACCGCGACTCCAGGGCGGCTGCGGAAAAACTCGCTCTCGCGCAGGAAGTGTGACCTCAGCGGCTAAAGCCGTCGATGAAACTAGGCTAGTTATCGCAGCGGTAAACCGCTGCGCCACCCAAAATCAAGTGCAACCCCGGTGCACCGCTGGGCCACCCAAAATCGAGTGCAACAGCGAGTTTTTCCGCAAGCTCCTAGGCGGTCCGGCGACGAGGCTGCGATTTTGGGCGGGGAGCTTCCTGCCCGCTGTTTTTTTGTCTGCGTTTGTACTCGTAGAGGCCGTAAAGCGCGCCCAGCACCGAGAACGCGATCAGGGCGATCAGCACGGGCCAGTAGTACAGCGCAAAAAGCCTCACGATATGCCGACCGTAGTGGAACCCGAGGTAAGCCAGGATGGTGAAGCGAATGCCGCGCCCCACGGCTAGTGCGGTCAGAAACTTCCTGGTGGGATACTGCATGGCGCCGGCCGCCAAAAGCATGGGCACGATGGGAAACGGCGGCGGAAGTATCGCCGGGATTGCAACCGCCGCAAAGCCCCAGCGTTCAAAAATCGCGTATACCTTCTTGGTCGTCTTCTTCGAGAATCTTTTTTCCAGAGTTTCTTTGCCACCTTTGCGAGCCATGCGGTAAGTGAGATAGCCGCCGAGGACCGCTCCCGCGGTTGCCATGATTGCGTAGTAGAACCACGGCTCGCGATGGTGGGCGGCGAGCAGAATGGTGACGACGTCCGTGCTACCGGGCAGGGGGATGACCGAGTTGTCGACCAGGCCCAGCAGGATGAGGCTGGGACCGCCGAGATGGATCAGCCATCGCAGGGTGCTTTTCTTCGATGCGAGCAGGACGATCGCAAGCAAGTGCATCTTTCCTTATTGGAGCACGATTGGGGGTGCAAGACGCAGGTTTAAAAAGCAGCTAAGTCCTGCCCTCATGCGGGCGTCCGCAAACTGTTTCGTAACCGGAGCAAAACCGATCCCAGGGCTGCCATCCCGGCAAGCCAGATGGCAAGCGCTGAATTCACCAACCAGGCCGGCGCTGCGCCGACGCGGCGCAGCAGAAACGGAAGAAAATTCCAGGTCGTGATGTGAACATAATCCCACGGGTCCCAGTGCATGGCCTCGGTGTTTAAGCCCCAGGCATCCATCTTGCCCAGCGCGAAGGCGGCGATGTTCTTGAAACGCAGGGCAATCACGAACGTTGGATGCCCGAGCGTTTCCATCTGGTAAATTTCCAACGGCAACCAGAAGGCCAACGACGCCAACTGGATCATCAGGCTGACTGCGATCAGCGCGCATCCGGCGCACCAGATCGTTCTTCCTAAGTGCTCTCGATAGCGGATGAGCAGCGGCACAGCCACCAGCGCCACCAGTTCCACCGAGGTGGAAACATAGCGGTCACCCCAGGCGAAATCGCCAGCCCAGTATGTGTATCTCGCGTAAAAGCAGATATAGGCCAACAACAGGAGAAGAGATGTTGCGCCATAGGCACGCACCTCTGGAGTCAGGCGCTTCCAGAGGCATGCCAGGAGGAAAATTGCCAGCACTAGCAGAGGATCGAAGAGAAAAATAGACTTCTCAGGCTGGAATAGTGGACCGAAAAAGCCGGCGTGAAAGGGCGTGCTCCAGGGAAAATTCGCCGGCAGCGCAGGGTCCAGTTGGTGATATTCGCGGGCGAACACAGCTACGTATGTATTGGTAAAAGATCCGTAGCGGTAAAACTGATAGGCGCGATCGATCCCGAGAAAGAACATGTAAACAGGCGCGGCGATTTTGCAGTAAGCAAGAAGACGCGGCCATAGCTGCCGCCCGCGCAATCCTTCCAGCCAAAGAACAAGGATGACAAAGACCCCTGCGGCCATCAGGTCCAGCCCAGTGGTGAGACGCGTCAACAGGTTCAGACCCAGCGTGCAGGAGCCCACGAAAAGCGCGCGCCGGCCGTCCGTGCGCAGCCACTCGTACTGAAAGGAAAACCCAGTAAGGGTCAGCAACATGATGTAGTTGTTCTCCATCATGTTTTGCGTGTAGTGCAGATGGGTGGTGCAGAACATCAACGCCAGCACGCCCGCCACCGACTCTTTCACGCCAAAGCGCAACTGACCGAGCAACCGGAAGGCGGCGAGCGCGGTGAGGACATTCACCAAAATGTTGGTGCTGTAACTGACCACGATGGCGTTCACGGACGGATCGTCGCCGTATCCCGCGAAAACCTGCCAGTGGGCAATCCAAGTGCCCAGGAGGTCGGCGGGCAGCATGAGCAGCGATTGGCCGATGCCATACCAGCTATAAAGGCGCCCGCCACGGCCGTGCAGGCCAAACTCGGGATACTCGTTGGGGAAAACCTGCGGTTCGGAGGTCCAGAGCCAATGGGTGGTCTGAAGCCGATGCGCTGTGTCGGATGTCCCCAACTCACCGGATTGCACCACAAAAGCAAGTAGTCCCGCGGTCACACACAAGAGAAAAAGCGGATCGCGCAGCCATGGTCCGAGGCGAGAAGTCATCGCCTGGATGGTAATTCGAAAGTCATAATTTAAGAAGCATTGGCCGTGTCCCGAGGCGTTGGAGTACCCGATGGGGCGCGCCCTGCTTCAAGTCGGAGCAGCCGGATGGTCGGGAATCCGACGATTAATCCGAAGATTGGACTGACACAATTTGGCACAGTGACCTGGACACACTCTGACAAACCTCGTCAGTCCGTCCACAGCCACCACAAAGTGCACTCTCGAGCACAGCCAGGCAAGAAGATTCGTTTTGGAATCTGCGGCTTGGAGCGATGGCTTACTTTGGTCACCTTGGGGGAAGGGCGGTCTCTCAAATGCAAACTCAGTAACCGTCATCGTGGTTAAATCGGGTCCCCCCTGGGGTGGAGTTACGCACTTGAAGAGACAAAAGGGCTTCTCACTGATCGAATTGCTGATTGTGGTGGCGATCATCCTGATCATCGCCGCGATTGCTATTCCAAACCTGTTGCGCGCACGTATCGCGGCGAATGAATCGTCCGCTGTGGCGTCGCTTCGCACCATTAATACGGCGCAGATTTCATACTATTCCAACTATCCGACCATTGGCTTTGCATCCGTGCTGAGCCTTCTGTCTGGTACTTGCACCGGTACCAGCGTGCCGACCTCTGCGGGCTCCTGCATGATTGATACGACTTTGGGGAGCGGCAGCAAGAGCGGCTATTCGTTCTCGGTGGCGGGCTCGGTTAGCGGCTATGCAGCGTGGGCAAACCCGGTGAGTTCGAATCGCTCGGGTGTGAACTCCTTCTGCTCGGTTCAGGACGCAGTCGTGCGCAAGACCGGCACCTCTTCGATCAGCACCTGCCAGGGCACGGAGACCCCGCTACAGTAAGTTTGGATTTGGCAGAGTAACTGGGGGAGGGTACAAGCCGGAAAGACGCAGAGGGCAAATCCTCTTCAAACGGCTAGTACCCCAGCAAGGCTGAAAAAGACTTGTTTGTCAGATAAGTTCTAAACGAAGCGAAGCTCCGGTGGTTGCGGAAGCGCCCCGATCTCCGCGCCCAAGCGGTAGTAAAGCTCGAGTCCCTCCAGGCATGGAGGGTCAAGACAGTAGTGGATGTTTTGCGTCAGGTAGGCGCGAACAAATTCAACGGTCAGGCGGAGGCGCGGCGCCCACTCCTGAGCTATGGCTTCAAGATTTTCCGGCGACAGCCCATGATCGCGTGACTTCTTGAAGACCTCCGCGAGGGCCGCGCCACTTCGTCCAGCAAGCGCCTGCTTGCGAATCGCCCAGAAAGCGAACACGAATGACTTTCCCGTGCGCGCCACCCACTCCTCCGCCAGGTCGAGAGTAACGTAGCGCTTCCGATCGACTTGTAACGCCGGGTCTCCGATAAGCAATGCCGCGTCGCAAGCGCCGAGCATGGCATCGAGATCCGGAGCCATCGCCTTATAATCGGGCGCTCCGCCTAGCCATTTGGCGAACAGAATCTTGGCCAGCGCTACCGACGTCATTGAGGAAGTATCGAGCGCCAGGGTACGCACCTGAGCCCACGGCGACTGCGCTGACAGGGGATCGACGGGCATCTTATTGGGCATTCTGCTCGGCATCTCCTTCACTAGGAGGATCGATTGCACCGAGCGTCGCGCTGCGATGGCCACGTCGGGAATGATGACGAGGTCCGGTACCGTCGCATAAGCCGCAGATGGAATGATGCCGATATCGGCTGTTCCCGTGCGCAAAGCCTCGGCGCAGGCCGAGGGGATGGTGTAGGAAATATCGAACTCCGCGCCTGCTTCCCCGTGCTCAAAATCCCACATGAGAGGCGCTGTATTCAGGTAGGAAATGGCCGAGATCTTTAACCGGCTCATCACTTTACGAATTCTACCAAAAGTGATGTGCGCGCCATCCTTGACAGCGTTTTGAATAGCGGCTAATGCTGAATTGCCCACGAAAAGCTGCGAGCTACGAGCTAGGAACTGAAGGGCAGGCTGTTCGCTCGAAGCTCGTGGCTCGAAGCTCGTGGTTTCGGGTCGCTCAATATGCCCAATGTCGCAGTTGCTGTCACCAAGCCTGTTTCTGACCAGGGCACCTACTGGCTTGCGCTGGCCCTAACCCCGGGATTGGGGCCCACACGCATCAAGAAACTGATCGAACACTTTGGCGCTGCTGATCGCGTCTTCCAGGCCAGCCTGACCGAACTCGAAGCCACGGGGATGCGCGCCGTTTCCGCACAATCGATCGCCACGGGAAAGTCGCTCGAACTGGCGCAGCAGGAATGCGTGAAGGCGGAGGAGGCGGGCGCGAAAATCATTTCCCTCAGCGACCCCGAATACCCCTCGCGGTTCAAAGAGATTTACGACCCGCCGGTAGTCTTATTTGTCAAAGGATGCGTCGAGGTGTTGGCCCAGCCCGGTATCGCTATGGTGGGGACGCGTCATCCCACGCCCTACGGCAGTGGCATGGCAGAGCGTCTTTCCACCGACCTCGCCGCTCGCGGACTGGTGATCATCAGCGGATTAGCTCGCGGCATCGATACAGCGTCGCATCGCGGCGCCATCGCTGCCAAGGGAAAGACGGTTGCGGTCCTCGGCACCGGAATTGACGTCATGTACCCGAAGGAAAACACGCGGCTCACGGAACAGATCGTCGCTCTCGGCGGCGCGCTGATCACCGAGTTCCCGGTCGGAACTTTCCCAGCCCCGCAAAATTTTCCCATCCGCAACCGGATCATCAGCGGCATGTCGGCCGGCGTGCTGGTTGTGGAAGCCGCGGAATACAGCGGTACACGTATCACTTCCCGCTGTGCCCTCGAACAAAACCGCGATGTATACGCAGTTCCGGGCAATGTGACCAACAAAGGCTCATGGGGTCCGAACACCCTGATCAAGCAGGGAGCGAAGCTGGTGGCCACCTGGGAAGACGTGTGGGAAGAGCTTCCTGCCGACATTCAAGCGGCGCTCAGTTCCCGGCAGAATGAATCCCTCGAGCCGGAAACCGCATCTCTATTCCCGGATGAAGTGACGTCGCCGCACGAAAAGAAGATCCTCCGGTTGCTCAAGGCTGATGAATCCACGCAGATTGATCAACTGGTCGAAATGCTGGAGGACGAAATGTCCTCGTCAGAGGTCTTCGCTGCGCTCTTCGAACTTGAACTGAGCGGAAAGATACGCAATTGCCGGGGAAGAATTTTGTGAAGAGCTTCTAGAAGCAGCTTTCAGCTGTCAGCTTTCAGTAAAACCGGAGGGCTTCCGTGCAGAGTTTTCGCAATCTTAAGGTCTGGGAAAAGTCACATCGGCTGACTCTGGATGTTTACGCCTCTAGCAAAGTTTTTCCCCGGGATGAAATGTTCGGTCTAACAAGCCAGATGCGGCGAGCGTCCGCATCGATAGGAATGAACATCGCAGAGGGCTGCTGTCGAAAAGGTGATGTCGAGATGTCCCGTTTCTTGCAGATGGCGATGGGGTCGGCTAGTGAACTCGAGTACCAATTTCTGCTCGCTCATGATCTGGAATATTTGCACAGTCCAGCGTACGAGCGCCTTACAGAGCAGGTGGTTGAGGTGAAAAAGATGTTGTCGTCCCTGATGCAAAAAGTGAAGGCGCTTAACTGACGGCTGATAGCTGATAGCTGACAGCCGGCGGCTTGCACAGTTGTTGCATTCCGCTAATTCGTGCTAGCTTCAATTCCATTACCGCCAAATTGAGGAACCATTGTCCAAAGGTCTAGTCATTGTCGAATCGCCGGCTAAGGCGAAAACTATCCAGAAATATCTGGGCAAAGGATTCACGGTCGATGCTTCTTACGGCCACGTGAAAGACCTGCCCAAGAGCAGCCTCGGTGTCGACGTCGAAAACGATTTCGAAACCGAGTACGTTGTCATTCCTGGGAAAGAGAAGGTCCTTGCCAAGCTGAAAAAGCTGGCCCTCTCGGCTGACCACATCTACCTGGCGCCTGACCCGGATCGCGAAGGCGAAGCCATCGCGGCCCATCTTGCGGACGAACTCGGCGAAGACTCCAGCAAGAAAAAGAAGGGAAAGAAGAGCGCCAAAAAGAAGACCGACGACATTGGAGAGGGTGCGCGCATCCGCCGCGTTACCTTCAACGAAATTACGCAGCGTGCCGTCAAGGCCGCGTTCGAACATCCCCGCGACATTGATCGCAATCTCGTAGACGCGCAGCAGACCCGACGTGTCCTCGATCGACTGGTCGGCTACCAGGTCTCTCCTCTTTTGTGGGACAAAGTCCGCCGCGGCCTTTCGGCCGGACGGGTGCAGACCGTTGCGCTGCGCTTGATCGTCGATCGCGAACGCGAAATCAAGGCATTCGAGAAAAAAGAATATTGGACGATCGACGCCCATCTCGCCGCCGCTAAGCCTCCGGCATTCGACGCCCGCTTTCTGGGGAAGGGCGAAGAGAAAATCGAAATCACCAATGGCGAGGAAGCGGAGAAGATCCGGCTCGCACTTGAGAAGGCCGATTGGGTTGTCCGCTCAGCGGAAAAGAAAGAGCGGCGACGCAATGCTACTCCGCCGTTTACGACTAGCAAGCTGCAGCAGGATTCCTCCCGCAAGCTGCGTTTCAGCGTGAAGCGCACCATGATGATCGCGCAGCGCCTGTATGAAGGCGTGGAACTCGGCGACGAGGGACTGGTCGGCCTGATCACCTACATGCGCACGGATTCGACGCGCGTTTCGGCCGAAGCGATCACCGAGGTCCGCGAGTACATCACTAGCGAGTACGGCGCCAACTATTTGCCCGAAGCTCCCAATACATATAAGGAGAAGAAAGAAGCGCAAGCGGCGCACGAGGCCATTCGCCCGACTTCGGCGGCGCGCCATCCTGACGTGGTGAAGAAATATCTGCATGAAGACGAATTCAAGGTTTACAAACTGATATGGCAGCGCTCCGTCGCCTCGCAAATGAATCCGGCTGTGTTTGACCAGACGTCGGTCGATATCGATGCCAAGTCTGGCAGCGACGTGTTCTGGTTCCGCGTTACGGGATCAGTCATGAAGTTCGACGGGTTCCTCAAGGTCTATGAAGAATCCAAAGACAGCAAGGACGAAGAAGACGAGGAACTGAAGCACAAGCTCCCGCCGCTCGAAGCCGGGCAGAAGCTGACGCTGAAGTCGCTGCTCCCGGAGCAACATTTCACCGAGCCACCTCCGCGTTTCAACGAAGCTTCGCTGGTGAAAGAGCTTGAAGAGCGCGGCATCGGCCGGCCTTCCACCTACGCGACCATTCTCAGCACTATCCAGGAGCGGCAGTACGCGCAGAAAGTCGGCGGCAAGTTCGTGCCTACCGAAATTGGCCTGGTCGTCACCGATCTGCTGGTTGAGAACTTCAAGGATATTTTCGACTTCCAATACACGGCGCGACTGGAAGAGGAACTCGACGAGATTGAAGAAGGCAAGCAGACGGGCAACGATGCGCTGAACGAGTTCTACAAGAAGTTCGCCAAGGATCTCCGATACGCCGAGAAGCACATGGAAAACATCAAGCGTATGGAGAAGCCCACCGACGAAAAGTGTGAACTCTGCGGTGCGCCGCTGGTCATCAAGTGGGGCAAGCACGGTTCGTTCTATGCTTGCAGCACCTACGACAAGGAAAATCCCGACACCTGCAAGTTCACCAAAGAGAACCCGATCAATCTGCCCGATCTAGACTCGGCCGATCTGCAAGAGACCGCGCAAGAGGAATACTGCGAGAACTGTGGCCGCGTCATGGTCCTGAAGCGTGGACGCTTTGGCCAGTTCATGGCCTGCACGGGCTATCCCGATTGCAGGACCACGCGGCGACTTGATCAAGGTAAGAAAGTGCCTGACATTCCGCTCGATGAAACCTGCCCGTTGTGCAAGCGGAACTTGATCCTGCGGCACGGCCGTTTCGGCGAGTTCACTTCGTGCAGCGGATATCCGGAATGCAAGTATGTGAAGCAGAATTTCATCGGCGTGAAGTGCCCCTTATGCAAGGAAGGCGAACTGGTCGAAAAGCGCGCGCGCAAGGGCAACACGTTTTATGGATGCGGAAACTATCCGAAGTGCAAGTTCACTTCGGCGGCCAAGCCCATCCCCGAGAAGTGCCCGGATTGTGGACATGAGTACCTGGTGGAGCGAATCCGCAAAGATGGACCGGTGATTGCGTGTCCGAATAAAGAGTGCGAATACGAGCGGGCTATCCAGGGCGAGGCGGCGGGCACTTCGAAAGTCTGAGAAAAAACCGGCTGGGCGAACGAAAGCTCAGGACCTACCTAAATTCAGAAACATCTAACGAGGCGAAAAATATGGCAAAGAAAGCAACCGCGCACGATGCAAGGCTGATCCTGGAACTCTACAACCTCCGCCGCGAAGCGGAGATGCGCAAGGCACGAAACTGGTTTGGGGTGGAATTCTGGCCGCAGAGCGCGGACGAGCTAATCAAGGTTGCGAATTCGTTCCCCAGCCAGGAAAACGCCTGGATTCGCCAGGTGGGTGGCTATTGGGATATGGCCGCGTCGTTCGTGCTGCACGGCGCGCTCAATGAGGAACTCTTTTTGCAGCCTGGCTGCAGCGGCGAAATGTTCTTTCTTTTCGCCAAGGTCTATCCGTTCCTGAAGGAGTTTCGCGAGAAGACCAACAATCCTGACGCCTTCGCCAACGTCGAGAAAGTCGCCACAAGATCGAAGACTGCCCGCAAGCGGTTAGAGCGCTTCTCGAAAAATGTTGAGAATCGTCGCAAGGCGATGGCTAAGCCAGCGGCGAAGGGCTGACCGCTGACCGTTCTCTCGCGGTTGTGTGATTCTGAGCACATCCTCGTCGTCGCCATCTGCTATCCTAAGGCGTTGTGCGGATGCTCTGGTGGTTTCTCATATTGGGACTGAGTACTGCGGTGGTCGTGTTGGTTGCCCTTTCGCTCTATATGCGAGTCCGGCGGCAAATGAAGCGTTCGGCCGCGCACCGAGCGGAGCACGACGGCCTCGACCACTCGTCGCCTGAGGCCTGATCGGCCGAGACTCCGCCACGAGGAAAGGAAAGCCATGTCAAGAGCAGCGACTCAAGTAATCGGCCAGCAGACCCGGTCCATTACTCGGCCTGTGGATCGTAGAGTGGAATGGGCGAAACAAGCGGCCATCGTGATCACCGCCAGCCTCTTCGTCGCCTTGTGCGCGCGCGTGACCGTGCCGCTGCCCTTCACGCCGGTTCCGCTGACGCTGCAAAACTTCGGGGTGCTGGCCGTGGGCTTGCTGCTTGGTTCGCGTCGCGGCTTTGCCGCGCTCTCGCTCTATCTCGTCGAAGGCGCGTTCGGACTGCCCGTATTCAGTCCGGCAATTCTAGGCAGCGGAATTACGCACCTGCTCGGCCCGACCGGCGGATTCCTCATGGTTTATCCGCTCGTGGCATTTGTTGCGGGCTGGATTTACGAGCGGAGGTCGGAACAAAGCTCGCGCCGTTTCGCTTGGGCCGCGCTTTCATCCGTGGCTGCGGAGTTGGTGCTCTTCACGGGTGGACTCAGTTGGCTGGCCGTGCTCACACACTCGGTCTCTCTGGCGGTCCGGTATGGCCTCTATTGGTTCGTTTTTGCGGAAGTCATCAAGGTGCTGATGGCCGCCTCCGTAGCCGCGCGCTGGCAACAGCAACGTTCTTCACGAGGGTGAACTGAGAACTCGGGTTCGTATCAGGGCATCGCTTTAACGATGCCGCAGGTCTTTTTTCTAATACTGAAGTTTATAGAACAGGATTACGGAGTCTTATGAGTACAGTATCTTCTCCAGTTCGCGAGATCACCGTGGCGCACAGCCCGGACTCCGACGACGCATTCATGTTTTACGGTTTGGCCACGAACAAAGTTCGCGTGCCCGGACTAAAGTTCAGCCATACCCTTTGTGACATCGAGACGCTGAATCGCCAGGCGCAGGAAGGCGTTTACGATGTAACCGCGATTTCGTTCCATGCCTTCCCTTACATTCAGGAAAAATACTCGCTGATGTCGTGCGGCGGCAGCGTGGGCGACGGTTATGGTCCCATGCTCGTTTCCACCCGGCCCTTTACACCGGATGACATTAAGCAGAAGAAAATTGCGGTGCCAGGGAAGCTCACCACCGCTTACCTGGCTCTCGAACTGTTCGCGCCCGGCATTCAGGTGGAAGTTGTCCCCTTCGACCAGATCATCCCGCAAATTCTCGAAGGCAAATACGAAGCCGGCCTCATCATCCACGAAGCCCAGCTCACGTATGACAAATCCGGATTGCACCGCGTAGTCGATCTTGGCCGGTGGTGGCAGAAAGTTACGGGACTGCCTCTTCCGCTTGGAGGAAACGCCATCCGACGCTCGCTCGGCCGGGAAACGATGACCAGCGTCACCCAGGCGCTGCGCGGGAGCATCCAGTACGCCCTCGATCATCGCGAAGAAGCGCTCAGCTACGCCATGCAGTTTGCGCGAGATCTAGACGCCCAGCTCGCCGATAAATTTGTCGGCATGTATGTCAACGAGCGCACGCTCGACTACGGCGACGATGGCCGCGAAGCGGTGCGCCGCCTGCTCGACATGGGGCATAAGGCGGGGATCATTCCGCAGACGCCGCGGGTGGAGTGGGTGTAAGTAACTCCGGGTTAACAGATACAGGCAGCAGCTTTTCCCTCACCGCACCCTCTCTGGAAACGAAAACACCGGATCAATATCCACCGGAACATCCGACGCCGCCTGCAGCGACGTCTTCAATTCTTCCGGCATCGTGCCGTATTTCTTGAACCAGTTTTCCGCACGTGAGCGGTCGCCGGTGGCTTCGATCTCCAGCAGTTCCTTCGCTAGATCCGCCATCGCGCCCGGCATCTTCTCGTAATCAATGGCATAGCGGCCGTCCGCATTCCGCCGGATCGCGCCGCGCTCCGAGAGATAGTTAAATTCCATCATCTCCGCTTGACCGTGCGCCTCCGCCGTTCCGAAGCGTACGGTGCGAAAGATTCCGCCCACATACGACGCGTAATATTCCTCCAACTTTTCTTTCGGAAGCGCGTCATGATCGACCAGCCACTTCAACGCGAACATTCCGGTCACGTCGGCCTTCGCTTCTTCCAGACCACTGTATCCCGGTCCAATCGCTTCCCGGATTTCGACTTTGCCGGTCGCGGTCCGCGCATACGCCGGGCCCAACCCGTGGCAGATCTCATGCATGATCGTGCTCTGCAAATAACCCTCGCCCGAGACTTTCGCCGCTTGATCCGGCTCCATCAGCTTTCGGGCGACCGGCAAAACGACGTAGTTCACGCGCGCGTCCATGAAATTCTTGAAGAAAAGCTTCTTGCTGCCCTTTTGCTCATGCACCCTCGGATCGTTCGGCAAATTGTCAGCCACCGCCTGGTAACCGTGCGTCAGGTCACCCGCGCGAAACGGAGCGTCCATCACTTCCATGGGTGTTTCCAGGCCATGTTTCGACGGCCGATCTTCCGCTTCGAGCGGCAGTGCGTCCTGAATTTCCGGCACATATTTCTGGAACAGCTCCAGCTTCTTGCTCTCGGCCTCGTTGCGTACCAGCACCGCCGCACCGTACGAACCTTTCACGCCCAGCAGTCCATCCATGTAGGTTTCATAAGGCGCAAAAATGATGTCGAATTTCGGATTCTTCAATTCCAGCCACGCCAAATCACTGGGAAAGTAATCGTCGCTGAGCAGCGCATCGGCGCGCAGCCGGAGGAACTTCGCGAAAGCCGCGTCATCACTGAGGCTGGCCGCTGCCCGCAGAGCTCTTGCCGCCGGTTCCAGAAATGCGCGAAACGCGATGTGGTAGGGAACAGCGTCCAGTTTTTCTTGATGCCAGCGCACGATCGTGAACTGATCGTAGATGGGCGCTTTCTGATCGGGATGCTGCTTGACGAATTGTTCGACCTGATCGCGCGTCAGGTTTGCCGGATAAAATCCTCGCCCCGGCGGCACGGCCTCCGTTCCGACAAACGGTTTATCCTGGTCAATCAGATCGAAGCGCGAAGCGTTGATCCATAAATAGCGTCGTAGTTGCGCGTCGCGCTGGTTCCGGCTCGCGGCCAGCGACTGATACAGCGTCAAGCCGTCAGGATCGCTCTGCCGCCAGTAGATACTTTCCAGGTAGCCGCAGGCCTCCACCAGTTTGCGAACAAGTTGCTGCTCGCGAGCGTCCAGACCAGCTGTCAGGAACGGCATCTGGACACGTCGGAACTTGGCCAGGCGCTGTCCCAAGTCAGCCGCGACTTGCAAATCCGACGGTGCGCCGCCCTTCGCCGCCGAACCCGTCATCGCTCGGGTTGATTTCTGTTGCGCCGTGCCGAAAGTTGATGTCAAAAGAATGAAAATAAAAACGAGCCCACCGTGCATCACAAAATGGCTCTTGAAACCCCAGTTATCAAGCTGACCGATTTCCATAGGAACACAAGTTTATCAAAGACGCGAATCCGGCCCGGAGCCGTTATTATGAACGCATGCGTGGGGAAAATGGCGCCCAGACTCTGCTCATCGATGCCGATGACACGCTCTGGGAAAACAACATCTATTTCGAACGGGCGATCGCGAAGTTCATTTCGTTCCTCGATCATCGCGAACACTCGCCAGAGGCGGTTCGCCTGGTGCTGAACGATGTCGAGCGGGATTCCATCGTGAAGCACGGTTACGGCCTGCACAGCTTCACGCATTCGCTGATTGAAACCTTTGAGAAGCTTTCCGTCGATCCGGTCACGCCCGAGTTGCACGAACGCATTCGCAGCTTTGCCCACCAGATCGCCGATCATCCCATCGAAGTTCTCCCCGGCGTCCCCGAGACGCTGCAGTATCTCGGCGAGCGCCACCACCTCATCCTGATGACCAAAGGAAACCCCGCCGAACAATCCGGGAAAGTCGAGCGTTCAGGATTGAAGGAATATTTTTCCGCCGTCGAGATCGTCGCCGAGAAGGACGAATCGACCTACCGCTCCGCCATCGCCAA
The DNA here is from genome assembly GCA_035314185.1 of Terriglobales bacterium. Lineage (GTDB taxonomy): Bacteria > Acidobacteriota > Terriglobia > Terriglobales > Acidobacteriaceae > Acidiflorens. Next base: position 19,870 of record DATFZT010000162.1, read on the forward strand.
GTACGCCCTCCCAACGGTCACTACATGGATGGTTGGCAACAGCCCCAAATCCGACATCAATCCCGCCCTCGCCGCGGGCCTGCACGCCGTCTTTATACCCCACGGCCAGACCTGGATTCTCGAACACGAGGAAGTCGCGACCGCCCCGGCATCACAGCGACTGCTGGTGGTAGAGCGTTTCGGCGACCTCAGAAAACACTTCTAGGGCTGGTTTCATAAATCTGTTCTCGGTAGTCACGGCTTCAGCACTCAAACAGTAACTGCCCTTGCATTTCCCGATGCTGGGCGACACAAGGGCAGCGGAGTTAGTTAGAGCGCCGCTTAGTTACTGTTACTGTTACTGAACCGTCACGCTAACGGCTTCGGAAGGAATGCCGTTCGCCACAACTTCCAGCGTACTCGCACCCGTTTCCATGGACGCCGGAACGTCGAAGTTTGTCGAAACCGTCTCCGAGCCGGTCGCCACGCCCATTGTGCTATGGTCATGGGTTCTGGCGTAAAACACGTGTTTTGTGCTGTTGTTTATAATACGCACCAGAGGATAATTCGTCGCTGTTTGCAACTCGTCTCCGAAGGCAGCCGCCTGCGACAACCCATTAAACTGCGTGCCGGAGATGGAGTAAGTCGACCCGCGAGTCACCGTCGACGTATAAGTTGAAATCGCGGGCGCCCACGAAGTCTGGTAGGTTCCGGAAGATGTGTAGGTTTGTGTTGTACCGCCTCCCACGAGCACTTCGCCGGTAGGCAATACCATCAGACTTCCCGGTGTATACGGTCCGGGAGTAAGGGTCGTCCCGTTGAACGTGTAAGAAGTGCCGGAGTCTCCTTCCACCAATACGTCGCCATTGGTTAGCAGGACGGCAAAAGAATCCCCGGCATTGTCGTCATTTGGAAAAGCCGGACCGACGGTCCACTTGCCCGTAAGGCTGTCATAAATGGCCGTATTTCCAGGGCCGTTGTTCTTCGTGTACGAGCCGGTAACGAACACCGTGCCGTCAGGACGCAGTATCTGAGGCCCAATCTCCCCCGGCGGGTAGTAACAAAGTGTCCCGCCGGGACCATAATGAAGGCAGCCGTCGGGCGAGGGTGAATGCAAATCGACGATCGTGCTGCCGGCAGTCACCCACTCTTTTGCTGAGGGCGTATAGATCTCGGAGTTGGGAGCATCTTTTACATCCGCCGTCAGAATCGAGCCGTTTGCCAAAAGCGTCCAGCCCTCCTCGGCGTTGAAATCCTCCTTATCCTTTGAACTCGTCCCAAGCCACTTCATGGTCTTTGGATTGAGTTCCCGCATTTGCTTGGTAAGTTTGTTGCCTATCAAGTAGTTGCCGTTGGGCAACACAACCGACGGCGAATCCCCGATGTAGGTCCAGTTTTTCGGCGGCGCGACCGAGGTCCAGGTATTGGCGACGGGATTATAGATCGCGCCCAGGTTGGTGAGGACGAAAGTGCCGAAGTTGTATTCCCCGCCCTCAATGATCAGGCGGCCGTCGGCCAACACCGCAGAAGCATTGGCGTAGGGCGCGTACCCGGAGGGAAGGCTGGCGAGTTGCGTCCAGGTTCCAGCGACGTAGCTCCCGGTGTTGTCGGGGGTGAGCTTCCACCAATCGGAATAGTTGTTGCCTTGCACCATCACGGTGCCGTCGGTCAACTGGTAAGAGATGATGATGCCGTCCGGCGGTTGATGAACGAGCGTCTTCAGCGTCTGTGCCACCGCGTCGCCAGACACGGCGAGCAGAATCACCACTGCGAGAACCAACTTTTTGGACAAGATGCACGACCTTTCTCGAAGGCTGCCACACTCAGCCAGGGGAGAGCTTTCCGCGGACTTGAGGCACCGATCATTTGCGATCTTCAAGGTGTGACAGCAAGCGCGGGGTGTTCATATTAGCAAACGCTGGCGAGATTGGGGGAAAAATGAAAAACCGTGGTCGGAGGGCTTGTCGGGGTTTCTCAACCCGTGGCTATGGCATTGCCTAACCCCAAATAGACACAGGCCGGGAGCCCGGAATTTCTTCCGGTCCCGGCCTGCGCTTCTATCAACTTGGTAGCCGACTCAGTTGGCCGGCGTGGGGCTGGCGTTGGCGGTGGTTGTGGTCGGTGCGGGCGCCGCTGCCGTGGTAGCCGCGGGCGCGTTCGCATTGCTGTAGCGCGAAAGCCGCGGGTAGAACGGCGTTACTTCAAACGGCATCTTGTCGCGCGCTGAGGTGATGGCTACCGGCTGCGCTTTCACGATCTCCACTTTGTCGTCCCATGGGTTCAGCTTGACGCGTCCGCCCAAAGGCAGCGCGGCGATCTGGTCCAGTTTGTTCCAGTCGAGCGCCGGAGACGAGGTGGCGAGCGCCGCCATGCGCGTTACCGTCCCGTTCTCCGTGATGTTGTTGCCGAGGTGCGCTTGCAGCAGAGCGCTCAATTGTGGAGCGCGCTGTTGCAGAGCCTTGATGAACAGTCCGGCCGTTTCCAGTTTCTGCGCGTACGGCGATGCCTTCAGCATCTCGATAGCTTTTTTGTCAGCGGCCGTTTCCTCTTCGGGAATGTGCTTGAAGCCGAAGTTCTGGTAAGTCGACTCGTCGGAGAACAGCATGCGGTCGTTGAACGCGTACTGGCTGCCCAGGTTATGTCCCAGAACGATGTGCGCCAACTCGTGCGAGAGCACCATGGCCAGGCTGCCCTCATCGGGAAGCACGTCGATCAGCCCGCGGCTTACCACGATGGTGTTGCCGACGCTGAAAGTCTCCAGCGGAGAAGTCGTCAGCACGCGCGTGCGGACTGGGCGCGGCAGTTCGATGTTATTGGTGATTTCGAGGTTATTCACCACGGTCTGAAGAATCTTGTCCACGTCGCCTTCCGGCGCCAGCAGTCCGGCACGTTCCAGCCGTTCGATGACGTTGTCTTCAGCCTGTTGTTGCCATTCGCGCTCGGCGGCCAGCGGAGTGGCATCCTGCGCGGTCGGAGTGTCGTCCTTTACGCTGTCGACCCGGATGTTAGTAAGTTCGTCGTTCGGTGTCCCCGTCTTAAGGTTATATCCCCACATGCGGGTCTGCGCTTTGAACGCGATGGTGTTGTGAGCGCCCGCCGTGAAGTCACCTTCTTCGCTGTAGATGTAAGATGGCACCCAATAACCCGGGACCAAGTTCAACCGCCAGCTGTCCATGTGGAAGTAATAGCTGTTACGCGAAGGGTGCGCATAAGTGCCGTTCAGCCGGACGATGCTGAAGTCCTGATCCTCAACCCAGATGCGTCCCAGAAAGCGACCGCGTCCGGCGTCTTTTTTCGGCGTCAGATCAAACACCAGGCAGCGCACGTCGCCCAGGAACTCGCGTCGCGAGTAGTGGAAATCGTAGTGCTGCCGGTCGAAGTCGTTGCGGTCGACGAAGATCATCCACGAAAAACCGAGCGGCTGGTACTGGAACTTGAACCTCTTCGTGAGTCCGCCCAGAAGGCGCTTCTCCATGCCTTCGTCCTTGTTTTTGTCTTTGTCCTGAAGGTAGTCGCTGCGGTCGATCGACTCACTCAGATCCATGCGACCCAGAAAGTAATGATCGTCCTGCGGAACCGGCCCGAGCTGCTTGTCTTGCGTCAGGTTCTGTAGATAGGTCTCCACAATCGGAGTGCGCGGCGCCAAGAACTTGATCAGGTCTTTTTCGCGCAGAATGACGCGGTCGACCACCTGATCCATCGTGGTCGGCGGCGCCAGAGCGACCGGGGCCTGAGCTGACGCGGGCTGACTTGACGGAGCTGCGCTCGGCTGAGCGGGCGTCGGATCCGCCTGCGCCGCCGAAGCCGGCTGTGGGTTCTGCGGCGCGGACGCCGGTTGCTGGGCCGCTGCCGTCATGGTCAACGCCAGCAGAGCCAAAAGTATCCAGTTCATAGTGGGCATAACGTTCCGCATATCGTTCCGCATAACTCTCATCTCCAAGTTTTCAATACGCCAGTTGAAATACCACGTGCACAATTGCTGTTGAATCCACTGCCTGCCCGCTTCGCATGGCCGGCTTGAACCGCATCTTGTTCGCGGCAGCTATGGCGGCTTCATCAAGTCCATGGCCCAGACCCCGGACCACGCGATTCACATGTAACTGCCCGTTCGCCGCGAATTGCACTTCCAGCAGAACTTCGCCTTCCAGCTTCAGGCTTCTTGCTTCATCCGTATAAACCGGATTCGGCTTGAAGGTAATCTCGACCGATGTTGCCGCTGGTCCGCTATCCACGCGCTGGATATGGGGCGTGTTCTGCGCGACCTCCTGCGAACCAAAGCCTGAGGTCTGCACGCCGCGGCCACTTCTGCGCCCGTCTCCTTGGCCTCCGGTTGCAACCCCATTACCAAAATCGGCGCTGGCCACGGTTCCCTTAATACCTTTGGCGCCGCCCGAGCCGTTCCCTTGGCCGGGTCCCACTGGCATGTCGAAACCACCCGCGGCGGTTGCGATCAGCTTGCCGTTGGGCTTGCCTTTATCACTGGGCTTCAGTCCATTCGGATCGCCGAACCCGCCCGTCTGCACCTTCTCAATCGGAGCATTCACGGTCGGCACTACCGAACTTCCCGCCGCGAATTCCCCGGTATGAATCAGCACCGGACGCGCTCCGCTGGTCTGCTTCAACACCGCCGGCGCGAAGTTATTCATCGCTACCTTGGGCGGTTCAATTTCCTGGGGCTGCTGCTTGGGCGCGCGAATTTCTTTCGGCACGATCAATTTCGGGGCCTGGAACACCGGCTCCGGCGGCGGCAGCAACTTGGCATGCACCGGCAGCGGCTTCGGCTTGGGCAGCGGCTCAGGGTTCAGCTCCGGCCGCGGTACCAGCTCCGTGACGTGGTAACTCACGATTGGAATAATGGTATCGGTCGCCATGATCCCGACGACAATCAGCAGCAGAATCAGGGCGACAAGTATTCCGTAGCTCGCCGCAAAGGTCCGCCAGTTCCACTTTCGTTCAGGCAGCAGGCCGAGTTTAAAACCGCGATCGTACGTAGGCATCCATGACTCCAAAATGGGGGCCCGAAGCTGGGGAGAGCGCTCGGGGTTGGAGTCTTCACCTTATGGGAGATTGGGCAGGGGGTAAACGTGTCGCTTGCGCGTGTCCTTTGGTAACCAGCCCTCGTAATTGGGGTAAATTTTCTGTTCGATTACTTTGGGTCCCTTACTTCGGTGCCGCCGCCCGGCGCCGGGCAAAGAAGTAGAACACCGGGATGCCCGCCAGAATCGCCAGGCATCCACCGGCCGAACTTTTCAGATTGTCGGTGAACGTGTAATAGAGAAGAGCCGCGGAAGCCAGCACAAACAGCGCCGGAACTACCGGATATCCCCATACCCGATAAGGGCGGTCGGCGAGCGGCTCCCGCCGGCGGAAAACGAAAACCGTGCTGCCTGCGATCATGTAGAACAACCACTCGGCGAAAATCGCCAGCGAAAAAAACTGCCGGAAACTACCTCCCAGCAGCAGCAGGACGATGGCCAGCCCGCACTGCACAACAATCGCCACGGACGGCGTATGGAAGCGCGGGTGAACCTCGGCCATCGCCTTGAAAAAATATCCATCGCGCGCCATCGCGAAGGGCACGCGTGCTCCGCTCATGATGGTGCCATTCAGAGTCACGAGCATCGAAATCGCCATGCCCGCCGACACCAGGCTGGCGCCCGCGCGCCCCAGAACCAGGGCCACCGCGTCCGACGCCGGGCGCTCCGAAGCGGCCACCGCTGCCGCCGGCAGCACATACTGCACGGCCGCGTTCACCAGGATGTAGAGTGCGCCCACCGTCGCGACGCCCCAAATCAGCGACAGCGGAATGTTGCGCTGTGGATTTCTTATTTCTCCCGCCATCATGTTCAGATCGTTCCACCCGTCGTAAGCCCAAAGCGCAGCCACCAGCGCTGCGAAAAATCCAACCACACCGCCTTTCGCCCCGGTAAACTCGGTTGCGAAATTCGCCCAGGTTCCTCCGCGATAAGAGAAACCAACCGCCACGATCCCGAGGATGATCGCAACCTTCAGCAGCGTGAACAGAAACTGAAAATCGCCTGCCCGGCGCACCCCAACGTAGTTGAGCCACGAAATCAGCAGGGTGGCTCCGATGGCTACCAGTTGCCCGTAGCTGATAGTGAAGGGACGCGAAATACACGCAAGAGAGAAAAAAGAGAAGATGGGAAAAGTTTCCAGGATCCGCACCAGGCCGGTGGTCACGGTTGCAATCGAAGCGGGCTTGGCGATCAGAAACCAGGTCCACGAATAGAGAAACCCCGCCAGCGGCCCGTAGGCATCGCGAACATACACATACTCGCCGCCTGCCTGCGGCTTCATGGCTCCCAATTCGGCATAGGTGAGCGCGCCAAAAAAGGAAAGGAGTCCTCCAACCATCCAGGCGAGATAGACAAGCCGGGCCGACCCCACCGCCTGCATCATCTCAGTCGGAACCAGGAAAATTCCGCTTCCGATGATGGTCCCAACCACGACCGCACCCGCGTGCGATAGGCCCAGGTCACGTGCCAGTTCGGGACGGGAATGATTGTCCTTTGCGAGCATGTCCATAATTTCTACAGCCTGATCGGAAGAAAGATTCTAACCGCAACTTCTCCGCGGCCTCTGCGATCTCCGCGGTTCAAGGCTTTGGTTGAACCCTCCACATAGCGCTAGCCCCATAACCCACCGCGAACGTCACGCAGGTCCCAATCGGGACCCACCAGGTGAAAGCCACCTGCGACCATCGCCACAAATACAGTTCCGTCGCTAATCCAAAGACCATACCCAGCATTGCCCCGCTCTGATTCGCGCGTTTGGTCCACACTCCCAGCAGAAACACGCCGAGCAAAGCTCCATAGGCTACCGACGCGATTTGCAAGCCAACTTCCACCACACGCGCGACTCGATGCAGCGCCAGCCACGCGAGCGCGAACAGTACCAGCGCCCATCCGACGGTCGCCAGCCGCGCCAGGCGCAACCGTCCCGCTTCGCTCACTGTAGGACGGAAGCGAACATAGAAATCCATAATCGAACTCGATGACAGCGAATTCAGCGCCGCGCTCAAATTCGACATTGCCGCCGCCAGAATCGCCGCGATCAGTAGCCCGGCAATCCCGTGCGGCATATGGCTCACGATGAACGTCGGATAGATCCTGTCCGCCCGTCCAAACCCGGACGACGGAACGCGGTAGTAGGCAAACAGCATCACGCCGACAAGCAGAAACAACCCAAATTGAAAAAAGACCGCCAATCCACTCGCCACCAACGCCAGCGCCGACTGCCGTTGATTCCGCGCTGCCAGCAATCGCTGCACGATAAGCTGGTCGGTGCCATGGCTGGCCGTGGTAAAGATTGCGCCGCCGATAATCCCCGCCCACAGCGTGTACGGTTTCGCAAAATTAAGATAAGGCCAGTGCGTCAAGACGGAAGCATCGAACACCTGAAACTTATGTAGACCACTCGCAATCGCCTCGGCCGATCCCCATCCTCCGGGCACGAGATGGAGAATCGTCACCAGGCCGACCAGTGTCCCGCCCACATAAATGAAGGTCTGCACGACGTCGGTCCAGATCACCGCCGCCAGTCCGCCCTCAAACGTATAGATCAATGTCAGCAGCGTGATGATCGCGATGGAAGCGACCTCGCCCGTGCCCAGCGCAATCGACACCACAATCGACACGGCATACACCCGTACTCCCTCGGCCGCCGCCCTTGTTAACAGAAACAGGCCTGCCGTCACTGTGCGCAGCTCCGGACCAAACCGCCGCTCAATCAGCTGATAAGCGGTATACAGTTCGCCACGAAAATATTGCGGCAGCAGCACAAAACTAATGATGACGCGCCCGATCACATATCCCATCACCACTTGCAGAAAAGTGAGATTCGAATCGTAGGCGAGGCCGGGAATACTGATAATGGTCAGCGTGCTGGTCTCCGCCGCCACAATCGACAGCGAAATCGCCCACCAGGGAATGTTGCGGTCGGCGAGAAAGTAGTCTCGCATGGTGCGCTGCCGCTTGCGAAACCGCAGGCCGAACAGCGTGATCCCCGCCAGGTACAACGCAATGATGAGCAGGTCGATCCGATTCAATCCCAAGTCGATTCCTTCCAGCTTCGTGTGCGGCCGAGCTGTTCCACCCCGCCAAGCCAACACCGGGCTTGACGGGGCCCCCGGTGCGCTCGGCTGGATAGACGGGGGCGGCTGTCCCTGCGTGTCCAAAAAGTGTTCGCTGCATTGTACAAGCATGTTCGCGACCCGAACCGGCGCTGAGCTGATTGTGTTAGAACTAGCCCGATGGCTTACTATCTCGGAATCGACGGCGGCGGCACGAAAACGCGCTGCGTTCTGGGCGACGAAACGACGGTGCTCGCTATGGCGATGACCGGCGGCTGCAGCGTGATCCGCCACGGCGAGCAGCAGGCCAGGGAAGCGCTGCATACTGCGATCCGCCAGGTGTGCGTGACTGCGAAGATTTCTCCCGATCGGATCAGCGCCATCTGTATCGGGGTCACCGGCGCTGCACGGCCCGAGATCGCCGGGAAGATCCGCGACATCCTCACCGAACTGATTCCCGAAGGCAACCCGACCAGAGTCGAAGTCGTCGGCGATAACGTAATCGCGCTCGAAGCCGCGTTCGGCGCGGGTGCTGGAGTGATCGCGATCGCCGGCACCGGCTCCATCGTCTACGGCCGCGATGCCCCCGGGAACACCGCTCGCGCCGGAGGTTGGGGCTTTGCCATCTCCGACGAAGGCTCCGGCAACTGGATCGGCCGCCGCGCCATCTCCGCCATCCTGAACGCCCAGGATCAGGACCTCGGTACGGCACTCACCGATATGGTTTTCCAGGCCTGGAAAATCAACACGATCGACGAACTTGTGCAGCAAGCGAACTCGATCCCGCCACCCGACTTCCCGCGGTTGTTTCCCATTGTTCTCCGCGCCGCGGAGGAGGCTGATGAGATCGCCCGCCACCTTCTATCTGACGCCGGGGCAAAGCTTGCTGATCTCGCGGCCATCGTCGTCCATCGTCTCGCTTCGCATGCTCCCGGGGCCATGCTCCCGGTAGCCCTGCTCCCCGTAGCAATGACGGGCAGCGTCTTTCGTCAGTCGCTGGTTGTGCGCCAGGTTTTTTGCGATGCCCTGCAGACGAGCTTTCCCGGCATCGAGGTGCGTCAAGATCCAGCCGATCCGGTGGAGGGCGCGCTAGCCAGGGCGCGCTCAACACGAAGGTAGAGACGGGGCTTGCCCCGTCTGACGCAGGCAGACTCGCGATGGCCGACAACGAAATGTCCGAAGACGAAAGTTTCGAAAACGAAATCGTGCCGTCCTCAACGGAGTCGGCAACTCCGACGCCCGCGGCTGCCGATCTGCTCGCGACCGCCGCCGACCCCGACCTAACCGAGGACTTGGCCCTGGCCCTGCTCAAGCGCCCCGAACTGCACCCTGAAGTCCTCGAGAAACTTGCTAAGAACGCCAATGCACTCAAGAGCCGTAAGGTAAAGATCGCGCTCGCGAGCCATCCGAAGACACCGCGACATGTCTCCGTGCCGCTGGCGCGCCAGTTTTACACTTTCGATCTGATGAAAGTTGCGCTCTCGCCCCTTGTCCCCGCCGACGTGAAAGTTGCCGTGGACGATGTCCTCATCTCGCGCCTCAAGACTGTCACCACGGGGGAACGTCTTACGCTGGCCCGCCGCGCGTCGGGCAGAGTAGCGGCTGCGCTGCTGCTGGACGTGGAAATTATCAGTACCAAAATCGTCGATGCCAAGACCGTGGCCCGCGAAACCCGCGTCATGCAGACGGCGCTCGAAAATCCACGCCTCACCGAAGCCCTGGTCATCCACTCCGTGTTGCGCCCCGCCGCCAGCGCCGCTCTGGTGCATGCGGTTGCACAGCACGCCAAGTGGTCTTGCCGCAGAGAAATCCGTGCCGCCCTGCTGCGAACCGAGCATCTTTCTCTAGCGCGCGCCCTGGAATTCAGCCAAGAAATCCTCGCTCCGCTGCTGCACGAACTACTTGCCAGTTCGCGTCTTCCCGCTCAAATCAAAGACCAACTCCTCCGCGAAAATCCCGAGAAATCGTAGGCTCGTCTGGCGCGGGCACTCTTGCCCGCGTGCCGACATCAGATCAACTCACAGGGAGGACCGTTCCCGCAGAAGCTATCACAGGACGCCCCGGCGCCGAGCATGATAACTTTATCGCCGGACAATTTCTCACCAACCCGCCGCCGCTGCGGCAGAGAACATTCGATGAACAAACTCGTCGTAGCAGTGCTGCTTCTCTGCGCTGCTGTTTCCGTTGCCACGAAACAGAAATCCCCCCCTGGCTCAGATCTTCTCGTTCAGCTCGAAGCCGACTTCGCGGCGGACGTCGCCAAGCACGGCCACGACGCCTTCCTCATCTACTTCGCCGAAGATGGCGTCGAAATCGTGGACGGCGGCGGCATCGACACCAAAGACGCCATGCGCAAGCAACCCCCATGGCCCAAAGGCACATCTCTCACCTGGACTCCGGTCAAAGCCGAAATGGCCGCGTCCGGTGATCTTGGCTACACCTATGGCAATTACGTCTATACGGCTACGAATAAAGATGGGAAGCTCGCCGCCAGTTACGGCAAGTACACTTCGATTTGGAAGAAGCAGAAGGACGGCCGGTGGAAAGTGGTCGTCGACATGGGAAACTCCGGCCCCGACCCGAGAGCCGCACACGAGTAGAGACGGGGCTTGGCCCGTCTCCTGCGTGCCACCAGAATGCGGGGTCGTTCCGAGACGCGGCAAGCCGCGTCTCTACGCGGAAGTCGCGTGCTCCTTCGCACGAATCGTCGCCATCAGGTCGACCGTCGTCGGCACACTGATCGCGCAACGTTCCGCACCGCGCACAATAGGACCGCCAATGTCATCCAACTCGAGCTGTCGCCCAGCCGCAAGGTCTTTCTGCATGGAACTGCGCATAGCCGGCGGCGCGTTGGCAAAACCCGTCTGGACCCGGTGCGCATCGAGCTCCGCGCCACTAGCGTTCGCCACACTACATGTTTCGGCGATCGCAGAATGTAACTTCTGTTTCCAAACTGCGTTGGCCAGAATCTCACCGATATTCATCCCCGATGCCGAGGTCACCAGCGCGAACGGCGCCAGAAAGCTGAGTTTTCCCCACAGCAAAGTCTGCTCGTTTGGAATGAACTGGCAGTTGAATCCAAGCTTGCCCAACCGTCCAATGATGGCGCCCAAGAGTGGCTCTCCGCTGGAGGCGAGGTTGAGGAGAACGAACGGGGAGCGCTGAATGAATCGTCCCGGAGCAATCCGCTCCGCTTCCACCGCGATCGTCGCCGGGACCACGTGCTCGCGCCCAAATCTCGCTCGCAGCGCTGTGACGTGGTCTACCCCGTTCAGCAGGGGAACTACGCAGCCGGGGGATGCTTGCACCGCTTCGATCGCGGTTTGCAGTTGATAAGTCTTGGTCGCGATCCACAGGACGTCGACCGGCGCTGACAATGTTGCCGCCGCTTTCGCTGGTGCGGTGAGAAGGCCCGACGGACGTTCCAGCGTCAAGTTCGCGGGATAACTCGACAACTTCTCCAGTCGAACCACTACGGTGACATCCTCGCCGAGCGATGAGAGCACGGTGCCGACCAACCCTCCGATTGCTCCCGCTCCCAAAATTGCATGTTTCATGTGAGCGCTCCCGCGAAGAATACGTGAAGAATATAAGATACGGTAATTTTGGATTCAGCAAGTGCCGACCTCGACCCGCCTTTACGCTGCGCCTGAGGTTCTGTCACACTGACCACTGGCCACTTGCCACTGACCACTGATTCCATGGGCAAAATCCACGTTCTTCCCGAGAGAGTTGCCAACCAAATCGCTGCCGGCGAGGTGGTCGAGCGTCCCGCGTCGGTGGTGAAGGAGTTGCTGGAGAACGCGCTGGACGCCGGTTCCACGCGCATCCGCATTCAGATCGAGGCGGGCGGGAAGAAGCTGATCCAGATTACCGACAACGGCTGCGGCATGGTGCGCGACGATGCCATGCTGGCTTTCGAGCGCCACGCCACCTCGAAAATCAAAAACACCGAAGACCTGCTGAGCATCTCTACCCTCGGATTTCGCGGCGAGGCGCTGCCCTCCATTGCTTCCGTTGCCCGGCTGCATCTGGAAACCCGCGCCGAAGAGGAAGCCGTCGGAACGGTGCTCGAGATTAATGGTGGCAAGATCATCCGCGTCGAAGAGGCGGGGCTGCCGCTCGGGACTTCCATCACGATTCGCGATCTCTTCTTTAATACGCCGGCGCGCAAGAAATTTCTAAGATCGGAATCGACCGAACTCTCCCACATCGCATCGCTGGTAACCCACTACGCGTTGGCGCATCCGGAGAAGCATTTCGAGTTGCACTCGGCGACCAACGCGTTGCTGGTGGCGCCGCCCGTGGCCGGTCATCGCGAGCGCGTTTATCAGGTTTTTGGACGCGAGACGCTTGACCAGTTGATTCCGCTGGCGGCGGTGCAACCTTTGGAGCGTATCGGCTTGCCGCAGCCTCCGCCGTGGCGGCGCGCTGCGGACACCTCTTTACGCGAGTCTGATGTCAGCGGATCGGGTCATCCTACATCTGGTTCGGATGGTGCCGACACGCGGGCGGGGGCGCCCGCGCTACACGATTTTGGCGAGGTGCGGCTGCATGGCTTTGTCTCCAAGCCGGAAATTCAGAAGCTTAATCGCAATTCGATTTTTATTTTCGTCAATGGACGGCTGATTCGCGATCGTCTCATTCAGCACGCCATCATCGAGGCGTATCGCAATATTTTGCCGCCGACGGTGTTTCCGGTCGTTCTGCTCTTTATCGAGATGCCCACCGCTGAAGTGGATGTGAATGTGCACCCGTCGAAGACCGAGGTGCGTTTCCGGCAGCAAACGGTGATCCACGATTTTGTGCGCGAGTCGGTACGTGCTGCATTGATGAAGGCGCGGCCGGTGCCGCAGTTCTTGACGGAAATTGGTGCGCAGCCAACCGCGGGTCCTGGCCTCACCAGTCCTTTGCTTAACCACGGCTCTGGCGATGGTTTGCAGCGCGCGCCGTGGCGCGACTTGTACGAACCGGCAGCGGCGGGAGGCTTCGCGCTGCAGGCTCCGTCGGCTCCCGCGGCGACGGCGCGCCTGGAGTTTGAAGGAGGAATCGCGGTTGAAGCCAACGCAGCGGTGTCGCTCGAACGCGACCCGGAGGCAGCGGTTCTCTATCCTGCGATCGATCATCAACATGAGCCGATTCCGGATCACGGCTGCGCGCCTCCGATCGCACAAGAGGCGCAATCCGCGCCGACTCTCGAGTCTCTGCGAACCCTGCGACCGTTAGGGCAGATTCGTAATTCGTTCATTCTTGCGGTCAACGAAGACGGACTCTGGATCATCGATCAACACGTGGCCCACGAGCGCGTGCTGTTCGAGCGAGTGCTGCGGCAACGTTCGGCGCAGCAGGTGGAGAGCCAGCGTTTGCTGATGCCCCTGGTCATCGAACTGACTCCGGCGCAGCAAGCCATCTTCAGCGATATTGCCGAAGAACTGGCGCACAATGGCTTCGAGGCGGAACCCTTCGGCACGCGCAGCGTGGCCGTAAAGATGGCGCCGGCGGGCGTGGACGCGGCGCAGATTGAGCACATGCTGAACGAAATCTTTGAGCAACTCACGCGCGAAGACCAGGCCATCAATCTGGAAGCGGTGCGAACGCGCATTGCGGCCTCGATCGCGTGCCACGCCGCCATCAAAGTCAATATGCCGCTGGCGCAGAACAAAATGGAGTGGCTGCTCGCCGAACTGGCGAAAACCGAGCATCCAATGTCATGCCCGCACGGCCGGCCGGTGGTGCTGCGCTATTCCATGCAGGATATTCAGAAGGCATTCAAGAGGATCTAGTTCTCAGTTCTCAGTTTTCAGTAGAATCGTGCCAACGGTCGCCGTGAGCACTCTTCTTACAACTGATAACGACAAGTGACAGCTGAGAGCTGGCCTGTGTTCTAATCGAAATCATGACCGACCCGGAACTCTTGCAAGCTCGCATGCAAAAGTGGCACCTTGACGGCCAGCCCGTGCGTACTCTCGAGGACGCGCGCGCCTTTCTTGAGTCGGTGGGATTTTGCGTGATGTATCCGACTCGGCCAGTGATTCTGGTGCCGACTTTCATTGGGGCCTGGGTTGGAGCCGATGACAAACTGCCGGCGCGCCAGCACGCTTATAACGATCCACGGGCGAAAGAGGCGACCGAATTGATGGTGCGCGCACTGCGCGACCGGGCAGCCTACGAGGCTCCGCTGATTGACGAGAACAATGCATTTCTTTTGGCAGCTTCGGTGTTTCCTTATTTTTATTCGCTGGTCGGCGAGCGCAACCCTAAGATGCCGCCCGCATCGGGGCCGCGGTCCCCTTATTCTCCGTTGGCCTGTGATGCTTTCGAAATCATTCGGCGACGGGGGCCGATTTCGAAAACGAAACTGGGCGAGATGCTGGGCGGTGCGGTTTCGAACGCCGGCCTTGATCGCGCGCTGAGTGAACTGTGGGCCAAGTTGCGGATCACGCGCGTCGATTACACGGTGGAGGAAGGCTCGGTGTGGGATGAGTTGTCGCGCTGGGCTCCGGACGTGGTGCGCGAAGGCGTTGGGATCTCGGTGCCCGAAGCGCTCTCCGCGCTGGTCTCGAAATATCTCGACTGCGTGGTGGCAGTCGATGAGGGAGAGGTCGAGAACTTCCTGGCGAACTTCGTTCCGCGGACGCGGGTAAAAGAAGCTATCCATGCCTTGCTCTCGGCGCGCGAATTGAGCTTTGTGCACGTTGGGAGCAAGTCGCTGCTGCAGGTGACTCCGCCAAAACAAGCTTACGTTCCCAAGCCTCGGCCCGAGCGCGTGAGCTGAGCGGTTTGCAGAGTTGTCGTGAAGGTCTCATGCGCTCCGTGTACAATGCTCAGTTCGCCCAACGCCCTTCGCCCAATGATCTTCGTCGAATGATCTTCGCCCGATGACCGATTCCTCCCAACGCAAACTCATCATCGCCATTGACGGTCCAGCCGGAGCGGGCAAAAGCACTATCGCGTCGCGCCTGGCGCGCAAGCTCGGCTATGTGAACCTGGAGAGCGGGGCCATGTACCGCGCGCTGGCACTGCGGGCGATCGAGTGGGACGCGTCGTTTGATGATGAGAATGCATTGCTGAAGATGGCGCAGGATTCCCGCATTACTCTTGATCGCTCCATCGGGGGCAATCGTGTGCTGCTCAACGGAAAGGATATTTCCGCGCGCATCCGGGAGCGCGATGTAACGGAAGCGGCATCGCGCATCTCGGTGCATCCCAAGGTGCGCGCGTGGATGGTCGAGCGGCAACGCGAGATGGGCATCGGCGGTGGTGTGGTGATGGAGGGGCGCGACATTGGGACCAAAGTTTTTCCTGACGCCGATTTAAAAATTTTTCTTGATGCCGATCCGGTGATTCGCGAGCAGCGGCGACTGGATCAGCAACAGGTAAAGGGTCCATCGGCCGAGACAATGGCGGCGGAACTTCGGGAGCGCGACCGGCGGGACCGGACGCGGGCCGCTTCTCCGCTGGTGGCGGCCGATGATGCCGTCGTGATCGACTCGACGAATTTGAGCGAGGATGACGTCGTCAACCGAATCGAGAAACTGGTGGACGAGCGGCTGGTGGCGAAGCGATAAGGGCGCGCGCGGCGTAAAATTTCTCCCAACCAGTTCGCAAACCCTCTCGGTGTGTGGAGAGGGTTTTTATTTTGCTTCTGGGTTGCCTCGTTTTGTGTATTTACTCTTAATATAATATCTA
>DATFZT010000163.1:0-2708 GCA_035314185.1 Terriglobales bacterium
GGGACGCGCGCGCCCGATGAAGGTCTCCTCCTCGCGGCTGATGCGCATCATCACTGGAGCATTCGTTTTCTTCGCCAGCAGCGCCGGGATGATCATCGTCACTCCACCGGTGATCTTGCTGCCGAACCCGCCACCGGTGTATTCGCTGATGAAAACAACTTTGTCTGCATCGATGTTCAACCATCGTGCGATCGCGGGCAGTGTTTGCGCGGTGCTTTGCGTGCCCGTGTAAATGTAGACTTTGCCGTTTTGCCAGTAGGACATGGCGCTGCGGGTTTCAAGAGTCTGATGGCTGGTGTCTGGCGTGACGAACGTCTCGTCAAGAACGAGTGCCGCATTCTTGAAGCCTGAATCGAGCTCGCCATACACCCATTCGTCGGGACTCTTACCCATCGGAAGACGGCCGTGCTTTTCCTCCTCGAAGTCGGCCTTGGTCCACTTGAGTTCCGTGACTGCAGGTGTGCCCGGACCTTGTGAACCGGCGGCCGGCGGCCGGGTCCAGACGTTGCCATCCGTCCGCGGGTTGGGACCACCCGGCCGCAAGGTTTCGAGCGGATCGACCACGAAGGGAAGCGGTTCAAAATCGATTTGGATTTTCTCGATGGCTTCCGCGGCGGTGAGTTCGTCGACTGCGGCTACTGCAAGAACCGGTTCGCCCTGATAAACCGGCTCCATCGTGAGACCGCGCTCGCCCCACTTGCTGGCCTTGATCACCGTGCCATTGTCGGTAAGCGTATCGGCTGGCGCGGGAAGATCGTCCGCTGTGAGAATGGCTTTAACGCCGGGCATTGCAAGCGCTGCTTTCGCATCGATGCGCTTTACCCGCGCATGCGGCATCGGGCTGAGCAGCAGTTTGCAGAACAGCATGCCTTCCGCGCGAAAGTCCTCGGCGTACTTTGCATTGCCCGTGACTTTTGCATAGAGGTCAGGGGTCTCGTAGTTCTTGCCAATTAGCTTGTACCCGACGCCGTAGGTGCGCTCGGCAGGCTTGGTGGGATCCACAGCGTTCTTGTTATCCGCGAGTTTATTACCGTTAGCCAAGCGACGACCTCCGCATATTCTCCGCCCCGCGCATCAACGCCGTAAGAATCTTGTCGTAATCCTGGCAGCGGCAGAGATTTCCCGAGACACCGTGCGCCAGTTCCCGGCGCGTGGGATTGGGATTCGTTTTCAAGAATCCGACCGCGGTCATTATGAAACCAGGCATGCAGAACGCGCACTGAAATCCCTGCTCGTCGATGACACCCTGCTGCACCGGATGCAAGGTTCCGTCGTCGGCTGCCAGACCTTCGATCGTCAATACCTTCCGGCCACGCACCGTGTGCGTGAGCACCGAACACGAATAGAGTGGAATGTCGTCGATAAGGACGGTGCAGGATCCACATTCCGCACGGTCGCAACCGAGCTTGGTGCCGGTCAGTCCCAGCTTGTAACGCAGCGTCCATGCCAGCGTCTCTTGCTTCATAACATCGACGCGCCGTTGCTGACCATTAACATTGAGGGTGATGAGGCGCTCGCCCACGCCGGCAGCCAACTGCTGTCCCTGCAGCATAGAGGAGGCGCGAAAAAGATAACTAGCGGAGGAGACGACCACGCCGCTGCTGATGACGCCTTTGATGAAGTTGCGCCTTGAGACAGCTTTCAGCACACCTTCTCCCGGCACGTCTTGAATTGAGTCTGAATTTACCTTCCCTGTCATGCTCGGTCACCTTTATCTGGGCCGCCGCCGTTCGAGGCTTGCTTCTAAACGTCGATGTAAGGCCACATCATTTAAGCAGTTCGATTATCAGAAAGAATGCCCGGATTCGGAAATTTTCGATGCAGGTAGTATAAGCGCGCCGCTCGTCGGCGGGGACTTTTATAGAGGGCCGTAATCCAGCCCGAGTGATGCGCTTGTGGTAATTGACGGGCCGACTCCCGGATTGTCGGCTTCGAGGAGATCGCATTGATGTCCTCCAAGCCCGTTTCGGGATCACTTCCGGTTTGCCGACAAACCTGTCGCAATCCCAAGGTCGGCGTGGTCGACAACGCGTCCCTTATTGACCGCAAAAGATTCAGTCTGGGAACCTTGTGTCGCGAGACTGCCGGGCGTAAAGTAGGTGGATTCAAAACTGGAACAAAGGGTCCGGATTGATGCTGTCGTTCAGAACTGATGCTGTGGCGAAGTGCCTTTCCCTCCATCTGTTGATATTCTCGATCGCGTCGCTTGCATTGGCTCAGCAGAACAACAATGTGACGAAATCCGGTGCGTGGTCCGGGGTGCTTGTGTCCAGCGCCTGCAACGCCGACGAAGCGTTCAATGAATCTCCTGAGTGCGCCAGGAACGTGCCCGGTGCCAAGGTGGCGCTCTATGACGACACGAGCCGGGTCATGTACGGCCTTCACCCGCAGGAGAAGGTCGCAGCGCACTTAGGCGATACGGTGACCATCCGGGGAACACTCGATGGCGATACGATACAGTTGGCTTCGATCGAGTTGATGTCCATCGGACTCGCGGTCGGGCAAAAGGCTCCTGCTTTTTCCGTTCGCGATCAGTCTGGACGTACACAAACTCTCGATACGTTGAAGGGTGCGAACGGAACCGTCCTCCTCTTTTTCCGCTCCGCAGACTGGTGACCGTTCTGCAAAGGGCAGCTGGTCCAGCTGCAAAGTGCAATTCCACGATTCGAAAAGCAAGGGGTCAAGCTGGCGGCTATCAGCTACGACTC
>DATFZT010000164.1:0-11969 GCA_035314185.1 Terriglobales bacterium
CGCCGAGAGGCCGATTGGAGACTTTACTGCACACGCTGCCGATTGCATCAAGGACGCCATCACGAAGGGTTCTGGCAAATCGACATAGCGCAGTCTGTCTGGGACGGTTTCGGACTGTCGGCGTAACATCCGCCATTACACTTACAACCGAGTTCTAGATCGTCTACCGCTCCACCGCCATCGCCACCGCATTCCCCCCTCCCAAACACAGCGCCGCAATCCCGCGGTGCACGTCGCGACGAATCATTTCGTAGATCAAGGTGACCAGCACGCGGGCCCCACTCGCGCCGATAGGATGTCCCAGGGCCACCGCGCCTCCGTTCACGTTGACGCGCTTCATATCGAGTCCCAGTTCGCGGCAGACTCCCAGCGCCTGCACCGAGAAAGCCTCGTTCAGTTCGTAGAGATCGACATCATCTTTCTTCCAGCCCGTCTTCTCCCAGATTTTGTGCACCGCGCCGACGGGAGCCATCATCACCCACTTCGGCTCGACCCCGCTGGTAGCCTGCGCGACAATGCGAACCATTGCAGTCGCGCCCAGTTCCTTCGCGCGCGCCGCGCTGGTCACAACGAGCGCTGCCGCTCCGTCGTTGACTCCAGGGGCATTGCCCGCCGTGACGGTGCCATCTTTCTTGAACGCCGGCTTGAGCGAGCGCAAGACTTCGATGGTTGTGTCTTCGCGGGGCCCTTCGTCCTTGTCAAAGATTACTGGCGGCTGCCCCTTCTTCTTGGCAGGGATTTCGACCGGCACAATCTGCGCCTTGAAACGGCATTCCTTCTGAGCGGCAATGGCCTTCCGATGCGAATTTACTGCGAACTCGTCCTGCTCCTCGCGCGTGATGCCGTATTTTTCAGCGACGTTCTCACCGGTCAATCCCATGTGATAGTCGTTGTAAATGTCCCACAGTCCATCGTGCACCATGGAATCGACGAGCTGTCCGTTGCCCAGCCGATATCCCTTGCGCGCATTCGGCAAAAGGTAGGGCGCGTTCGTCATAGACTCCATGCCCCCGGCAACCACGATCGAACTGTTCCCCGTCTCGATGGCCTGCGCGGCCAGCGCGACCGCCTTCAATCCCGAGCCACACACCTTGTTAATTGTCATGGCACCTACCTCGGGCGCCAGTCCGCCGAACAACGCTGCCTGCCGTGCCGGGTTTTGACCGAGTCCGGCAGAGACAACGTTGCCCATGATGCACTCGTCGATTTGTGAAGGCTGCAGATTCGCCCGCTTGACGGCTTCGCGCACTGCGATCGCGCCGATCTGCGGAGCCGTCATATCGCTAAGACTTCCCTGAAATTTTCCGATCGGCGTACGGCATCCCGCGATGATCACAACTTCATTCGAACCCGCCATGGTTGAGCTCCTCGACGCGCTCGATTGAGTTCCGCCCTTAAAGCGCGCTCCCTCATTCAACGCGTCGTTTCGAAATCGTCTTTCATTATAGATCGCGCAAACCTTCCCGAAGATTCGCCGGCGCGCCGCGGCTTTCTGTTAACACCCACGGATGGTAGACGCGACCCGATCGGAGAGCAGGCGAGCGTGAGTTGTGATGTCACGCGAACTTTTCTTCGCGTGCGCGTCGCACAGGTGACCTTGGTGCATCGTTGCGTGCGCTCGTTCCCATCATTTTTCTCTTGACTTCGTTCTGCGTTGACTCTATACATTCAAACAGTTGCAACAAATCACCGTTGCGAAATTCCATGAAGAATGGAAAGGGAGAATAGATCCATGGCAACCAAAAAGAAAGCCGCAAAAAAGAAAAAGCACTAACCACCCGCAACAGGCAACGACAAAGGGGACGCGATGAGCGTCCCCAAAGTTTTTTGCGGCATCATTACGGTGGAGAGACGGGCGCCTCGCCCGTCCACCGGGGTCTCGACCGCTCGACCAACATCGTCCAAACCCCCGCACTAATTCACGCGAGACGCCGATTTCTTCTGCGGAGCCGCAACCACCTTCTCCGTGGCCGGACAAAGATTGCGGTAGGGGCAATACGAGCAGTGATGCCCGACGTCCGGCTGGAACTTCCCCTGCGCAATTCCGTTGGACGCTTTCTCCACCCGCAATTTCGCCGCTTCCAACTCGGCGTCGTTCCGCGTCGTAAAGATCGGCGTATTGTTTTCCAGATTGTGGAAAATCAGGCGGTCCGCCCGCTTCCCCCACGTCTCCCTGGCCGCGATTGCATACAAGGAGAGTTGCAGGCTCTTGTCGGCATCCTCTTGCGACCGCGGTTTGCCGGTCTTGTAGTCGACGATGGCGACCGTGTCGGGACCGGTGCGATCGATCCGATCCACGCGTCCAGCCACCTTCGCCGGCCCAACTTGCAGTTCGAACCGGCATTCTGTTTCGACGACCTCGGGCGGCGGAGCGCCGCGGGCACATTCGATAAACTGCCGCAACTGCTCCATTCCCTGCCGCAGATACAGCTCATACTGATAGCGGTCGGCGATGCCCGCGGCAGCCAGATCGGATCGGAACTGTTCGAGCAAGTCTTCGACGCTGATCTCGCGCTCGTAGCGCTGCGCATCATAGAAAGTGTGCAGGATGCGGTGCATGGCCGCTCCGTAGTGTAGTGACGCGGGGACGTCGCGGGGCAGGTTCCACTCCCTTTCGAGCTTGAAGCGGAGCGGACACTCTTCATAGATTTCAATGGCCGATGCGCTCAGACCGGTAGCGAAGCTCGCCGACGGCGGCATCAGTAGCCACGCGGCAACATTTGACTGCTGTAAAGCGATTCTCTGTTCTTCCTCCGCAAACAAGGTATCCTGCACGGCCGCCGCTGAGCGAGTGAACCAAAGCCGTTTGTAAGCCGGGTGAACCATGAACTCGCGCAAGAACTTAGTCGGCTTCTGGTCCTTCTGGCCCGTGCCCTGCTTCGCATAGATCGCCAAGGTGTCCTTGGCGCGCGTCATGGCCACGTAGAACAGGCGGCGCTCTTCTTCTTCGTGCAGCGTCTTATCGTCATTCGCATGCCGGTCCGATAAAGACGCGTCTGAGCGGCGCAGTTCCGCCGGAAAAGCAATCAGCGGCTCCCGATAAGGGATTGGAAACGACGTCGACGAGCCGCGAATGATGGCGACGTGCTGAAACTCAAGTCCCTTGGCGGCGTGCGCAGTCAACAAGTGCACGGCATCGACATCTTCCTCGGGCGGAAGCGCAATCGCGCCTCGCGCCTGCACAAAATAATCCAAGTACTCGAGGAATTCGGAAGGACTGCCAGTTTCAGCAATGGCTTTCGTTTGCCACTCTTCAACAAACTTCAGAAACGCGACCGTCAAAGCGGACCGCTGCAAGGCGAAGTGCCGCAATATGACGTTCACCGCATCACACGCGTGAACTCCGTCCTTCTTCACTTCACGATGCACGTTCTCCACGCTTTCGAGCACTGACGAACCATTCCGCAGTCTTCCCAGCACCGTGCGGAGATCGAGTTCCTGCCGCCGCACCGCCTTCATCGCCGCCCGCAATTCCAACGGGTCGATGCCGAACTGAGGCAGCGCCGCCACGCGAAACAGGCTGGCCGCATCGTTCGGAGACACGGCCGCCGTCAGGCAGGCCACCGCGTCGCGGACTTCAGGGGTATCGAGAACGTCCAGCCCTTCGATGGAAAACGGAATGCCGCGCTCGGCGAATTCATGCACCAGTTCGTCGCGATGGTTGTGCTGGCGATAGAGGACGGCAAAATCGCTCCACCGGCAGCGCTGGTCTTTATCTTTGTCCCTGTCCCTGTCTCTGTCCTTGCGCTTCTTCTGTATCCGGCGGGCAAGATCGGCGGCCTCGACCTCCCTGTGCATCCAGGTAACAATTTCGACCACCGGTGCGGACGCGCCCTCGCCTCGTCGCTTTGCCTCCTCGTCGCGCAGTGATTCGAGCGGCCTCCGCTGATGCGAAAGCGAGGCTTCTTTTTGCCCGACCTTTTGCGCGAACGTCTGTCCGAACACTGCCGGGTTCTCATTCACAATGCCAAAGGCGCAACCGAGGATCGGCGAGAGCGAGCGTCGGTTCTTTCCCAGCACCACCACGCGCGCCGCGGGAAACTTCTTCACGAACAGCGTGAACGCCTCGCTTGAAGCCCCACGGAACTGGTAGATCGCCTGGTCCGGATCGCCGACCGCAAAAACGTTCGCCTCCGTCCCCGCGAGCAACGAGAGAATTTCGACCTGGGCAAAGTTCGAGTCCTGGAACTCATCGACCAGCAGAAAGCGAGTGCGCCGCCGTTCTTCTTCGAGCAATGCGGCATCGTTCCTCAGCACATGGTAGGCCCTGGTGATCATGTGGCCGAAGGTGCCTAGATTCTTTTCCCGCAGCATGTCTTCCACGGTGGCAAACACGCGCGAGATTTCCTGGCAACGTTCCAGAATCTCCACGTCTTCCAATTCCGTTTGCTTCTTCGATCGCGTAACTCGAGGCAGTGGAACCTCGCCGCGTTCCAGGCGCTCTACATAGCGTGCGTAATCGCCCGGGCCGACCAGTTCGTCCTGGCAACGACGCATGAACTCGAGCAGGCTGTCGAGAAATTGGCCGACGTTGGCGGCGCGCACGAAGTGCTTAAGACGCAGGTCGCGGATGCGGCGGCGCAAAAACACCCACAGATCTTTGTCGTCGAGCACCCGAAAGTCCGCGCCGCGACGTTGCAGCAATCCGTAGCACCAGGCATGAAAAGTACAAGTCTGCAGCCCGTCGATAGCAGTGCCCTTCAGTTCCCCGCGGACGCGGGTCATCATTTCTGCCGCGGAATTGTCGGTATAGGTGAGCGCAACAATTTCGTCAGGACGCGCATGACCTTCGCGGATCAGGCTGGTCACGCGCTGCGTGAGCACGGTAGTCTTCCCGGTGCCAGCCCCGGCGATCACCAGCATTGGGCCATGCACGTGTTCAATGGCTTGTCGCTGCTGTTCATCGGGAACGATCTTGGTCGCAGGTAATGCGGTTGCAATCACGTGAGAGTCTCTAGCCGGAGAATATCAGAGGCGGTTGTGGAAGGCTTCCGAGAATCCGGCCCCGAAAGGGGCGAACCAGCTTAGCCCAGCGCTTCAGCGCTGGGAAAAGGCAGAAGAGGTGTTTCAGCCCCGGAGGAGTGCGTGTCATAACTAGAGGCCGCGCGAGAGCCTGGACCTTGCGATTCGTCAGCCGCGAAGCGGCGATATAAGAAAGCCCGGCACGTGAGTGCCGGGAAGACGGAAGTGAAACCAATCGAGTCCCGCAAGGGACGGCACCCGCGCTATGACACAGCCTCCGGAGGGACGACCGAGTTCCCGCGCATGCTTGCTGGGGGGTGGCCGGACGTCAACTCGTGGTCATCGCAGTGCTTCAAGGGCGAGGGCAGTGGCAATGATCGCCGCAGTCTCCGCGCGCAGGATTGTCGCGCCCAGAGAAGCCGCAACCCATCCTGTTTCGTAAAACCACGACAACTCACCATCGGCCCACCCACCTTCGGGGCCCACCGCGAGCACAACTTCTCCGTTGGACGACCGGGATTGCAAAATGTCTCCCAGCCGAGCGTCTTCTTCCGATTTGACGGGAGCCTCAACCAGAGATTCAGCAAGAACGACGCGGGTTGCATTCGCCGGCAGCACTCCATTGCCAGCCAGATCCTTCAATTTAACCGGAACTGCAATCTCAGGGGGAGCAGACCTGCGCGACTGTTCGGCCGCCTGACGAACGATGCGCTGCCAGCGTTCGTGGCGCTTCGCCGCGGCGGCGGCCAGATGAGCATCGCTCCGTCGTGCGATTACGGGGATGATGCGAGCGACCCCGATCTCCGTACACTTCTCGATCGCCCACTCCATGCGATCGAACTTGAAAATGGCAAGGGCCAGAGTAATCTTCGCAGCGGCCGACGGCTTGGACCTTCGCGTATGGTATGGCTTTCCGCCGAGCGCGAACTCAATACGATCGTAAGAAATGGTAGTGATCGTTCCGCGTCGAACTTCGTCCCCGGTCGCGATGTCGAACTCCTGCCCGACTTCGGCACGCAGCACGCGAGCCAGATGAGCGGCATGTTCGCCCACCAAAGCAGCGGTGTCTCCGGTGACCTCGTCGGCGATCCAGCGACGGCGCGTCATGATTTCAGTTGAGCCTTTTACTGGGAGATGGTAGCTGGCAACTGCACTAAGCGAACATGTCCTTCACCCGTCCCAGCAGCGACCGGTGCTGCGGCTTGTTTTCCATCGGAGACAGTTCTCCTAGCTCGGCCAACAGTTCGCGCTGCCGTTTATTCAGTTTCCCAGGCGTTTGGACTCGTACCTCGACATAAAGATCGCCTTTGCCGTGGCCATTGAGCACCGGCACGCCTTTGCTCCGTATGCGAAATGCGGTTCCCGACTGCGTGCCTTCGGGAATCTTCAGCTTGTGCTCCCCCTCCAGCGTTGGAACCATGATCTCGATGCCAAGGGCGGCTTGCGGGAACGAAATCGGAACCACGCAGTGCAGATCGTTGCCTTCCCGCTCAAAGAAGGCGTGCTCTTTAACATGCAGGACAATATACAAGTCGCCGGCCGGCCCGCCGAACGCGCCCGCCTCACCGAGCCCGGTGAAACGAATTCGCGTGCCGTCCTCCACTCCCGCTGGCACCTTGGCTTCGACCACGCGCTCGCGCAACAAGCGGCCCTCGCCTTTGCACTTCGGACAAGGATCGGTGATGACGCTGCCCGCGCCCTGGCAGGCCGGGCAGGTTCGCGCGATGCTGAAGAAGCCTTGCTGATACCGCACTTGACCCCGCCCGGCACACGATTTGCAGGTGACCGGCGCTTTTCCGGGCGCTGCGCCCGCTCCACGGCACGCGTCGCATGTCTCATGGCGGCGGACACTCACTTGCTTCTCGGTGCCGAAGACCGCCTCATTAAATTCGAGATGCAAGTCTTCGCGCAGGTCGGCTCCGCGCTGGGCGCGGCTGCGACGACGGCTGCCCTGGCCAAACATGTCGCCGAAGCCGAAGATGTCGCCGAAAATGTCGCCGAAATCCTGGAAGATGGCGGGATCGAATCCGGCTGGACCGCCGCCACCGCCGCCCAGTCCCGCGTGCCCGAAGCGGTCATACAAAGATCGCTTCTCGCCATCGGCAAGAATCGCGTACGCTTCCGTGATCTCCTTGAACTTGTCTTCCGACTCCGGATTATTGGGGTTGCGGTCAGGATGGTACGTCATCGCAAGCTTGCGGTATGCGCTCTTGATCTCAACGTCGGTGGCCGCACGGGTGACACCGAGTACCTCGTAATAATCACGCTTTGTGTTAGCGGCCAGAAACTCCCCCCACTCTATAAGTCATACAAACCAGTTTGGTAAATCAGTTGAGCGAATTACCCGCGGCTATTGCGAGCGACCCGCACCATCGCCGGACGCAACAACCGGTCCTTGTATTTGTATCCTCGCTGCAGTTCGTCGAGGACATGGTGATCCGGAACCTCCGTGCTATCCACCATTTCGATGGCCTCGTGAACCCGGGGGTCGAAAGGCTGTCCCAGCGCAGCAATCGGCTGCACCCCAATTTTCTGCAGCGCATCCTGAAACTGACGGTAGATGAGCTCGATGCCGTTGCGAAAGTCGGTGGCGTCGCCACCAGCCTTTAATGCGCGCTCGAAACTGTCAATGATCGGCAGAAGGTTCCTGATGACCTCCGCCGCCGCGAACTCGCGGAATTCCTGCTGTTCGCGCACCGCGCGCTTGCGGGCATTGTCGAACTCCGCCTGCAGACGCGCCAGACGATCCAGGAGCGCCTCACGCTCAGCCTTGAGCTTCTCAACTTCCGACGCCGCACCAACGTCCGCCGGTTTCGCCGCAGCCAAAACAGGGTCAGATTCTTCTCCACCTTCCGCAGCCGGAAGCTCGCGCTCCAGATCCTGATTCTCCAGATGAAAGCGCGCTTCAGTCTTTCCGTTTCCCTTACCCATACTTGCTCAATTACTCCGATTCGTTCAAAAGTTTGTCGAAGAGCCGCGCGATATACGACACCGCCGACATGGTGTGTTGATAATCCAGCCGCGTCGGCCCAATCACCGCCAGCGACCCCATCACTTCGCCGCCCACCCGGGCAGGCGCGCCGATGAGCACGAAATTCTGCAAATTCGAAGCCGGCAGTGCCTCATCGAGCCCGATCACCACGCGCACCGCTTCCTGCCGCGTATCGAGATAAGCGCCCAGCAGCTTCACGACTTTTTCTTTTTCCTCAAGCGTCCGCAGCATATCTTGCAACCGCTGGCGATCTTCCTGCCCGGTCATCTGGTTCGTAACCAGGTTCGTAACCAGGTTCGCCGCGCCTTCCACGAACACCACCTGCGTGTCGTCGCTCGAAGCCAGTGCGCCCTGCTGATAAAGCTGTTCAATCGACTGCATCAGCCGGTCATACTCGCTGCGCTCTTGTTCCAGGCGGCGGGCAAGCTCAGTGCGCATGTCGCCCATCGTCCACCCGCGAAAATTTTCATTGATGTAGCGCGCCGCCAAGTCGAGATCGGATTGCTGAATATCCAGCCGCAGCACGCGGTCGCGCACCACTCCCGAACGCGTCACCACCACCGCCAGCACCTTCGCATCGCTGAGCCGGGAAAAGTAAACGTGCTCCAGCGCATTCCGCGGCCCGCTGGTAGCCACGGTGATGCCTACGCTGTGCGAGATCAGGGAGAGCACATGCGAAGTCCGCTCCATGAACTCGGCCACGTCCGTGACGCCGGTTAAAGTATCCTGAATGATGCTCTGATTTTCGTGCGAGAGGTGCGCCTCTCCACTCAGTTGCTCGACATAATAACGATAAGCCTCCGCCGTAGGAACGCGTCCCGCCGAAGCATGCGGCTGCTCCAGAAATCCAGCATCGGCCAGATCCGCCATCACGTTGCGAATCGTAGCCGCACTCAACCCTTCGCGGCTGGCGCGCGCAAGTGTGCGCGACCCCACCGGCTCTCCGCTGGCGATGAATGTCTCCACGATGGCGGTAAGAATTTCGCGTTCCCGTCCGCCCGATGGCCCTGCTGGCATTTCGATATCGATCCGAGTCGCGGACCTGAACCGCTCCTCTAAATTCTTTAGATGCAGTGGCTTAGATTAGGATTCTGCCAAGCCTATTGGAATTCTAGGGAGCGTGGGCGAGGGTGTCAAGGTTGGGAGGTGGAGCATGTGACCCCCCTCGAAAGCACCCCAGTTCGGTTGTTCGGGTGCGCGTCCGATTGGAATAGCGATAGCCAGCTGGTGGAAGAGACTCTCACTTAGTGTAATTGCCTTGATTGCGACAATTGTCTTCGACTACGTCACCGGAACTGTCAAGGAGAGGTACAGATTGCCCCTAAGGTTTGGCAGGTTGCGGCTTCGGAATCCGCAACGTCCACGACAAGCCGAACACGATCGTGCGTCCCTGCGGACGGGCCTTGGCCGAATACTCGTCGTAGTACTTGAAGAAGGCTGCCAGATCCTTCGCCGGGAGGATGAAATTGGATTGGAAACCAATGCCGTGGACTGAGTAGTACGGAAGGATGCTCGCAGGGACAGAAATACCCCCAACGATTATCGTTCCGCCGTTATTCGAAACCTGCCATTGGTCGTATCCCACCAAGCCGAGTTGAAGCAACCTGCTGAAATCTTTCTTCAGGGGAAGAACTTGACCGATTCCCCACTCATCGGTGAAGGCCTGCCCCGGTGTTTCGTTGGTGCCAGCCTTTTGCCCGTGGATTTCCCAGTCTGTGGACAAGTTTGCGCTGGTTCCCTTGTTCTTGGTGATGTAGAAAGTGGTGCCAGTCGTTATATTGTTACCCCAATAACCAGAACCCACGTTGTCGGACGCTCCCGCAGTGAATCGGCCCGTAGGAGCGGTGAAAGCGTATCCGACAACGACATCAGCTCGTTTCAAGTGCCACCCTAAGTTGAGTGGCTGGACGTACATATCGGCAAAACCCGATCCGCCGCCGCCGGTGCTGAGGCTGGCCCCGGTTAGATTGGCCACTACTTCACCGCTCGCGTAGTTCAGTGCCATATAGGGCATGAAAT
Organism: Terriglobales bacterium; assembly: GCA_035314185.1. Lineage (GTDB taxonomy): Bacteria > Acidobacteriota > Terriglobia > Terriglobales > Acidobacteriaceae > Acidiflorens. Next base: position 9,974 of record DATFZT010000164.1, read on the forward strand.
ACCCGCCGAGGAACTTGTGTTGCGGGACGTAGTAGAAAATGTTCTCGTCCACCCAAAACGAATAGGTCCCATTGATAGCTGGAATGCGGTTTCCGTTGGAGTCATTCAGTTGGCCGGCGGAGTAATTCAAGGCCAGATTGGCATAGGTGAAGCCGGGATCTGGAATTGCGCCAGCATTAAGACCATACTGTCCTGGCACCCATTGCCCCTTCTGTTGACCGAGCAAAGGCGAAGCAAGTCCCACGATGATGAGTGCAAGCACCAAGACGCCAGCTTTGACGTGCGAACACATACATTTCTCCTTGACCGCAAGATAGGCTCTGACGTTCCGGTTTGCCGACAACCAGTTCGGAACGCTGGCAAGCACAACCGAGGGAAGGTTCCAAGAATGCGCTTTTGCTGAGTGCTGATTCCTCCGCAAGTAATCACGCCGCCTTAGGGACCTTCCTGACCGGAACAAAGTCGAGCGGAGCACCCGCCGGGATAAGCGATTCGCGGTTTACGCTCTCTTGAAATTCCTTCAGCAGTCGGCCACAGTGAGCCATAACCCAAGTTGGCAGGTACTGATGATTTATAGGCTCGCGTTCCTTCGGGTCAGAGATCAGGTCGATTAGCTTTAGAAAGCCCAGTGGGGGAGCCGGGTCAAAAAAGTAGCGAGTCTGGATGAACAACGCTTTGTAATCCTTCCACTTCACGCCATGCAGGTGCGGCCCCACCCAGATGATAACGCCTTCCCGGGCTGACACTTCGCTTTGACCCTTGAAGAAGGCGCTTTGGTCCTTGCCGTCGATTACCCGGTCGGCGGGAATCGAGCAACCGGCAAGTGAAAGCAGAGTGGTAAACATGTCGGTAACGTGCACCATTTCGTTACTTTCGCGATTGGCTTGAATCCGGCCCGGCCATCGAATCAGGCACGGAGTCCGCAGGCCGCCTTCCGATGATGTAAAGTACGAACCGTCGTAGAATCCCGAGGCTCCACGATAGAGCACCATCTCTTCCGGTCCGTTGTCTCCTGCAAAAACCACAATGGTGTTGTCTGCCACGCCGAGCTCATCGAGCAAGTCCAGCATTTTGCCGAAGTCGCCGTCCAGTTCGAGCAGGCAGTCGGCCCAGTCACCGTAGCCACTCTTGCCCTTGAACTCGTCACGTGGAATGTTCGGCAGATGCATCATGGAGTGGTTGTAGTAGAGGAAGAAAGGTCTGCTGTCCCGAACGCTGCGTCGGAGAAAACTAAAGGCGCGCTTCTCGTACTCCCGATCGATATTGCGCCGGAGTTCGAGCGTCAGTTGCTCGTCCTTGTTCTCATGAATGCCGTTAGCCTTGTCGCCTTCGAGTGTATAAGTGACAGGATCGCGTTTGGGATCGTAGCGCGGATCCTCCGGCCAGAGGCATTCGTCGTAGCTGCGGGGAATGCCGTACCACTCGTCGAAGCCGTGGTCAGTGGGAAAACGTCCTTTCTCTGCACCTATGTGCCACTTACCCATGCAGCAGGTCGCGTAACCCGCGTCCGACAGAATGTCTCCAATCGTGCGCTCCCACGCGACTAGTCCGCCCTCTTCGCCGCCGAAGGAAACCGTGTGTGTACCTGAACGGATGGGGTGACGCCCGGTGATCAGGGCGGATCGGCTCGGCGTGCACTGGGCTTCGGTGACGTAGTGCCAAAGCTTGAGCCCCTGGCTCGCGAACTGGTCAATGCGTCTTGTCACCGCGCCGCGCCGCAGCCCGCCGTCGTAACAGCCCAACTCGCCCTGTCCCAAATTGTCGACATGGAAATAGAGGATATTTGGTTGGGAGGAGTTATTCGACTTGGCGCTACTATTTTTGGTTTTTTTTTGCATACGATATGACCTTCACACTCCGTAACGGCGCGCCTCGATCCGGCGATTGAATTTGTCCGCGTGTGGGCCGACCCCCGAATTCACGCACAGTGCGAACCGCTTTCCCCGCTTCCTGCCCGAGCCGGGCTGCTTGGCGTGGGTGGTTCACCTAGATTGCG